>NZ_VFTI01000002.1:0-371963 GCF_006439515.1 Mesorhizobium sp. B3-2-1 | reverse complement strand
CATCGCCGACCAGGCGATCTGCCTCCTTCAGCAGGGCGGCCTCGAGCGGGGCGCTGTCCCAAACCCCTGCCGCGACGAAATGATGAAGCTGATCGTAGCCGACCTCGCCAGTGCGCGCGGCCATCGGTTGTACGCTCTTACGGTCGCCCGGCCCGATCAGACCAGCAATGTACAGCGGACACATCCGGCGCCGAGCTGGATGCGAAAGACCTGCCAAAAACGGTTGAAGCCAGTGCTCGAGATCGGCTTGCCAGTCCACATCCATTGATCGGCCCTCCACAAGCCGACCTCCCATGAATCACGCAAACTCTCTCTTGGGAATTCCAAAAACGCGCCGCCGCTAAAAATCTGCCAAAGTAGTGCTAGAACTTCGTCACCACGCCGATGCCGATGCCCTCGAAACCGCCCATCGCCATCAAGGCCGCTGGCGCCTCGTCAAGGCTGATCTTCTTGCCGACCAGCAGTTCGGGCTTGAGCTTGCCGTGGCGGATCATCTCCATCATCGCGGGGTAGTGATAGGCCTGCATGCCGTGACTGCCGAGGATTTCGAGTTCGAAGGCGATCACCTTGTCCATCGGCACTTGCGGGCGGGCGTGCTCGCCCAGCATCAGGCCGACCTGCACGTGACGGCCGCGCCGGCGCAGATTGGCGATCGAGTTGAAGGACGTCGTGGGGTGGCCCAGCGCGTCCATCGACATGTGGGCTCCGCCATTGGTGATCTGCTTGACCGCCTTGACCACGTTCGGCGTCGTCGAAGCGTTGATGGTCGCCACGGCACCGATCTTTTTGGCGAAGTCCAGCTTTTCCTCGGTGAGGTCGATGGCGATGACATTGGCGCCCATCGAACTGGCGATCATGATCGCCGACAGGCCGACGCCGCCGCAGCCATGCACCGCCACCCATTCACCTGGTGTCACACGGCCCTGGTCGACGATGGCGCGGAACGAGGTGACGAAGCGGCAGCCGAGGCTGGCGGCGGTGGCGAATTCCATTTCGTCGGGCAGGCGCACCAGATTGGTGTCGGCGTGTTCGATGGCGACATATTCGGCGAACGAGCCCCAGGCGTTGAAGCCAGGCTGGGATTGGTGCTCGCAGACCTGATGGTTGCCTGATGTGCATTCGAAGCAGTGGCCGCAACCGACGGCGAACGGCACGGTGACGCGTTCGCCTGCCTTCCAGCGGGCGACGTGCTTGCCGGCGGCGACAACGATTCCGGCCAGTTCGTGGCCCGGCACGTGGGGCAGGCGGATATCGGCGTCATGGCCCATCCATCCGTGCCAGTCGCTGCGGCAGAGCCCTGTCGCCTCGACCTTGATGACGACCCCGTCGGCGGCCGGCTTCGGATCGGGCACGGTCCGGATGGTCGGCGCTTCGCCGAATTTCTCGAAGACGACGGCTTTCATCGGTCACTCCACCCTTGACGGCATGCGTTACCGGAAACGATAGCCGATTCCCTGGCCGGTCAAGCGGAAATCGATTCCGCGAGATATGCTGGGCGGGGAGTCAGGACGCCTGAGTCTGTCGGCCTTCCCTGGGCAGGAAAGTCGCCAAGCCGGGTTACCGTGGCGAGCAGTCGCGCGTTGGCGCGGTCATCGGCCTTCTGGCATTGCTATTCGGGGCGCTGCGGCTGTGCGTGGGCAGACGAAACCTACTCTGCGTCGATCTGGTTCTGCGGCGCGGCTTTCTGGAAGGCCGGCAGCGCCATGCAGGCGGCATTGATGCGCGAAATTGTCGGGTAGGGCGCCAGGTCGACGCCGAAGCGCGCATTGCTGGTGACCTGCGCGGCAAGGCAGATGTCGGCCAGGCCCGAGGTGTCGCCGTGACAGAATGTGCCGGTTTCGCGCGAAGCCGTCAGCAATGTCTCGAGCGGCCCGAAACCTTCATTGACCCAATGGCGGAACCAGTTGGCGACATCCTGGTCGCCGGCGCCGAAGAGGGTGCGCAGCGAAGTCAGCACGCGCAGATTGTTCACCGGGTGGATGTCGCAGGCGATGATCTGCGCCAGCATTCTCACCCGTGCCCGACTGGGCGGGTCTTTCGGCAATAGCGGGGGTTCAGGTATGGTCTCGTCGAGAAATTCGATGATCGCCAGCGATTGCGTCAGGTGCATGCCGTCGCTCCAGATCAGCGCCGGCACCAGACCCTGGGGGTTGACCGCGAGATAGGCTGCTTCCAGATGCTCGCCATGGCGCAGGTGATGCGGGATGTAGTCATAGCCCACCCCCTTCATCTCCAAGGCGATCCGCACCCGGTGCGAGGTGGAGGAGCGGAAGTAGTTGTGCAGGACAATGTCGCTCATGACTTTGGCTGGCCGATGGCTATTTCGATCGTGCCGATGCCGTCGACGCCGCCTGATATCGTCTCGCCCGGCTTGACCGCGCCGACACCGGCCGGCGTGCCGGTGAAGATCAGGTCGCCCGGTTGCAGTTCGACTGCTTCGCTGCAGATCGAGACGATGTCGGCCACCGGCCAGATCAATTCGGCGAGGTCGGCATCCTGTTTCACCGCGCCGTCGACGGCGAGCCAGATACGTCCCTTCGCCGGGTGCCCGGATTTCCGCGCGGCAACCAGCGGGCCGCAAGGCGCGGAACGGTCGAACGCCTTCGACCAGTCCCAGGGCCGGGCCGCCTTCTTGGCGGCATCCTGCAGGTCGCGGCGGGTGAGGTCGATGCCGACGGCATAGCCCCAGACATGGTCCAGCGCCTTGTCGCGGGATATGCGAAAGCCGGATGTGCCGATCGCGACCACCAGCTCGATCTCGAAGTGAAGGTTTTCGGTCAGCGGCGGGTAGGGGATATCAATGCCGGAATCGACCACCGCGTCGGCCGGTTTGGTGAAGAAGAAGGGCGGATCACGCTCGTCATTGCCGAATTCGCGCGCATGCGCCGCATAATTGCGGCCGACGCAGAAAATACGCCGCACGGCAAAGCGTTCGCCGGAATTCGCAATGGCGACAGAAGGCGTTGGCGGGACGGGAAGGACGTAGGCGGTCATGGCTGTCTCTGCGTTTGATGGCGGCACATTCGGCCGATTTCGGGGGGCGGGCAAGGCGTCGCTTTTCGCAAAGTATGGGCTTCGCCGCGGTTGTATGAGGAATTCAGGCATCCGGTCATTTTTGCAGCGATGAATTTCATCGACCGGCGATAGACTATTTGCCAATAATCCGGCCACAGTCAGGAGACTATGGTGTGCCCGGTAAACCGGAACGAGCCCTATGACAGCCCCTACCGATCGTGCCCGGTTCCTTATCATCGACGACCATCCGCTGTTTCGCGAAGCGCTGCACAGCGCCGTGCAGATGGCTTATCCCGAGGTCGACACGGTCGAAGCGCGCTCGATCGCCGAGGCGCTGGACCTGCTGGCCGACGCAAAGCCTTTCGACCTTGCACTTCTCGACCTCAGCATGCCCGACGTGCACGGCTTCGACGGGCTGCTGCAGCTCAGGACCCGCTATCCGCGCCTGCCGGTGGTGATCGTGTCGGGCTATGAGGAGCCGAGAATCATCTCCGAGGCCTTGTCCTACGGCGCTGCCGGTTTCATCCCGAAATCGGCGCGCAAGAGCGATCTCGCCGCCGCCATCCGCTCGGTGATGGACGGCGCGATCTATGTGCCGGAAACCTATGAGGGCCTGCCGCCGGGCGCCGACAGCACCGACCGCGCCGACATGCTCCAGCGCCTTTCCAAGCTGACGCCGCAGCAGCTCAGGGTGCTGCAGATGCTGCGCCAGGGCCTGCTCAACAAACAGATCGCCTACGAACTGCAGGTCGGTGAGACGACCGTCAAGGCGCATGTCTCGGAGATCCTGCGCAAGCTGAATGTGTACAGCCGCACGCAAGCGGTGATCGAGGTGTCGAAGCTGGACAATGCGGAGTTGTTTCGCGATCAGGCCGGGTTTTGAGCCTTAACTCCCCGCTGGGGACCCTAAGCCAGCAAATGCGCCAGCAGCGCGCGCAGTTGCGCGGGCTTCAGCGGCTTGCGCATCAGTTCGATGCCTGCTGAGCGGGCGGCCTTGGCGACGGCCTCCGAGCCGTCGGCGGTGACGATCAGCGCCGGCACGGCGCGGCCGAGATAGTCGCGGACCTCCGATATGGTGGCGGTGCCGAGATCGCCGCCGTCGAGATGCTGGTCGGCGATGACGATGTCAGGCACCCAGTCGGTATCGCCGAGCATGTCGAGCGCATCGTCGGTCGAGGTCGCGGCGCGCACGAGGCACTGCCAGCGTTCGAGCAGGAAGGTCATGGCGTCCAGCACCTCGGCGTCGTTCTCGACCAGCAGCACCTTGGTGCCGAACAGGCCGTAGCCGCGCGGTCGCTCCATGCTGGCGGCGCTGGCGATGGCATCGGCCGGTGCGCCGAGGCCGACGGGAACATCGATATGGAAGATGGTGCCGCGGCCGACCTTGGATGAAAACGTCACGGGGTGGCCGAGCGCGCCGGCCATGCGGCGCACGATGGCGAGCCCGAGCCCAAGCCCGCCGCCATCGAGCTCGGCATTGGCCGGCGAGGTGCCGCGATGGAACTCCTCGAACACTGCCTCGCGCTGGTCCTCGGGAATGCCGCAGCCCGTGTCGGCGACATCGATGCGGATAGTGTCGCCGCGATGGCGAGTGCCGACAAGGACGCCGCCCGAGCGTGTATAGACCAGCGCGTTGGAGAGGATGTTCTGCAGGATGCGGCGCAACAGCGTCCTGTCCGAGCGGACCACCGCATTGACCGGCCGGAATTTCAGCGACAGCCCCTTCAATTCCGCCACGGGCTGAAAATCCGAGCGCAGCGACGAGAACAACGCCTCCAGGCTGACGTCGCCGATGTCGGGCTGGACCACGCCGGCGTCGAGCTTGGAAATGTCGAGCAAGGTGCGCAGCAGGTCTTCCATCGTCTCCAGCGAGCGCTCGACCTGCCGCACCAGCTTTTTTCCCTCGTCACTGGTTTGCACCTCGGCGAGCGCCGAGACGGACAAGTGGGCGGCGTTCAGCGGCTGCAGCACGTCGTGGCTGGCGGCGGCGAGAAACCTTGTCTTGGAGAGATTCGCCAGCTCGGCGTTTTCCTTGGCGGCGCTGAGGTCGATGTTCGACTGTTCCAGCCTGCGCAAGGTCGAATGCAGTTCCTCGGTGCGCGTGCGCACCCGGTTTTCCAGCGAGATCGCGGTCTGGAACAGCGAAAAGGCATTGCCTTGCTGGTCCATCGAGCGCTCGACGCGGCTGACCAGGGCGGCGTTGATCTTCTTCAGCCTGTCGAGATCGTTTATGTCCCTGAGCGGCATCCCGGTTCGCCGCCTACTCAGCCGCCTGGCGATCGCCGAAGGCGATGCCGGTGAAAGTCTGGTTCAGGTGCATCGACCGGTATTGTTCGCCATAGGTGCCGAAGCCGACGACGTTGTTGACCCGGTAGAGCTCCGAAATATCGCGAAAGACCTGCCGATTGCGCGCATCCAGCCGGCGCAGCACGCAGTCGAAGCCAAGGATCATATCGATACCGCCCAGCCTGTCCTCGACCTCGCGCAATGCCGCGCGTGTCGATTCGACCATGTCCTTGGGCTGGGCGATCGACAGCACGACGCCGTCGTCGATGGCGCAAAAGAACGACAGCGAGCCATCCGCATGCATCCTCTGGATCGAGCGGCAGTAATATTCGCCGCCCACCTTCACCACCACGGGATGCGAGGCGAAGCTCAGCGGTGTCAGGGTCTGCGGGACGATCCCGACCGAGGCGGCATATTCCTCCGCCGCATTGGTGGCGTTGAACTCCCGCACGATGCGGTGATCCGGATCGGACGCGGTCACCACCAGCTTTTCGTCGGTGGGAACGAAATTGTCGGTCTTGAAGACGTGGAACGGAATTTCCGTGGCGACCAGCACGATGATGGCGCTGTCCGAAGTGACCGCGCCGTTCGAGATCAGACGCGTCGTCTCGAATTTCAAATCGTCACCGGCCGAGCCGCCGAGCAGCGGTATGTCGTCAAGACCCCAGTGGATTGCCGAACTCACTGCTTCCTCGGCATAGGACAGCCCGTCGATGAAGCAGAGTGCGAAGGTGTTCTTGGTCCGCTCGCCGCCGAGCCGGGCGCGCAGCATGCGCCGCAGGGCCTCGACCTCTTCGGTGATCCTGTCCATGCCCGATGTCGACAAATTGTCGACCATGGTGCTGACCGCCGTGAAGGACGCCGAGGGCAGCAGCATCGCCAGCATATGACCTTCCTCGAGCCCCTGCGGCGTGATCTCGCCCGCGGTGGAGCAGCCGGCATGGTGGAGATCAGGCGCGCGCGTCGTGAGCGCCTGCGAGAGGGCGCCGGCCTCGACGAGGCTTTGGGAAAAGAACACGAGGGCAAAGCCGGCATCGATGGCGGCGGCCTCGGCGGCCACCGCGCGTGCGAAGACATCCGGGTCGGGCTCGTCCGTGGTGAGCGCCGACAAACCGCATGCGTAACGCGTCAGTGAACTGGTCAGCGGCGTTCTCCCGCATTTCCTCCGACGCCTTCTTGTGCGCGGCTTTTCAGTGCTTCTGGCGCGCGGGCGACGACGGTATTGTTGCCGCCAAGAGGCGTTTTGGCAATGGGGCCGCAGGAATGCACTTTGGTGCCTTGGCCATGATCGAAAGTACAATGATCCGCCTTTTCCCTTGTGTTGTTTTTTGTGCGTTGTGCGGTGTACGAATAACGCATGGCCGAAGTGCCAGCGGCGCGTCGGCAACGTGATGACCAAGGTTGACACCCAGGGAGGGGCTATGTCGGACGTTTCGTTGATGGTGAACGGCAAGCGCGTCGGCGGCGCCGTCGAGGATCGAACGCTGCTCGTCCATTTCCTGCGGGAGAATCTCGGCCTGACCGGCACTCATGTCGGTTGCGACACCTCGCAATGCGGAGCCTGCGTCGTCCATGTCGACGGCAAGGGGGTGAAGTCCTGCACCATGCTGGCGGTCCAGGCGTCCGGGTCGAACGTGGTTACGATCGAAGGCCTCGCCGACGGCGCCGACCTGCATCCCGTCCAGGCGGCCTTCAAGGAACATCATGGTCTGCAATGCGGCTTCTGCACGCCAGGCATGATCATGGCTGCAACCGATATGATCAACCGTCATCCCGAAGGCCTCGACGAGGCCACGGTGCGGGCAGAACTCGAAGGCAATATCTGCCGCTGCACCGGCTACCACAACATCGTGAAGGCGATCCTGGCCGCATCGAAGACGATGTCGAAGGGGGCCAAGGGCAAGGCGAAACAAGCGGCATAGGCAGTAGGCAATAGGCAATAGTGAGTAGGGCAAACATCGATATGACCACGAGCCCTCCCACTACTGCCTAACCCCTACTGCCTATCCCCTAAATTCGGGAGGAATTCTGATGGGCATCGAAGGTGTTGGCGCTCGGGTCGCGCGCAAGGAAGACAAAAGGTTCATCACCGGCGCCGGCCGCTATGTCGACGACATGGTGGTTCCCGGCATGAAGCACGCGGCTTTCGTGCGCAGCCCGCACGCGCATGCGCAGATCAAGAAGATCGACGTGAAAATGGCTCAGGGCATGCCGGGCGTCATCGGCGTGCTGACCGGCAAGGAACTCAAGGCCGACGGTATCGGCAACCTCATCTGCGGCTGGATGATCCATTCCAAGGACGGTACGCCGATGAAAATGGGCGCATGGTCGCCGCTGGCCGTCGACAAGGTCCGCTATGTCGGCGATGCGGTCGCGGTGGTGGTGGCCGAAACCAAGGGCCAGGCACGCGATGCGGCCGAGGCGATCGACATCACCTACAAGGAACTGAAGGCCGTCGTAGACGCGACAAAGGCGCTCGAAAAGGGCGCGCCGCAGGTCCATGCCGAGGCCGAGAACAACCTGATCTTCGACTGGGAGATCGGCGACGCCAAGGCGACCGATGCCGCCATCAAGGCGGCGGCGCACGTCACCCGCATGAAGATCGTCAACAACCGGCTGGTGCCGAACGCCATGGAGCCGCGTGCGGCGCTCGGCCATTACGACAAGGCCGAGGATCATTACACCTGCTGGACGACATCGCAGAACCCGCATGTCGCGCGGCTGGTGATGAGCGCCTTCTACAATGTCGCACCCGAAAACAAGCTGCGCGTGATCGCGCCGGACGTCGGCGGCGGCTTCGGCTCCAAGATCTATATCTACCCGGAAGAGATCGTCTGCCTGTGGGCCTCCAAGAAGACCGGCGTGCCGGTCAAATGGGTCGCCGATCGCACCGAGAGCTTCCTCACCGACGCGCATGGCCGCGACCACGTCTCGACCGTGGAAATGGCATTCGACAAGGACAACAGGATCACCGGGCTGAAGGTCGACACGATCGCCAATCTCGGCGCCTACATGTCGCTGTTCTCGTCCTGCGTGCCGACGTATCTCTACGCCACGCTGCTGTCGGGTCAGTATGACATCCCCGCCATCCACGCCAATGTGCGCACCGTCTACACCAATACGGCACCCGTCGACGCCTATCGCGGGGCAGGGCGGCCCGAAGCCACCTATCTTCTGGAGCGCACCATGGAGGCCGCCGCACGCGAGCTCGGCGTCTCTCCGGCCGAACTGCGGCGCAAGAACTTCATCACCACGTTCCCGCACCAGACACCGGTGATCATGAACTATGACGCCGGCGATTATGCGACCTCGCTCGACGCTGCCATGAAAACCGCCGACTATGCCGGCTTTGCCAAGCGCAAGGCGGACGCGGCCAAAAAGGGCAAGCTGCGCGGCATTGGCATGAGTTGCTACATCGAAGCCTGCGGCATCGCGCCGTCGGCCGCGGTCGGCTCGCTCGGCGCTGGCGTCGGCCTGTGGGAATCGGCTGAGGTAAGGGTCAACGCCGTCGGCACCATCGAGGTGCTGACCGGCTCGCACAGTCATGGCCAGGGGCACGAGACGACCTTCGCGCAACTGGTCAACCAGCGTTTCGGGGTGCCGATCGATTCGGTTTCGATCGTCCATGGCGACACCGACAAGGTGCAGATGGGCATGGGCACCTACGGTTCGCGTTCGGGCGCGGTCGGCATGTCGGCGATCGCCAAGGCGCTCGACAAGGTCGAGGCCAAGGCCAAGAAGATCGCGGCCCATCTGCTCGAGGCCGACGAGGGCGACATCGTCATCGAGAACGGCGAAGTCAAGGTCGCCGGTACCGACAAGAGCCTGCCGTGGTTCCAGGTGGCTTTGGCCGCCTATACCGCGCACAATTTGCCGGCCGGCATGGAGCCAGGACTGAAGGAAACGGCGTTCTACGATCCGGCGAACTTCACCTTCCCGGCGGGCTGCTACATCTGCGAGGTCGAGATCGATCCCGAAACCGGAACGACCGAGATCGTCCAGTTCGTCGCCGCCGACGATTTCGGCAACATCATCAATCCGATGATCGTCGAAGGCCAGGTGCATGGCGGCATCGCCCAGGGCGTCGGCCAGGCGCTTTTGGAGGGCGCTCACTATGACGCCAGCGGGCAACTGCTGACGGCAAGCTACATGGATTACACCATGCCGCGTGCGGACGACCTGCCGTCGTTCAAGGTCTCGACGTCGAACACGCCATGTCCGAGCAACCCACTGGGCATCAAGGGCTGCGGCGAGGCCGGAGCCATCGGCTCGCCGCCGGCGGTGATCAATGCCATCACTGACGCCATCGGCATCGCCGATATCGCCATGCCGGCCACACCGTCGACCGTGTGGGCCGCGATCCGTGCGGCGAATGAGTGAGTAGGGAGTAGTGAGTAGCGAAAAGGGCCCAGCTCCTGCGGCGGCCATTCCCTACTCACTACTGACTACTGCCTAACCACCTAGGGGAGGATCCCATGTACGCAGTCAACTACCACCGCGCCGCCTCGGTCACTGAAGCCGCCAAGCTCGTGAAGAGCGGCGACGCCAAGCTGCTCTCCGGCGGCATGACCTTGATCCCCGCCATGAAGACGCGGCTGGCGGCGCCTTCCGATCTGGTCGACCTGTCACGCATCAAGGAACTGCAGGGCGTCAAGGTGTCAGGCAAGACGGTCACCATCGGTGCCGCCACGACCCACTACGATGTCGCCAATGACGAGAAGCTGCGCAAGGCCTGCCCGGCGCTTGCCCATCTGGCGTCGCTGATCGGCGACCCGGCGGTACGCCACAAGGGCACGATCGGCGGTTCGATCGCCAACAACGATCCGGCGGCGGACTATCCGGCCGCACTTCTGGCGCTGGGCGCCACCATCATCACCAACAAGCGCGAAATGTCAGCCGACAAGTTCTTCAAGGGGCTGTTCGAAACCGCCTTGAAGGATGGCGAGATCGTCACGGCCGTCTCCTTCACCGCGCCGGCCAAGGCAGCCTACGAGAAATTCCGCAACCCGGCCTCGCGTTACGCGATCGTCGGCGTGTTCGTGGCCAAGGGCAAGGACGGCGTCCGTGTTGCCGTGACCGGCGCCGGCGACGACGGCGTCTTCCGCTCGAAGGAGATCGAGGCGGCACTCGCCAAGAGCTTCGACGCCGCGTCGCTCAATGGCGTGAAAGTGCCGGCGAAGAACCTGATGAGCGACATCCACGCTTCCGCCGACTACCGCGCCAACCTTATCACGGTCATAGCCAAGCGCGCGGTGGCGGCAGCCAACGCCTGACGCAAGATCATTGCGGACACGAAAAGGGGCTGTCACGGCCCTTTTTCGTTCCTGGCGCCTGTGCTACCCAGTTCCCGGCGGCCGCGTCCCATCCTTGCTTGAGGCAATTGCGGCCCTGCTTGCCTCGGAATTGCACCGGCGCCAATCTCGCACTTGCACAAATATATATTGCACTGCAGTATGGGTCGGGGCGGGAATGCGAGCCGGGTTCGGACTGAGTACCGCCGTGCCCTTTCGCACGCCAATGCGAAAGGATCGGCATGTCCGAAATTTCCGCAACCCGTTTGGTTCCGTCCCGAGCGATCGCCGACCGATCGGCCAGGACAAGACTGGCCTATCTCGACGGCTGGCGCGGCCTGTCGATCGCCCTGGTGCTGATCGGTCATTTTTTCCCGATTCCCGGCATCAATCTGGGCGTGCTGGGCGTCGAATTCTTCTTCGTGCTCAGCGGGCGGCTGATGGCCGAAATCCTGTTCATCGAACGCTACCCGCTGAAGAAATTCTTCAAACGCCGCTTCTCGCGCATCTATCCGGCGCTTCTGATTTTCGTCGTCGTCGGCATGATCGCGCTCTCCGGCACGTTCATCGCCTTCAAATGGAAGGCGGCGCTGACGGCGCTGACATTCACCTACAATTATGCCGGAATTCTCCTGAACCGGGCCGGCGCACTCGACCACATCTGGTCGCTCTGCATCGAAGAGCATGCCTACATCATCCTGGCGGCGATCAGCGCAATCGTTGCCAGCCGCAGTCGTGTCATCCCGCTGCTGCTGATCCTGGCTCTGCTGGCCATGGCCAATGGCGCGGGTTCCTACTGGTTCCTGCACATGGATTATGAAACCACGTACTGGCGCACCGACGTACACATCGCCTCGATCCTGCTGTCGGCCGCGATCTGCCTGCTCAAGGCCGACGACAAGCTGCCGGCCTTGTCGAAGGGCCCCTATGTCGCCGTTGCGGCGGCCGTCGGGGCGGTTTTCCTGTTCACGAACTCGGTACCGACACCGATCCACTACCTGATCGCGGTGCCATTGCTTGCGATTGCCGTCAACGCGCTGGATTTCAGCACGCGGTTCTTTTCCGGATGGCTGTCATCCTTACCGATGACGACGCTGGGGCTGTGGTCGTATTCGCTCTATCTGTGGCAACAGCCCTTCTACAAATTCGTCTACGAGCAGGGCAGCAATCCACGGCCGATGCTGGCCGGGGTTTTTGCCTGCGCGCTCTGCAGCTACTACCTCATCGAGCGCCCATCGCGCGAATGGCTCAACCGCAACTGGTGAATGAGCGTCGCCGATTTTTCCATGTGGCCAGACGAGAGGCCGCACGGCCGGACTGGCGGAACGCCATGTGAGTTTCTGCTTCTTCAAGTGGCGAGCGCCACCGGATCAGGCGGCGATCTGCCTGACGTAGTAGCGCACCGCCTTCTTGCCGCCATGGATCACCGCGTCGCCGACTTCGGCGAAGCCGAGGGCGGCGTGGAAGGCATCCGAGGCGGGGTTGGGCGGGTCGATGTTGACCTCGCAGGTGACCAGCGTATGGCCGGCGCTCTCCGCATGGTCGAACAGGTCCCGATAGAGCCGGCGAGCATGGCCGCGACCCCTTGCGTGCGCCGCGACGACGACGCGGTCGACATAGATGAAGCGTTCATAGCGCTCGCGGAACCAGACGAAGTTCGGGCTGTCATAGTTCGCGTCCTGGTCGAAGGTCATGATGAAGGCTTCGAGATCGCCAATGCGGCGTGCATAGAAGGACTCGCCGAGCAGGAAGGACAGCCGTTCGGCTTCGAGCCACGACAATTCGGCGGCGTGCTCGTTGTTGAGCGCCAGAATGGCGGCTTCGTCGTCCTGCGCTATGCGGTCTATCGGAGAGGTCATGCCTTGGCCGCCGTGATTGTCGCCGCCACCAGCGGTGTATCGGTCAGCGTGTTGCGATATTCGCGGTCGAGATCGGAGCCGCCCATGCCGACCTTGGGATTGCGGTAGCGCATGGCACTCGGCACGTCCTTGAGGGCCGCGAAATGCATTTCGGCCAATCCGGTTTTTCCTCGCACCTCGGCGATGTTGCCGAGATCGAGCCCGCCGCAGCCAAGGATGATGATGCGCTCGCCGGCCTGCCGGACCAGCTCCGTCAGCAATGGCAAGCCCTCGATTGCGGTGTCGCGCTGGCCGCTGGTCAGCACGCGGCCGACCTTGCAGCGGATCAGCGCTTCCAGCGCCTCGGCCGGATCGCGCGTCATGTCGAAGGCGCGGTGGCAGGTGACGCTCAACGAGCCCGCGGCCTCTGTCAATTCGCCCATGCGCTTCTCGTCGATGGTACCGTCGGCGTTCAGGCAGCCGAACACCACGCCGGGCACGCCGAGCTCGCTGAGTGCGGCGACATCGGCCAGCATCGAGCGGTATTCGGTCTCGCTGTAGAGAAAATCGCCGCCGCGCGGCCGCACCATGACGTGGAACGGCACGGTCGCCTGGTCGAGTGCGGCGCGCACCGTGCCGAGGCTCGGCGTAATGCCGCCCTCGACCAGGCTGGCGCAGAGTTCGACCCGGTCGGCGCCCGCGGCCTGCGCGGCCAGCAGGCCATCGATGCCTTCGACACAGATTTCAATCAGCGGCGGGCGAGTTTTTGTGGTCAAGGGGTGATCCAGTTCACGATGCTGTCGAGAGCCCTAGCACCAGGACGGCTGACGCGAAAGCGTGAACGCCACTCCGCCATTTGGACCAGATGGCAGATTCCTTTCTTGACAGTCGCATAACCGCAAGGTTATGAGTGACGTATAGCTGGCGGGTTATTGATTGCGGGCGCGTGGCACGACGACAACAACGAGAGGAGCAAGGCATGACGGAAATCAAATCGATCGTCGTCGACAGGCTGATTCCATATTCGGCGGAAAAGATATGGCGCGCATTGACCGTGCCGGCACTCGTCGGCGAATGGCTCATGCAGAATGACTTCGCTGCGCAAGAGGGGCATCGCTTCACATTCCGTGCGACAGCAGTTCCCGGATGGTCTGGCGTGACGAACTGCGTGGTGCTGAAAGTCGAGGCGCCGCGGCTGCTGGCCTACAGTTGGGGCGATGGGACGGAATCGGACAGCGGGTTGAAAACCGTGGTGACGTGGTCACTGACGCCCGAGGGTGTGGCGACCCGGGTGCGAATGGAGCAGTCGGGATTCCGGCCGGCCGACGAGCGTGGCTATGTCGGCATGGGAAGTGGCTGGCCGCGCATTCTCGAACGGCTCGAACAGATTACCGCAAAACAGGCCTGATACGCGGCAGGCAGCCAACAGTTTCATCAAGTTCGAAACCCTGGATGCGAGGCGTCCGGGCCGGGAAAACACGCCCGGAGAAACAATTCAAAAGGAGAAGAATCATGCGAGCAAGGATCAAGAACCCGGTGATGCTCATCCCCGGTTCGGTGCAGGCGCTGCTAGCGCTGGACAAGTCGACCGAGGCGGCCGACGTGCCCTATGTGACGCGCAAGCTCATTCATCTGCGCGTCAGCCAGATCAACAACTGCAGCGCCTGTGTCGACATGCATGCGCGCGAATTGAAGAAGGCCGGAGAAAAGGACGAGCGCATCTTTGCGCTGGCGGCATGGCGGGAGACCCCGTATTTCACCGATGCCGAACGCGCGGCATTGGCGTTGGCAGAAGCCGGCACCAGGCTCGCCGACCGGCCGGACGCGGTGCCGGACGATGTCTGGGACGAAGCGGCCCGCCATTATGACGAAAAGGCGCTTGCCGCACTGGTCATCCAGATCGCCCTGATCAATGCCTTCAACAGGCTGAACGCAACGACCCGGCAGCCGGTTGGCGCCTGGGGCTAAGCGCCTGGTTCGAATGGTCCGCGAGGCAAGGGCGGGGGGCATTGCCTTTCCGCCCACCGGGCGGGGCATAGCCTTGGTGGCTACTGGCGCAATTCCGTATTCTTGACGCCTTCCTCGACCTGATCGATCACCAGGAGCTTGACCGTCCCGTCGCCAATGTTGGTGGCCTGATGCCACTGCCCGATCATCTCGATGATGAAATCGCCTGTCTTGTAGGTGTTGCTGTTGCCGGTCTCGACATTGGTGACCTTCAGCGTTCCAGCCTCGACATAGGCGTAGCGCGGGAAGGGGTGGCGATGGACCGGCAAGGTCGCGCCGGGTGCGATGTCATAGGTCGAGACCAGCACCTGCACGTTCTTCCGCGGCAGCGTGATCGGTTGACCGGATGCCGTGGTGGTGCGTGATGCCAGCGGGGTGACGATGACGGGGGCGTCGCTGCTGTCCAGTGCCAGGGCACAATTCGCATAAAGTGCAGCCGCGGCCAGCAGCAGCGCTACCAGGATTTTTCGCATGATTCCTCCACGGCCGCAGCATTGCTCCGGAGATTCCCCATGTGCAAGCCTGCCGGCGAGAAATCGGCTCACGCTATAGGCCCGGCGGCTTTCGGCTGCTCAGGTGGCCGGGCTTTCTTCGTCTGTGGCAGAAAAGTCACGCAACCCGGATATAAAGCGCTGCAACTGGCGCGCGCTTATTATCCAGCTAGGCGAGGCGTATCGTCATCTTGGGTAAAGGGGGCCGTTGACCGCACGCACGTGTCATTTCCTCCCATGAACTAGCGCCCGCTACGCAAAACGTGGCGGGCTTTTTCTTAATTCAGGGGCGTCACGGCCCGGGTGGCTTCGGCTCCGGGCCTTTAGACAATCATTGGCCTACCATCAACATGCATGCCGCCAACACCTCGCGGATGGTCGTTGTTTCCGTTGCGCACGGTGGAGCGAATGTAGACGCAACACAGGCTTGTATGTCAGTGTTATGGGCGTCGTAGTCTTTGCCCGTCGCGGTACTTGTTCCGATGATCAAGTCTGAGACGAAGCCAAGACGGTTCGATTCCGATGACCCGTATATTGGTCGCAGGTCGAGGTAAGTGTCAGCGCGCCGAAATCGCCAGCCATTGACGGCAGCGATATGAGGACCAGCAAGCATCCGGCGATTGCGCCTTTGATCATAATCGACCAGTGAGAAATTGAGCGCGGACATAGAGGAGGAGGCCCGGGACGAGCAGGGCGAGGCCGTTGGCGACCTTAGACAGGTCTTCCACCTCGAACCCCATGCCGAATCGCTCCTTTCATTGGGGCGCTCTGGCGCGCAAAAGGGTAGCGGCTCAAGGAGCGTTGCGGCCTGCTCCACAGCACAGATGTAGCCCGTGTTGTAGCCGAACGCGAGTTTTGTCAGCCACGTTGACGGGGATTGGCGAGGCTAAGTTCTTTGAGATGTTGGCTCCCCGGGATCGACGAAGCTGAGAAATTCGAATTCGCGATTCCCCTACGCCAGAATGCGCCCTCGGTGACGAAGATGCGCAAACGTGATCGTGACCGCGCAGAAGCCCTACGCCTTGCTGGCGGGCCAAAGCCGACGCTGAGAGACCGAGCTGCGGCCCTCGCTCGCGAACGTGGCGAGGTGCGAACGGCTGAACTGACAGCAATCGGCATTCCCCGCTGCTACCTAGCCCGGATGTGCGATGAGGGCTTGCTCATCAAAGTCGGTTATGGAGTATATCGGGCCGCCAAACGTGATGCTGCTTGATGCGTATCCCGTCGCCGTCTTGTGCGGTGATCTCGCGACGGTCAGAGCCAGCGGCGAACCTCGGCCTTGTAGCGGCGGTAGTCGTCGCCGAACTTCGCTTCGAGATAACGCTCCTCGCGGGCGATCACCTGCGTCTGAATCGCGATCAGAACCAACGGGAGCAAGGCGAAGGCGATCGGCCCGTCGAAGCCGATCGCAAGGCCGGCATAGATAAGCGCCATGCCGAGATACATGGGATTTCGGGTCCACCGAAAGGGACCGGTCGTCGCGATGAGGGTCGTTGGCTGCGACGGCGGAATGTTGGTGCCCAGCCGCCGGAACAGCCTCGCCGCCGCAAGCATCATCGTCGCGCCGGCAACGAACAGCAGTGCGCCGGTTGCGAACAGCAACCGCCAGTCGATGCCGAAAGAGCGCAGGGTGACGAACCGCTCCACCGCCAGCCCTAACAGCAGCGCTCCCAGATAGACGAAGGGCGGAGGGAAGCGCACACCCGCGCTGTCCGGTTCGACGGCCATGCTCATCCTCCTTTCCGTCTTCTCAAACCAGCATCGACTGCTGGGCGGAGATACCCGCCGTCGCGCCCTGCGATATTGCCGTGGTGACCGAGGCCATGGCTGGATTTGCAAGATCGCCGGCGGCGTAGATGCCGGGCATGCTGGTTTCGCGTCGCTCGTCGACCTTGAGGGCGGTGCCGAGCGGCGTATTGACCGTGGCGAGGCCCAGTGATTCATGCAGGCTTGCGGAAGGCTTGTTGCGCGGATGAGCGAACAGGATGTCGACCGCGGCATTGAGGCCGCTATCGAGATTAACGGTGGTGATATGGCCCCGGTGATGGGCGATTTCGGCGATCTGGCCATCAACGACGGGTATGTTGCGGCGCGCCAGATCGGCCCGGATATCGGGTGAAATGTCGTGACTATCGGCGAAGACCGTCAACGTTTCGGTCCAGTCGTGGTAAAGCCTGACATAATTATGCGACGACGGACCGGACCAGACGAGGCCCCAATGCTGGTCGGCGACTTCAAAGCCATCGCAGTAGGGGCAGGGCACGATGGATGTGCCCCAGCTTTCGGTAAAGCCCGGAACATCAGGCATCTGGTCGGCAACGCCATAACTCAGGATCAGGCGGCGCCCCCCAAGGCTTTCGTCATCGCCAGTGAGGACGGAGAAATTGTCGATGGTGCCGGAGATGCTATCGGCCCGGGCATCGACCAGCTTGACTGTGGGATAACGCGCCAGTTGCCGCCGCGCCTCGGCCAGGATGTCCAGCGGTGGCTTGTGATCGTGGCCGAGCAGGCCATGCGAGTGGCCGGCGAAGCGATTGCGCGGCAGGCCGGTATCGAGAACGGTGACCTTGCGGCGGGCACGGCCGAGCTGCAGGGCGCCGGCGAGGCCGGCAAAGCTACCGCCGATAATGATGACGTCATCCATGGTGATGGGCTCCGTGTTGTGGATGGAGGGGGTTCGGCTGAGCCTTGCGCGATGGCGGCCCAGAGAAACTCGAGTTGAAGGACAGGGTAAAATCCAATCTTTGGCTTGCATATTTCCGATACTACGTGGTATCGTAATTCGATAATTAGGATACTGTCAAGGACTGGAATTGTCGTGACTGAAAATAGCCAGGGCCGGCGCGGCCGGCCCGCCAACGAGGCGCTTGGCCAAACCATAGTCGACGCCGCGGGCGAACTCTTTGCGGAACTGGGTTTTCAAGCGACGACATTGGACATGGTCGCTCAGCGGGCGAAGATATCCAAGCTCAGCATCTACAGGCACTTCGAGAACAAGGAGGCCCTGTTCAGCGCGGCCTTTGCGGCCCGCTGCCATCAGTTAATACCACAGGCCCTTTTTGCAGACGTCGACGGTTCGGCCGAAGATCAGCTCATGGCGGTGGGATCATCCCTGCTTCGCACGCTGTTGCGCCCGGGCGTCCGCAGCGTCGAAGCCATGGTCATGACCGACAGCACGAATCAACAAGCGTTGAGCAAGCTCCATTACGAAGCCGGCCCCGCCCACATCATCGCTCAAATCGAGGCCTTGCTGCGTCAGTTGCACGCGACGGCGGTTCTGAACGCGCCCGATCCTCTCCGGTCCGCCCGCTTGTTTGCCGCGCTTTTCAAAGGATGCGATCTCCTAATTATCGCACGCTTCGATGAGGCGAGAGCAGAGGACGACAACGAAATCGAATCCTATTGCCGGTCGGCCGTCGCCATGTTCATCGCCGCGCACGGTGGCAACGACCACGCGGGCGGATAGCCTGGACGAGGATCCTCGATGTTCTGACACTCTGGAAGCAGGACTATCGAGATCAAAGAGTATGGGAGAAATTGCACGCTGGCGCGCAGCATCGCGCCATGGCGTAGAAGAGGCCGTGGCTCCCCGGGCCGGATTCGAACCAGCGACCAACCGGTTGACAGCCGCGTTCGGGACGACCCAATAGAGCCAACTAGCCGGTTGTTCACAGGCTGAATGCCTCGCAAATGCTGAATTCTTATGTTGCCCCATTGCTTAATGGCGGGACGGCGGCCCTCACGATGAGCAACGTGACGACCGATCTGAACACATCCGAAGGTTCGAACATGGAGGGCCTTATGGGCTCCGCCGCAACGCCCGGTTCGCCCACTTGTGCGCTTTCCGGCTCGACATCTTCAGCCAGCATGTGTGCACCCGCGTTCGTGGTGTGACCGAGTGTCCAGAGAGCCGTTAAGCGAACTGAAGTTGCTCGCCGGCTGACCTCTCGCGCATTCTCAGCACCAGCAGTCGCGTTGCTGCGAAAGGAGCCATGACGATAAATGCCATTGCAACGTCGACGTAGGCCGACAAGAAACAGAATGCACTGGGGACGTAACAAAGGGATTCCATGATTTAGCCCTCAAACACGTTACCGCAACTTCCGCCCCGGAGCATGACGCCGCTTTGGTCGGAATGCAAGCATATGCTAATATACGGCGTGCGCCGAGGTTTTCATGTGAGCTTTCTCCGTCAAAGACCCAGACCAAAGAGGGCCTATCCGAACAGCGATCTTTTCGGGGAAGACGGCCGGCGCAAGTACAGCGCTTATGATGCCGCTCAAGCAACCGGGCCTCGCCGCAGGGCTTCATCGAAATTGGGCACCGCGCTCCTCTATCTGGCTCTGCTGGCAGTTCTGGGAGCGGCAGTCGCAGTCGGCGGCCTTCTCGTCACTTCGACCGCAGTCCTCTACGGGAAGGAGTTGACGAGGCCGGGCTGGTACACATGCTATTATTTTGCGGGCACAAGGACGTTTACGGCTGAGAGTTATTGGTCTGTCGGCTGTGACCGGTTTGTTGCGCTTTCGTAGGCGGCGGCCTCATGTCGGCTTGTCCACCAGGGGCCTCTTTCTCGTCGGCGGCTTGTAGGTGTTCACCAGCCTGACTACAGCAGCATCGACGGTCACGGGAATGCCCAGGTTCACCGCAACGCGGTTCTTATCGAGTAGGTGCGCAACGTTGCCGATCAGCTCAATGTGCTGGCCCATCTTGACATTCGACGTGGTGTCAACGACCGAATGCGGCTGGCCGTAGGATGGGATGGAAACGCTTACCCTGTCCTCCGTCACCCGCCGTCGAACGGTCGCGGTGATTGCGACCTCATCGCCGAGTTGATGCCCTTGGCCATAGGCATGACTCTGGGGCGGCCAATGGCTTAGTCAAGCGATTGCTAATGGAGCATTCGGACGGACCATCCAGCACGCTCACCGGCAATCGATTGATCAATTCGGAGCTTTGCTTTTGAGGACCTGATCAGCCAGCCACCCGGTCTCCGTGAAATTGTCTACGATTACCGAGTACCAGGCTGCACTGGCCTTGCTTGCATCGATTGAGCGGTACTGCGACATGCCTCGGACCGGCGTTCCGTAGGCGTTTGGCGCGTCATAGGTAATGATTTGGGTGAACTTCGTTGGCTGATTTTTGCCAGCGGCACCGTCGTTATACATTCTGGTGAAAATTACGCGTTCGTCGTCTGTAGTGAGATGCCTTTCCTGAAGGTACTCTTGGAGCGAGAGAGGGTCAGACATTTCGGTAACCTCTATTCGCCTGTATCCAGTCGGCGCCAGCAGGCGCTTCTTTAAGACCATCTCACAAGATTTGATCATCGCGGATTCAAACGGATTGAAATCGCTTTGCAGCACAAACCAAGATCCGGCCGCCGCAATAGCAGCGGTACAGGCCATCAATAGCCATTTATTCAAAGGACAGCCCTCCCATCCCGTTGAATACCATCGCGCAACTGTCGCGCGCGTGCAAGCTAAGCCTTTCGCAGTCTCACACCGGCACCGCCGCCATTTTCAGCGATGAAGTCGACGCCGGCCTGAGGACGACGGCACGGAAGAGCCGACACTAGGGGCGCCAGACCGTTGTTCACAAGCCCATTGGGCGGATGGCAGTCGCGGCGACCATGAGCGGGAGGAAGACGACGACCGGCAATGGGAGGCCGCCTGTCCAACGTAAGTTGCCAAGTTGGCGAGACACGACAGCGGAGAAAGGCCCGGTGGCTTCGGCTTCCGGGCCTTTCTATTGCAATCTCGCTTGAACCCTTTCCAGGCATCGAATGGGGATGTCGGGCCAAGTCGCTTTGTCGCATTCCGTGGCTGTGACGGCCACCACGGGCTCGCCTTGCACGCTGGCCGCCTGCGTGGCCGTCGATGTGAGAAGGAATGTTTGCGTCAGGAGAGCCGAGTAGGCGGCAACTTGAAGCAGCACGGCGGCAAAGGCGATTTTCTTGAGCATGCGAGAGAACGCGGTGGATAGCTGCCGGTTCCTTGTCAATTTGGCCCGGCTGCTTCCGTGGCAGGCCTTTTCCTGGGCTGGTATTAGGAGTCCATGATCAAGAACAAGCCGCCGGCCCGCCATCATTTCGTGCCGCAACTCCTTCTTCGAAACTTCGTCGACGATGCAGGCGAATTGCACGTCTACGACCGCCGCACGCCAGACAGAGAGGTATTCAACAACCCGCCGGAGAAGGTGTTTTTCGAAAGCCAGCTTTACACGTCGTATGAAAGAGATTTGTCCAAAAACGTCGATCTTGAGCTGGCGTTCGCCGACCTTGAGGGGATTGTTGCCCCCGTTGTGATGCGCATTGTTGAAGGGGCTAGACAAGGGCAGAACGTTGCCCCTCATCCTGGCGAACGACAGTTGCTCGCCCTTTACACCTATTTCCAATGGAAGAGAGTGCCCGACAACTTCAGGCGCTATTCCAGCCTCGAAAGACTACGCCTCGACGGCGAGAAAGCTCTTCGCAAATTTGAAGCGGAATTCGGCGCGCTCGACAATCACGAAAAGGAGCATTTTGAGAAGGACGAGACTTGGCGACGCATGCTCCAAAACGTACGGCGAGATGTAATTGCGAGCGGCAACCCGTCCATCGTCGACACCATCAACAACATGACCCTTTGCATCGTGCGGATCTCGAACCCGAAGAATGCTTTCATCATTTCGAGTTGCCCAGTCTACAAACTTCACTTTCCGGGCAGAGCGACGCTCGGAGATCCAGACCTCGAAATGTGGTTCCCCATCGCCTCTGAAGTTTCACTTGTTTGGGTAGGACAGGGGCGGGAGACCCTTTTTAGAACGCTGACCGATGGTGTCGAGGTGAGAAGGCTGAACAAAGCAGCCGCAGCGAAAGCTAACGTGATCGCCTCGCGGTCGTCTGCGCTTACGCGATCTCTCGCCAGTTCGGTCGGGACTCAAATCTAGCCCCGCTGTTGCCCCAGAGCCAGATTGCCGGTTTTGGCGAAGCGGCAGTTTTGCACTAACTATTTGAGAGTGTTGGCTCCCCGGGCCGGATTCGAACCAGCGACCAACCGGTTAACAGCCGGTTGCTCTACCACTGAGCTACCGGGGAACGGAGGCTCTTTGAGCAAGTGGCGCAGCCTATAGCAAACCCGTTTCGGCTTTGCAAAGCAGCATTTCGCATTTTTCCGAGACTTTTTCGCGCGGCGGTTTCTCGCAATCGGCCTTGCCCACCCTCATATTAGCCGTCTTGGCGACAGGTGTGGAACCGAAAGGGCGGTCGCGGCTTCCGTAAAATGACATTATCGACCCCTCAGACAGGCAGTTCTTCGCGATGACGGCTGCGGACCAAAACCGGATACCCGTACGAAAGATCTTGGTTTTCGGGCGCGAATTCACCATGCCGCAGTCGCGCGGTCTCAGAATCACGATCGGCGCGCTTTTGACGATTGGCGGCATCCTCGGGTTCTTGCCGATCCTTGGCTTCTGGATGGTGCCGCTCGGGCTGCTGGTGCTCTCCTATGAATTCGCCATGGTGCGCCGCCACCGGCGCCGCCTGGTCGTCTGGTGGGAGCGGCGGCGCCGGCCGGATTGAGCAGCCGTCGGCCGATCCGTCTCGCATTGCTGTGCTTCGAAGAGAATCAATCCTGGCGCTGTCTCTCCGTGCCAGTGCCGGATTCCTCCGAATCCGGTTGCGCGCATGCCTTCAAATCCTCGCTATCTCCTTCAGGACCGCGGAAGCCGATGCCAGACGCGCGCGGTCACGCGGTGAAAGCCTGCCGGTGCCTTCGATTCTCAGGCAGTCGATGGCGTAACGCACCAATTCCTCACACCCGAGCAGCGGCACGCTTTCGGTTTCTTGCGTTTCGTCCTTTGGTTTTGCCAGGGCCATGGCGCGGTCCTCCCTGTTTTTCAACGCAAGCCGGTGCGCGGCGTTTTCGCTCGATCATCCGCCATGCTTAACGGATTGCTAATGTGAGTGAGCGACTGTGACGGCGATCTGACAGGGGCGGGAGCCGGCGCCAAGGAAACCGTTCGGAATGCGTCGTGGCCGCTTGACGGCATTTTCGCCGCAACCTATTGGAACCGGGTGGAACGCCGGGAGCAATGAGGCCTCGTGGCGGAGTGGTTACGCAGAGGACTGCAAATCCTTGCACCCCGGTTCGATTCCGGGCGAGGCCTCCAATGCCCGGGCTCCCGCGCGTCAGCGCCGGAGCCTGAAGTTCCGGTCGACATGAACCGCGATTCTGACGCGGCAAGCAGATTGGTTGGAACATGAGCGCTGATTTTTCCGAACTTCGCGTCAAGATGGTCGATGGTCAGGTCCGCACCACCGACGTGACCAGCGCGCCGCTGCTCGACGCGATGCTTTCCGTGCCGCGTGAGGTTTTCGTCGGCGATCGCCAGCGCGATCTCGCCTATATCGACGGGGGCATCCGCATCGCCGACAGTGCCGATGGTCCGCGCTACCTGATGGAAGCTTCGCCGCTGGCCAAGCTGATGCAATTGGCCGAGATCAGCGTGGCCGATTCGGCGCTCGATGTCGGCTGCGGCACCGGCTACGCCTCGGCGATCCTGTCGCGCCTGGCGAGATCCGTCGTGGCGCTCGAAAGCGATTCGGCATTGGCGCAAACCGCCGAATCGACCCTGTCCAGCCTGGGCTGCGGCAATGTGACCGTGGTTCAGGGCGCACTGGCGCAAGGCCATGCGGCAAAGGCCCCTTACGATGTCATCTTCATCGGCGGCAGCGTCGGCAAAGTGCCGGCGCCGCTGCTCGACCAGCTCGCCGAAGGCGGCCGCCTGGTTGCGGTCGAGGGTCAGGGCAATTCGGGCGTGGCGCGGCTTTTTTTCAAGGCTGGGGGGGTTGTAACCGGTAGAAGGGCATTTAATGCGGCAATTAAGCCACTACCCGGGTTCGAACGTGAGCATGCTTTCGAATTCTGAATGATTTGGCCTTGCAGCAAAGGCTTTGTCATGTTCGCTTGCATTTGAACGATCGTTGCTGATCCCAGACTGGGGGCACTTTGGGCCGAGCGACAGGGAACATGAAACACGCCACGCCGGCTGCTCCTCGAGGATAAGCCGGCGCGGCGCGGTTCCCATGGAAAACGAATGAGGGATATAACGTGCCGTCAGTACGCAAATCACTTTTCACCGCCGTCCTTGTGTCGGCGACCGCGCTATCCCCACTGGCTGCATCGGCTGAAACCATCACCGGTGCCCTTGCAAAAGCCTATCAGTACAATTCCACACTGAATGCATCGCGTGCCGGTGTGCGCGTCACCGACGAGAGCGTGGCCATAGCCAAGTCGGGCTGGCGTCCGACGATCACCGGGTCGGCCAATATCGACTATACGAACACGCGCCAGGCAAATGGCGGCAGCAATTCGAAGCTGACAAGCGGCAGTTACGGGATCCAGATCAACCAGTCGCTGTTCGACGGCTTTCAGACGAGGAACAACGTGGCGGCGGCCGAATCCCAGGTCAAGGCGTCGGTCGAAAGCCTGCGCAACACCGAAGAGAACACGCTGTTCAGCGCGGCTACCGCCTATATGGACGTGATTCGCGACCGGCAGATCGCGGTGCTGACCGAGCAGAACCTACAGTTCCTGACAGAACAGGCGCGCGCCGCGCGGTCGCGCTTCGACGTCGGCGAAGGTACGCGCACCGATGTCGCGCAGGCCGATGCCCAGCGCGCCTCGGCTGTGGCCTCGCTCAGTGCTGCCCGTGCGCAGGCATTGGCCAGTGCCGCGACCTATCACCAGGTTGTCGGCGACGAGCCGGGCAAGCTCAAGCCAGCCGCGCCGTTGGGACGGTTGCTGCCGTCGAGCCTCGACGCCGCGATCGCCATCGGCTCGGCCGAACATCCGGCCATCCTTGCCACCCAGCATCTGGTCGACGCCGCGGCGTTCTCGGTGAAATCGGCCGAGGGCGCGCTGTTGCCGCAGTTGTCGGCGTCGGCCGGTATTTCGGAAAACTACCGCAAAGCCATCCCCGACGTGACGGGTTCCAACGGCAATTCGACCTCGGCCAATATCGGCGCGACGCTGACCATCCCGATCTATTCCGGCGGACGGACCTCGGCGGTCGTCCGGCAGGACAAGGAGTCGCTCGGGCAAGCGCGCATCCAGGTCGACGTCAGCCGCGACCAGGTGCGCCAGGCCGTCGCCACGGCATGGTCGCAATACACCGCCGCGCAGCAAAGCGTATCCGCCAACAGGCAAGTGATCGAAGCCGCACAGCTGGCGCTGAACGGCGTGATCGAGGAACGCAATGTCGGCCAGCGCACGACGCTCGACGTGCTCAATGCGCAGGCTACCCTCATCACCGCCAAGATCAACCAAGCCAATTCCGAACACGACGTGGTCGTGGCGAGCTATGCCATCCTCTCGGCGGTCGGCCGTCTGTCGGTCGACCGGCTTGCGCTGCAGGTGACGAAGTACAGGCCTGAAGAGCACTACAACGCCGTCAAGGACAAGTGGATCGGCCTGCGCACGCCGGATGGCCGCTAGGCCCTTCGTTCGAACGGCGTTTCCGGGCTGGGCGGTTCGACCGGAAACGCGGGACTGTCGTTGTCCCTCGGTTGATTGCTGACGGGGAGCCGTCATACGGCTTTGGCGGAATCGCTCTAATCTGTTGAAATCCCACATGTCCCCAGATTGGGGATTCTCGTGCGGCGATCCGTCGGTTACGCTGTCGCCATGATTCGAATCCGGCTTTTGCCGGAGCGGAAACCTGCAACGGGTCACAAGGGCGGCGGATGTGACGATGGCAACGGCAAGCAGCGCACAGCGCGAACCCTCCATGGAAGAGATACTGGCTTCCATCAGGAGGATCATCGAAGACAGCGACAACGGCCGCAAGCAGCCCGGCGAGACCGACGAGTTGCAGCAGGACCTGGAACCCGCGCCGAGTGCTGTTGCGGCTGCGGACATCGACGCGTTCCGCGCCGAACTGCATGCCGTCCCCGAGGTCAGGAAACCGGCCGCGACGGCGGAAGTCCAGGCGCCGGCCGCACAGCCGGTGATCGCACGCACGGAAGCGCCGCCGCGTGCCGACCCGGCCGCGGACAGGACGCCGATGACACTGGCCGAGGTCAGCGCCCGGATTGCCGCCGAGCCGATGCCCAGCCGCGACGCGCCGGCGGCTCCCGCGGAGGTTGCGACGAGTGAGGCTATCGTCGCCGATTGGCGTCGCGAGATCGCAGCGGTTGGCGAGCAAGCCAAGGCGATGCCGGACCGGAGCATCCGCAAGCCAGCGGCACAGCCGGAGGTGTCGGCGAGCGAAACGGCGGCGGAACCTGCGACAGAGCAATCTTCGTCGATCGATGCTGCAACGGGCACGGCTCAGGGGCGCGCGGCGGCAAACGAAGCGCATGCGGTGCGTCCCGCGATTCTTTCCGAACATGCCGGCCGGCAGGTTGCGGCCGCCTTCGGCGAACTGTCCGACGCCTTTGCAAGCCGCAGCAAGAAGACATTCGACGAGATGGCCGAAGAAATGCTGCGGCCGATGCTGCAGGACTGGCTGGACAACAATCTGCCGACGCTGGTCGAAAGACTGGTGCGCGAAGAGATCGAGCGCGTGGCACGCGGGGGGCAATAGCGTCCAGGCCTGCATTCCTGAAAAAACGCCGCCGTCGAGGCGGCGTTTCTCGTTGTGGCGCGGTCAGCCGCTGGTCGCAGAACTGGCGAAGGCGATCAAATTGCCGTCGGGGTCGCTGACAATGAACGTGCGGGAACCCCAGGGGTCGGTTCGCAGCGATGCCTCGGGCTCAAGATGCGGTCGCCGCGCGCCTTTCGTTGAAATGACCAAGGCCGCGCCTATCTGCTTGTAAAGGCCCAGGCGGCCCTCGCGGTTGACTTGGCCAAGACCTTCCGATTTACACCGAACCAGCAAAATTCCCGACAGCGCGGACCGTTTCCCCATGCTTGAAAAGACTTACGACGCCAAGACCGTCGAGCCCAAGATCGCCAAGGTGTGGGAGGAAGCCGACGCGTTTCGCGCCGGCGCCGGGGCGGAGGAGGGGGCCGAGGCCTTCACCATCGTCATTCCGCCGCCCAATGTCACCGGCTCGCTGCATATGGGCCATGCGCTCAACAACACGCTGCAGGACATCCTGGTTCGCTTCGAGCGCATGCGTGGCAAGAACGTCCTGTGGCAGCCCGGCATGGACCATGCCGGCATCGCCACGCAGATGGTGGTCGAGCGCCGGCTGATGGAAAAGCAGATCCATCGCCGCGATCTCACCCGCGAAGAATTCATCGAGAAGGTGTGGGAGTGGAAGGCCGAATCGGGTGGGTTGATCTTCAACCAGCTGAAACGTCTCGGCGCCTCCGCCGACTGGTCGCGCGAACGCTTCACCATGGACGAGGGCCTGTCCAAGGCCGTGCTCGATGTGTTCGTCACACTCTACAAGGAAGGGCTGATCTACAAGGACAAGCGCCTTGTGAACTGGGACCCGAAACTGTTGACCGCGATCTCCGATCTCGAGGTCGAGCAGCAGGAGGTCAACGGCAATCTCTGGCACTTCCGCTATCCGATCGAAGGCGCGGCTTTCGATCCGGAAAACCCGAAGACCTTCATCACCGTGGCGACGACGCGCCCCGAGACGATGCTGGGCGACACGGCTGTCGCGGTGCATCCCGACGATGAGCGGTTCCGGCATCTCGTCGGCAAGAACGTCGTCCTGCCTATCGTCGGGCGCAAGATACCTGTCGTGGCCGACGAGTATTCCGATCCGGAAAAGGGGTCGGGAGCGGTCAAGATCACGCCGGCGCATGATTTCAACGACTTCGAGGTCGGCAAGCGCCACAAGCTGCCGGCGATCAACGTCCTGACCGTCGAGGCCGCCGTCACGCTCAGGGATAATGAGGACTTCCTCGCCGGGCTCGTGGTGACACCGGAACGCCAGGCCATCTGGGACGAACTCAACGGGCTCGACCGCTTCGTCGCGCGCAAGAAAATCGTCGAACTGATGGAGGCCGGCGGCTTCCTCGACAAGGTCGAGCCGCATCGCCATGCCGTGCCGCATGGCGACCGCGGCGGGGTGCCGATCGAACCGTTCCTCACCGAACAGTGGTATGCCAACGCGGCCGAACTCGCCAAGCCGGCGATTGCCTCGGTGCGCGAGGGGCGCACCAATTTCGTCCCGAAGAATTGGGAAAAAACCTATTTCGATTGGATGGAGAACATCCAACCCTGGTGCATTTCGCGCCAGCTCTGGTGGGGGCATCAGATCCCGGCCTGGTATGGGCCGGACGGGCACGTCTTCGTCGAGAAATCCGAGGAAGAGGCGCTGAGTGCTGCCATCGAATATTATCTGGCGCTCGAAGGGCCGTGGAAGGCCTGGGTCGAGGACAAGCTCGAGACCTTCAAGCCCGGCGAGATCCTGACCCGCGACGAGGATGTGCTCGATACCTGGTTCTCGTCGGCGCTGTGGCCGTTCTCGACGCTGGGCTGGCCGGACCAGACGCCGGAGCTGAAGACCTATTACCAAACCGACGTGCTGGTGACCGGCTTCGACATCATCTTCTTCTGGGTTGCCCGCATGATGATGATGGGCCTGCACTTCATGGACGAGGAGCCCTTTCACACCGTCTATGTGCACGCACTGGTGCGCGACAAGAACGGGCAGAAGATGTCGAAGTCGAAAGGCAACGTCATCGATCCGCTCGACCTGATCGACGAATATGGCGCCGACGCGCTGCGTTTCACGCTTGCCGTGATGGCGGCGCAGGGGCGCGACGTGAAGCTCGACCCGGCGCGCATCGCCGGCTATCGCAATTTCGGCACCAAGCTGTGGAACGCGACGCGCTTTGCCGAGATGAACGAAGTCGCGCGCAACGACGATTTCTGGCTGAACGACGCCAAGCTGGCGGTCAACCGCTGGATCCTGACCGAGCTGACGCGCGCCGCGCGCGACGTCACCGACGGCATCACCTCGTATCGCTTCAACGAGGCGGCTGGAGCCGCCTACCGGTTCGTCTGGAACCTGTTCTGCGACTGGTATCTGGAACTGCTGAAGCCGGTGTTCATGGGCACGGACGAGGCCGCCAAGGCCGAAAGCCGCGCCTGCGTAGCGTTCGTGCTCGACGAGATCTACAAGCTCCTGCATCCGATAATGCCGTTCATGACCGAAGAACTGTGGGCGCAGACCGCAGGCGAGAGCAAGGAACGCGCCTCGTTGCTGTGCCATGCCGCGTGGCCGTCGCCGGATTTCGAGGACGTTGAAGCGGCGGCCGACATCAACTGGCTGGTCGATCTCGTCTCCGGCATCCGATCGGTGCGCTCGGAGATGAATGTGCCACCGGCGGCCATTGCGCCGCTCGTGGTGGTCGGCGCCAATGACGTGACGCGCGAACGGCTGGTTCGCGAGGAGTCCGCGATCAAGCGGCTGGCGCGTGTCGGTGACATCTCGCTCGCCGATGCGGCACCCAAGGGCTCGGCACAGATGGTGCTCAACGAGGCGACGATCTGCCTGCCGCTTGGCAGCCTGATCGACCTCACCGCGGAGGCCGCGCGGCTGCAGAAGGAACTGGTCAAGGTGACGGAGGAAATCGCGCGCCTGCACAAGAAGCTGTCGAATGAGAAATTCGTCGCCAGCGCGCCGGCCGAGATCGTGGAAGCCGAGCGGGAAAAGCTCGCCGAATATCGCGACGCCCAGGACAAGCTTTCCGTGGCGTTGACCAGGGTTCGCGACGCCGGCTGAAGGGCAGATTCGCCTATGACGCCGGGGCGAATTCCCATGCGTCACCTGCCTCGAAAATAGGCATTCCGTTGCGTTAATATTGACGTAAACGGAAACTTTTAGCCCCATTGTTGCCATAATGTAACAATGGGGCTAACTCCCTTCAAAACTAGCAGTTTTTGAGCCTTTTGAGGCTATTTTTGTTCATTTTGTCAGCTGGCTGGACGTGCTGCGGGCCATTTTTGCTCCTGTGGCACGGTTCTGCATTTTGTCGAAAATGGGTTTGGCGAGCATGTACATGTACGCCTCGGCACTTCGTTGTTGCGCCGTTAACCTGAATTGGTTCTAGCTTGACCCACTAGTTATTCGGGGAGGACATCCATGACCAATTTGCGTCTGAAAGCACTGCTGGGGGCGGGGTGCTTTTCGCTGGCTTTGATGGGCTCGGTTATTCATCCGGCGCATGCCGGTGGTCTGGAGCGCGGCGGCTACGATATCGACCTGCTGTTCGATCCGGCGCCATTCACTACGGAAGCTGAAGCGACCTATGTGATGCCAGATCGCAAGTACGAGAATGCGCGTGGTCCTGGCGGAGCTAATCTAGGCTTGGGCACCTCAGCCGATGGTGCCGAGGGTTATTGGGTTCCGCGCATAGGGGCCAAGGTCCAAATTGTGCAAGGCGTCGACTGCATGGTCGACTATTCGCAACCCTGGGGCGCGCACACGGCGCCAGGTATGTGGAACGGAGCGCTCTCTAATATCGAAACCGATATCAAGAGCGACAACTACGCAGGTACCTGCTCCTACAAAATGGATGCCGGCAAGGGCCAGCTCCGCTTTATCGGCGGCTTGTTCTACCAGGATATCTCGGGCTTTAAGGAAAGCCTGGTGAATGTTTTTCCGGCACTGACGGGTCGTGTCGACCTGAAAACCAGCGGCTGGGGCTGGCGCGCGGGCATCGCTTACGAGATCCCCGACATCGCGTTGCGCGCAAGCCTGGTCTACAATTCGAAAGTCAAGCTCGACAATATCGAGGGAACGCTGGATCTCACCAGTATCGGCAGGGGCATTACCCCCATCTTTGGCTCAACGCAGTACATGCCTGATACCCTGGAGTTGAAACTTCAGTCAGGCATCGCGCCCGGCTGGCTCGCCTTTGGCTCGGTCAAGTGGGTCAACTGGAGCCTGCTGCAAAGCGTTCCGATCTGCCCAGTGGGTTTCCCCGCTTCGTCATGCTTCACCGGTTCGCCGGCCGCGGTGACTTCGCTCGATCTGATGTATCGTGACGGCTGGACCGTCACAGGCGGTCTCGGCCACAAGTTCAACGATCAGTGGAGTGCCGCCGGCCAGCTTTCGTGGGATCGTGGCACCTCGCATGGTTATGGTGCGCAGACTGATACATGGACGCTGGGTGGTGGCGTGGCCTATACGCCGTCGCCGAACGTCGAAATTCGTTTGGCGGGAGCGGTCGGCGTGTTGACCAGCGGTCACTCAGGAGAATTGGTTGGTGAAAACGGCTATATTGCCGGCGAGGATGCCAGCTACGACTTCGGCAACGATCTGGTCACCGCGATTTCCGGCGGCGTAAAGATCAAGTTCTAAACTCCTGAATATTATGAAAAAAGGCCGGGCATCGCCCGGCCTTTTTTGTTTGAGCCGGCCTTGCCGACAAGTCTGTTATCCAAGCTAAGTTGCATATAAGCCGCACCTCGGCCGCATCGTACAAATGTGACGTTTTGGCAACACTTTTTGAACAACCCCTCCGCTAAAGGTCAGGCCGAGAAAATTGCCCATTTCCCGCCATAAACCCGGCGCACCTCGAACTCGTGCTGGGACACGCGCCAAAAGGCTCGGCGATGGGGCAGGCCGCACCGCCCGCGGCAAGGATGAGAATGGACGCCAAGGTCATTTCAAAGGCTAAGCTCCCTAGCCGCTATGTGACTGTCGGTCCGGCGCGTGCGCCGCACCGCTCCTATCTCTATGCCATGGGCCTGTCGGCGGCTGAGATCGCGCAGCCGCTGGTCGGCGTCGCGTCCTGCTGGAATGAGGCAGCGCCTTGCAACATCTCGCTGATGCGCCAGGCACAGGTGGTCAAGAAGGGCGTGGCCGCCGCCAACGGCACGCCGCGCGAATTCTGCACCATCACCGTCACCGACGGCATCGCCATGGGTCACCAGGGGATGAAGTCGTCGCTGGTGTCGCGCGAAGTCATCGCGGATTCGGTCGAACTCACCATGCGCGGCCATTGCTACGACGCGCTGGTCGGTCTCGCCGGATGCGACAAGTCGCTGCCCGGGATGATGATGGCCATGGTGCGGCTCAATGTGCCGTCGATCTTCATCTATGGCGGTTCGATCCTGCCGGGCAGCTATCGCGGCCGCCAGATCACCGTACAGGATGTGTTCGAGGCGGTCGGCCAGCATTCGGTCGGCACGATAGACGATGCCGAGCTGCTCGAAATCGAGCAGGCCGCCTGTCCCTCGGCCGGTTCCTGCGGCGCCCAGTTCACCGCTAACACCATGGCCACCGTCGCGGAGGCAATCGGTCTCGCGCTGCCCTATTCCTGCGGCGCACCGGCGCCCTACGAAATGCGCGACCGCTTCAATTTCGCCTCGGGCGAAAAGGTCATGGAGTTGATCGCCAAAAACATCCGGCCGCGCGACATCGTCACGCTGAAGGCGCTGGAAAATGCGGCGACGGTGGTTTCAGCCACCGGAGGCTCGACCAATGCGGCGCTGCACCTGCCGGCGATCGCGCATGAGGCGGGGATCAAATTCGACCTGTTCGACGTAGCGAAAATCTTCGAGAAGGCGCCTTACATCGCCGATCTCAAGCCAGGCGGCAAATATGTCGCCAAGGACATGTTCGAGGCAGGCGGCATTCCGCTGCTGATGAAGACGCTGCTCGATCACGGCTATCTGCATGGCGATTGCCTGACGGTCACTGGCCGTACTTTGGCCGAAAATATGGAGCACGTTGCCTGGAATGAACACCAGGATGTGGTTCGCCCGGCCAACAGACCAATTACCCAAACCGGCGGTGTCGTGGGGTTGAAGGGAAACCTTGCTCCCGAAGGCGCGATCGTGAAGGTCGCGGGCATGGCGGAGCTGAAATTCTCCGGCCCGGCGCGCTGCTTCGATTCGGAAGAGCAATGTTTTGAGGCGGTGACGAACCGCGCCTATCGGGAAGGCGAGGTTCTGGTCATCCGCTACGAGGGACCGCGCGGCGGCCCGGGCATGCGCGAGATGCTGTCGACGACGGCGGCACTCTATGGCCAAGGCATGGGCGGCAAGGTGGCGCTGATCACCGATGGCCGATTCTCGGGCGCGACACGCGGCTTCTGCATCGGCCATGTCGGCCCGGAAGCGGCGGTTGGCGGTCCGATCGGTCTCATCAGGGATGGCGACGTGATCTCGATCGACGCGGTGAACGGCACGATCGACGTGGCGCTGTCCGATAGCGAGTTGGCGGCGCGGGCGAAGACATGGAAGGCGCGCACGACCGACTATCAGTCGGGCGCGATATGGAAATACGCACAGACGGTAGGGTCCGCCAGGGATGGCGCGGTCACCCATCCGGGCGGTGCGAAAGAAACACACTGCTATGCGGATATCTGAGTTGTTGAAGTCAACACCAGAGTTGTTGAGGTCATCCGTCCTTTCGGCACTGGTCGCGGTTGCGATCTTTGGCGCCGTGGGCCAGGCCATGGCCTTCGACGACAAGGTGTTCGACGACAAGACCGGCGTCAAGCCGCAGTCGAGCCCCTGGGCGGTGTTCCAGTTCGGTTTCTCCGCCTACAAGAGCGGCCACAAGGAGCAGGCAGCCGAGGCCTATAAATACGCCGCCGAAAACGGCCAGATCGGCGCCACCTGGAAGCTTGCCCGCATGTATGCCGAAGGCGACGGCGTGGCCCGCGACGATTATGAGGCGTTCAAGTTCTTCTCGGAGATCGTCGACCAGGACGTCGAGCCCGGCTCTCCGGAAGAAAGCTACGTCTCCGACGCGCTGGTGGCGCTGGGCGACTATCTGCGCAAGGGCATTCCCGGCAGCCCGGTCACCGAGAACGAAGTGGCGGCGCAGGAATACTACATGCGCGCCGCCGCCAACTACCGCAATCCGAACGCCCAGTTCGAGATGGGCCAGATGTTCCTGAAGGGCGAGGGCGGCGTGAAGGCCAGCGTCAGGCAGGCCGGGCGCTGGTTCCAGCTCGCCGCCGAGAAGGGCCATGCCGGTGCGCAAGCGACGCTTGGCCACCTGTTGTTCCAGAGCGGCAAGATCGTGCGCGGCCTGGCGATGATGACCGCGGCCCTCGAGCGTGCATCGCCGGCCGATCAGCCCTGGATCCGCGGCATGCAGGAAGAGGCCTTCGCCGCGGCCGGCGAAGCCGACCGCCGCACCGCGATCTCGCTGGCGGACGACATCCTGACCAAGGGCAACAACGCCGATCAGGAGTAGGGTCGACACCCTATTTCTTCACGGCCGTGGTGGACAATTCTTCAATCTGGAAACGTGGCCGAGCGGTCGCTTGCAAAGCAACACTGCCGGCCATTCAAGCCACTCAGTTCTCGGTCGGCTCCGTCGGCACCATGCTTGGCGTGGGTGTCGAGATCGGCGTGACGTGCAGGTGCGGCGCCATTGTGTTTGCGGGGCAGCTATCGCCAACCTTGGTCCAGGATGTGTTGTTCAGCACCATATCGCAGCGTGCCAAATGACTCTGGTCGGCAACCGTCAGGCAGGCCACCTGGCCGACGGGATAGGATTTTCCATTGGCAAGACATTCCTGCGCGGCGAAGGCCGGCACGATGGCGACCGTGGCGAATGCCAAGCCGATCGGACAAAGAGCAAATCGAATGGTCATGGGAACCCCGGCCGCCATGATGATCTCCCATCATGCGTCGGAATGTGGCGATATGAGGTCCGGGACGATTCGGCGGCAGAAGGGCCTGCGTCAGGCGGGCTGCAGCGCGAGGTCAATCGCCACCGGGACGTGATCGGACGGTTTATCCCAGGCGCGCACATGCTTTTCGATCGACGCCGACGAGAACCGGTTCGCGGCTTCCGGCGACAACAGCAGATGGTCGATGCGGATGCCGTTGTTCTTCTGCCAGGCGCCGGCCTGATAGTCCCAGAAGGTGTAGGTATCCGGGGCATCGGTGACCGCGCGCACTGCTTCGGTGAAGCCGAGGTTCAGCAGCCGCCGGAAGGCCTGCCGCGTCTGCGGCTGGAACAGCGCATCGCCCAGCCAGTTCTCCGGAAACCGCGCGTCGATCGGCTCGGGGATGACGTTGTAGTCACCGGCCAGCACCAGCGCCTCTTCCAGCCTCAGGCGCTCCTGCGCCCACCGCTCCAGCCGTGCCATCCACGACAGCTTGAAGGGGAACTTCTTCTCGTCATCGATCGGGTTGCCGTTCGGCAGATAGAGCGAGGCAACGCGAAGCGCGCCCTTATCGGTCGAGAACACGCCTTCGATGAAGCGCGCCTGTTCGTCGGCATCGTCGCCCGGCAGGCCTTTGATAACCTCGTCGAAGCGCAATTTCGACAGCAGCGCGACACCGTTGAAGCCCTTCTGGCCATGGGTTTCGACATTGTAGCCAAGCGCCTCGATCTCGGCGCGCGGGAACTGCTCGTCGACCGTCTTGATCTCCTGCAGGCAAACGATGTCGGGCGCGCTTTCGGTCAGCCAATGGGTAAGGTTGCCGATGCGGGCGCGCACGCCGTTGATGTTCCAGGTGACGATTTTCATGACGGTCTCATTGTTCCTGCGGCGGAAGGCGTTCGACTAAACCGATCGTATTGCCTGCGGGGTCCTTTATAAAGGCCATCCATTCGCTTTCCCCCGACGGACCGAACTGGCCTTCGGTGTCGCGATGGACCAGTGTTGGCGGCGCGGTGAAGGGAATGCCGGCTGCCTTTGCCTCGGCGTGGAAGGCTTCGAGGCCAGCGATGTCGAGATAGATGGTGCCGGCCGGGATGCCGTCGGTGAACAACAGCCTGACATCGCCGGCCATGATGAAGGCGATGCCGGGCGGATCGAACCGCGCATGCACCTTTATGCCGAGCACATCACGCCAAAAGGCCAGCGTCGCGTCGAGGTCGCGACCGGCGGAGAGCGCAACCTGACGAACCGCCCCAGTTGCGGGCATCTCGGTCCTAGATGGAGAAGCTGGTGCCGCAGCCGCAGGAGGCGACCGCATTCGGGTTTCTGATCTGGAACGACTGGCCCATCAAATCGTCGACGAAGTCGATGACCGAACCGCCCATATAGACCAGGGACAGATCGTCGATCAGCACCGTTGCGCCATCCTTCTCGATGGCGACGTCGTCGTCGTTGCGAGCATCGACCAGATCGAATTTGTAGGAAAAGCCAGAGCAGCCGCCGCCTTCGACAGAGACGCGCAGCGCTGTCTTGCCGGCTTCGGCCGAAACAATCCTGGCGATCCGCTTGGCGGCAGCCTCGGTCATCTCGACTTTCATGGCGGTCTTGGCATCCGCGCCCATTGGCGTCACCTTGCTTTCGGCTTCACATGATAGGTATGAAGCGCGACGGGGCAAGTCAACTGCGGCGGCATCAGCCATGACAAATGAGCTTGGCGACATCGGATTCGGCTATCGGCCACGCGCGGCCTATGCGACGGATCCCGCGCGCTCGCGCGGCCGGCTTTTCGACGAAGTCGAGAGCCCGACCCGCACGCCGTTCCAGCGCGACCGTGACCGGATCATCCATTCGACGGCGTTTCGGCGACTGAAGCACAAGACGCAGGTCTTCATCGCCCATGAAGGCGACCATTATCGCACGCGGCTGACCCATTCGATCGAAGTGGCGCAGATCGCGCGTGCGCTGGCGCGGGCGCTGCGCGGCGACGAGGATCTCGCCGAGGCGGTGGCGCTGGTGCATGATTTCGGCCACACGCCCTTTGGCCACACAGGCGAGGACGCGCTGAACGAAAAGATGGCGGCGTGGGGCGGCTTCGACCACAACGCACAATCCCTGCGCATCGTCACGAGGCTGGAGGCGCGCTACGCCGAATTCGATGGGCTCAATCTGAGCTGGGAAACGCTGGAAGGCCTGGTCAAGCATAATGGTCCGCTCACCGACAGCGGCGGCAAGGGCCTGAAAGGGCCGGTACCGCAGGCGATCCGCGACTACTCGCAATTGCAGGATCTCGAACTCGACCGGTTCGCCGGCATCGAAGCGCAATGCGCGGCGATTGCCGACGATATTGCCTACAACACGCATGATATCGACGATGGGCTGCGGTCAGGGCTGTTGACGCTGGACATGCTGAAGGCCGTTTCGCTGCCCGGAACGATCCTGAAGAGCGTGCGCGAGCGCTATCCCAGGCTCGATGACGTGCGCACCGGCCACGAATTGATGCGGCGGCAGATCACGGCCATGGTCGAGGATGTGATCAAGTCGACGACCGCCAATCTGGAGCGGATCGCGCCGGCGAGCGCCGACGCGGTGAGAGCGGCGGGCGAGACGATGGTCACCTTTTCGGCCGAGATGGCGGAAGCCGAGAAGGAACTGAAGGCTTTCCTTTACAAGCACCTCTACCGGCACGAGGAGGTCATGCGGGTGCGTGCGGACGCCGAGCAGATCGTCAGGGACCTGTTCGATATCTATTTCGCCGACCCACGCGCCATGCCGGACGGCTGGCGTGAAGGGTTGGGCCGCGCCGAGGATCGCATCAAGGCGCGCAGCGTCGCCGATTTCCTGGCCGGCATGACCGACACCTACGCGCTCAAGGAACACAGGCGTTTGTTTGACCGCACCCCGGATTTGAGCTAGGGCGGGCTCGATTTGCCGGCCAAAGGGCCGGATTCGTCATAAAGCCACCAGAGCATACACCATGAACATCTTCGCCGATTTCACAGCGCGAGTCGTAAAGGCTGTCGAAGCGCTTGACCTGAAAGACAAGGACGGCGTTTCGCCTGATCTGTCGCGCATCGCCGTCGAGCCGCCGCGCGACGCCAGTCATGGCGATCTCGCGACCAATGCGGCAATGGTGCTGGCCAAGCCAGCCGGTCAGAACCCGCGTGCGCTGGCCGAGAAACTGGCGGAAGCGCTGCGGGCCGACAGCGATATCGCCGCCGCCGACGTCGCCGGTCCCGGCTTCGTCAATCTGCGGCTCAAGGACGGTTTCTGGCAGGCGCATCTGTCGGCGCTTCTGGGCGAGGGGCGCAACTACGGCCGCTCGACGATCGGCGCCGGCCACAAAACCAATGTCGAATATGTCTCGGCCAACCCGACCGGGCCGATGCATGTCGGCCATTGCCGGGGTGCCGTCGTCGGTGACGCGCTCGCCAATCTGATGGCGTTCGCCGGTTATGACGTGACCAAGGAATATGTCATCAACGACGCCGGCTCCCAGATCGACGTGCTTGGGCGCTCGGCGATGCTGCGCTACCGCGAAGCGCTTGGAGAAGATATCGGCGAGATTCCGGCAGGGCTTTATCCCGGTGACTATCTTGTCTCCGTCGGCCAGGCTCTGGTCAGGGAGTTCGGCCGTTCGTTGCTGCAGATGCCGGATGACGAGGCGCTGGCCATCGTCAAGGACCGGACCATCGATGCGATGATGGCGATGATCCGCGAGGATCTTGCGCTGCTCAACGTGCATCACGACGTGTTCTTTTCCGAACGCACGCTGCATGCCGACAATGCCAGGAAGATCCGCTCGGCGATCAACGACCTGACGCTGAAGGGCCATATCTACAAGGGCAAGCTGCCGCCGCCCAAGGGCGAGAAGCCGGACGACTGGGAGGACCGCGAACAGACGCTGTTCCGCTCGACGGCCGTCGGCGACGACATGGACAGGGCGCTGGTCAAGTCCGATGGCTCGTTCACCTATTTCGCCGCCGATGTGGCGTATCTGAAGGACAAGGTCGATCGCGGCTTCGTCGACCTGATCTATGTTCTCGGCGCCGACCATGGCGGCTACGTCAAGCGCCTGGAAGCCTTGGCGCGCGCGATTGCCGGCGACGACGTCAAGCTCACCGTCCTCTTGTGCAATCTGGTCAAGCTGTTTCGCGATGGCGAGCCGGTGCGCATGTCGAAGCGGTCCGGCGACTTCGTGACGCTGCGCGAGGTGGTGGAAGAAGTCGGACGCGATCCGATCCGCTTCATGATGCTCTATCGCAAGAACGATGCACCGCTCGATTTCGACTTCGCCAAGGTGACCGAGCAGTCCAAGGACAATCCGGTGTTCTACGTGCAGTACGCCTCGGCGCGCTGCCATTCGGTGTTCCGCCAGGCGAGCGAACAGTTGGGGGAGGCGAATTTCGATCGCAACAGCCTGGCGGCCGCGGCAACGTTACTGACCGACGAAGGCGAAATCGGCCTGATCCGGAAGCTCGCCGAATATCCGCGCCTGATCGAATCCGCTGCTCTTGCGCTCGAGCCACATCGGCTGGCATTTTATCTCTATGATCTGGCTTCCAGCTTCCATGGACACTGGAACCGTGGCACGGATAATCCGGACTTACGTTTTGTTAAGGTTAACGACCGACAATTGACGCATGCCAGACTAGGGCTGGTGCAGGCTGTTTCGGATGTTCTGACGTCCGGCCTGACGTTGATCGGGGCCGCCGCGCCCACCGAAATGCGTTAGGTTTGACTAAAAAACCTGTCACCTTTTGCCCACATTGCGCTGGTAAGGGCCAACCCTGCGCGACGTCCAAGGCGTCCGAATGAGTGCGAGTTCGGGAACAATAATGGCAGACAGAACCCAGCTGAGAGCAGCCGACAACAACGACATCGCCAACGATGATCCGTTCGCGGAACTGACCAGGATCATGGGATTCGACCCGCGCCAGCCGGTCAAGCCGCAGGCGCCGGCAGAGCCGAAAGCCGCTGTCACCGACGAGACTGCGGGAGAGGGCGATTTCGACATCGACCTCGAGAAGGAACTGATGGGCGAGTTCGACGCCGCCGAAAGCGTTGCTGCTCCAGTTGTCGAGGCTCATGAGCCGGCATTCGAGCCGATGGCCGTCGATGTGGCGGACGACGATCTTGCGCTGTCGCTCGATGACGATTTCCGCCTGGACATGTCGGATGCCGATGACCAGGCGGTCGTCGCCAGCCATGCGGAACCTGGCGCCTCGGAAGCTGTGCCGTCCGTCGAGCCTGCCTTCGACGCTGATTTCGACAATGCCGTCGCCAGTTCTCTAGAAGACGTTTCGCCCTTCGACGACGATCTGCCGATGGAGGACGAGCTTGCCGCCTCCCTCGACCAGGATTTCCATATCGAGGACGAGGCCGCCGAGACCCGGTCTGCCGTTGAATCGCCGGTTGCCGGAGCGCCGGTTTCCGAAGTGCCGGTGGCCGTCGAGCCGGCCTCCGATGATGAATTCGACGATGCGGTCGCGATCTCGCTCGAAGACGAGCTGATGCTCGACGACCATCCGGCGGATCAGCGCCAAGAGGCTGCTGTCGAATATCCGGACCCTGTACTGGCCGCAGCGAATGAAACCCAGGCGATCTCCGACGAGGATTTCGTGGGCCACTTCGACGATGCCATGGCCGATGTCGACGTGGATTTTGACGTTCAGGCGGATGAGCCAGGGGCTTTTGACGAGACGCAAGCGCACGAGTTGCTTGCCGATGCCGTCGACACGAAGGACCAGAATCCAGACGCCGTTTCGGATGACGCTTCCGACCTGAATTTGGAGGAGGCGTTTGCCCAGCCTGCCGAAGAGCCCGTCGCTGAAATCGCCACGGCTCCGGCGCAGCCGGCAGCGCCCGTGGCAACCATTGCGCCGCCGGTGCAAGCACCCATCGAGGACGAACGAAGCCTCGAAGATGAGTTGAACGCGCTTCTTGGCGCCATGACCGCGCGCGCGGTGCCGCCGGCCAAGGAGTTGGCCATGGCTCAGCCAGTCGTCACTCAGCGAACCGCGACGCCCGTTCAGCCGCCTCTAGCCGCGACCGCGAAGGCCGCGGAGGAACCCGCCGATCTTGTTGGTGACCTCGACTGGGACCTCGATGAACCAGGATCCCAGGATGTGCATCACTCCGGCTCTGCCCAGGCCGCCGACGCCAACCTCGACGACCAACTGCTCGATGAACTTCAGGATCAGGATTTCGGCTCGGATGAACAGGGCGATGTCGATATCGACAACGATGCCCTCGACGCCGCCCTGGCCAAAAGCATCGATCCGCGTGACGAAACAGTGTCCCGGCGGGATCAGGCCGATTCACTCGATTGGCTGGCGGATCGCTCCGCACAGTCGGAGCCGGCCCGTTCTTGGAGCCGCGTGACACCGGTTCCCCAACAGCCGGCATTTGCCGCGCAGCCTGCCGCCTCTATGGGGGGCAGGACGGCAGCACCCGAAGTGGCCACAGTGCCCTCCTACCATTCGGCCGAGCCGGTTGCAGCTGCTCCCTATTTGGCTCCGGTCTCGGCACCGCAGTCCTCGCCTTATGAAGAGATGCCCGATGTCGAGACGGTCGATGTGCCGGAGCGCGTCGTGGCGCTGGCCGACGATCTCGACATTCCAGAGTTGCATTTCGAGGAAGATGAGCCGGCAGCATCCGGTTATGACGATCTCGACGCCGAATTCGCCAGCCTTCTGACTGAAATGAATTCCGTGGAGGTCGCGCCTGCTGCCGCCAGCGCTGCCGCTTATGCCGACGAATCCTACAATGCCGGGTTCAACCAGGGATATGGCGCCGCCAATCCAGGATATGACGCTGCCAATCCGGGATATGATAGGATCAATCCGGGATATGGCGGGGCCAATGAAGAGCCCAGGCAGGCCTATCAACCGGAAGCGCGGACTTATGCGGCACGGCCGGCGGAAATGCCTGCTCGGGCTTCGGCTTCGGCCTATGCCGATGCTGCCGAAGGCTTCGACCTCGACAAACTGCCTGGTAGCCAGCCGGTCTCGCAGGCGGACGATTTTACCGTCGATGAACTCGACTACGATCCCGAACTGGACGAAGCGATGTCGGTTCCGGGCTTCGGCGAGCGGGAAGCCGCACGGCCGTCGGGCCGGCGCGGCCTGTTCATTGCCGCGATTGTCGGCGCCGTGGCGGTCGCTGGCGGTCTTGGCGCCTTCGCGCTGTCTTTGGGCGGCAAGGGCGGCAGCGAAGCTCCGGTGATCGTCAAGGCCGACAATTCGCCGATCAAGGTCAAACCGGAAAATCCGGGCGGCACCGTGGTGCCGAACCAGGACAACAAGGTCTATGACGCGGTGGTCAAGGGCGCGAAGCCCGCCGAGCCGGTCCAGCAGAAGCTTGTCACCAACGTCGAGGAACCGGTGGACGTGCAGGCGAAGGACCCGGCCCGCGCCGTCGATCTTTCTCCCGATCAGAACGCTGCAGCCGGCATGGATGGCGGTGGCGAGGTTTCGACCGCTGGCGCGGCCCCGGCCGACAATGCGGCGCCCGCGCCGAAGTCGGAGGATCGCATCGCGCAGGTCCTGCAGGAGGCCGACAAGGGCACCAACAACGATGTCGTTGCCGTTGCGCCGCGCAAGGTCAGGACCATGGTGGTCAAGTCCGACGGCTCACTGGTGGCGCGCGAGGACCCGGCACCGGCGGCACCGCAAGTGGCCGCGGCGGAGCCGACCGATCCGGCGCCACAGCATGTGGCGCCTGCCGGCCAGGCTGACGCCAACCAGGCTGACGCCAACCAGGCTGGCGCCAACCAGACTGGCACCGACCAGACTGGCACCGTGGCGTCCGCCGCCGCGCAGGCCGACGATGAGCCGGCTCTGAAGCCCGCCGCCAAACCTGCCAAGGCTGAAGCCAAGGCGCAGTCGGCCAACACGCCAGCCAAGGTTGCGATCGCGCCGCAGCGCCCGTCCGACCAGCCCGTCGATGTGGTCGGCGAGGTCAAGCCCGATCAGGTTGCTTCCATCGATCCGGCCGCGACCGCGACCGGCAGCGGTTCGTGGTCGATACAGATCGCTTCGCAGCCGACGGTGGACAGCGCCCAGTCGACCTACCAGGATCTGCAGCGCCGCTATGGCAGCGTGCTTTCCGGCCGTACGGCCAACATCGTCAAGGCCGAGATTGCCGGCAAGGGCACGTTCTACCGCGTCCGCGTTCCGGCCCAGTCGCGCAACGATGCCATCAATTTGTGCACCAGCTACAAGGCTGCGGGCGGCAACTGCTTCGTATCGCGTTAGACCTCGATCCAATCCTTCAAAGCCGGCGCGGCCCAAGGCCGCGCCGGCTTTTTCATGTGGCGATATTCATATGTCTGACTTTTTCATGTGGAAGCGTGTCTTGTAGCCCGCCGCATGCGGTCAGGGACGATTCCCTTTGATCGCGCGAAGCCCTAGACTCCTGAAATGACCGAATCAAAAGCCATGATCCTCGGCTGTGCCGGGAAATCGCTCACCCGCGAAGAAGTCAATTTCTATCGCAACGAATGCCCGTGGGCCTTCATCCTGTTTGCCCGCAATATCGGCGAGGCCGAGCAGATCCGCGATCTGGTCGCCGAGATGCGCGATTGTATCGGGCGCCCGGACGCGCTGGTGTTCGTCGACCAGGAGGGCGGCAGGGTACAGCGCCTTCGGCCGCCGCTGGCGCCGAACTATCCGGCTGGCGGCGCGCTTGGGGCGCTGTGGCGCGATGACCACGACGCCGGTGTCCGCGCCGCCTGGCTGATGGCGCGGCTGCATGCCTTCGATCTGCTGCGCTATGGCATATCGGCGGATTGCCTGCCGGTGCTCGACGTGCCGATCGAAGGGGCCAGCGATGTCATCGGCGCGCGCGCCTATGGCAAGGATCCGCGTCCGGTCATCGAACTCGGCCGCGCCGCCGCCGAGGGCCTGATGTCGGGTGGCGTGCTGCCCGTGATGAAGCATATTCCGGGGCATGGCCGCGCCTTTGCCGACACGCATTTCGAACTGCCCGTCGTCGACGCCTCGCTCAGCGATCTGCAGCGGCACGACTTTGCTCCGTTCCGTGAGCTCAACCATCTGCCGATGGCAATGACCGCACATGTCGTCTACAGCGCGATCGATCCCAAGAACCCGGCGACGACTTCCGGCAAAGTCATCGACGAGATCATCCGCCGCGAGATCGGCTTCGATGGACTGCTGATGAGCGACGACACCTCGATGAAGGCACTTTCTGGGGATTTCCCGACAAAGGCGGCCTCGATCCTTGCGGCGGGCTGCGATCTGGTCCTTCACTGCAATGGTGTTTTCGAGGAGATGGCGGGCATCGCATCGCGCACCACGGGGCTTGAAGGCAAGTCGCTGGAGCGCGCCAAGCGGGCGATGACCTATATAAGCAAACGCGACGCGGCCGAAGAAACCGAAATCCGTGCCGAATTCGCCACCTATTTCGATGCGGTGGCCTAGCAAGAGGAAGTGACAGGCAGTGGCGGAAGCATTGGAAAGCAAGGCCGCGAAGGCTGCACCGATGGACCGTCTGTGGGCCGAGAACGATGAGTCACGGCTGACGGGCGACCCGTCGCTGGTCGTCGATGTGGCCGGCTTCGAAGGCCCGCTCGATCTTCTCTTGCATCTTGCCCGCACCCAGAAGGTCGATCTGGCGCGCATTTCCATCCTGGCGCTGGTCGAGCAATATTTGACCTTTGTCGAGACGGCGCGGGCGCTGCGGCTCGAACTTGCCGCCGACTATCTGGTGATGGCGGCGTGGCTGGCCTTCCTCAAATCGAAGCTCCTGATCCCCAAGCAGCCGGGCGAAGAGGGCGAAAGCGGCGAGGAACTGGCGGCGGTGCTGCAATTCCGGCTGAAGCGGCTCGAAGCCATGCGCGATGCGTCGGCGCGCCTTGTCAACCGCAACCGGCTCGGCCGCGACGTGTTCGCGCGCGGCATGCCGGAAATGGTCATCATCGAGAAGCGCAACACCTATTCGGCTTCGCTTTACGATCTCTTGACCGCCTATGCCCAGCAGCGGCAGAAGCAGGCGATCACAAATGTGACGATTGCCAGGCGCGGCGTCTGGTCACTCAAGGACGCTCGCGACATCCTGACCCGGCTGATCGGCTCGCTGCGCGACTGGACGACGCTCGACAGCTTTCTCATTCAATATCTGACCAGCCCGCAAGAGCGGCGCACCGCGATCGCCAGTTCGTTCGCGGCCACACTGGAACTGGTGCGCGAGCGCAGGGTGGATATGCGGCAGGACGAGGTGTTCGCGCCGATCTATCTGCGCGACCACCGCGCTCAGACGATCAAGGCAGTCGAGGTGGCATCATGAGCGAACGCGCCAACGCTTCGGTTATTCCTTTCAAGATGGACGATGAGCCGGAAGAGGGTGAGATCGACCAGATTTCGGTACAGAATCCTGCCGAGCGGCTGCATATGGCGGAAGCCGTGCGCATGGCCGAGGCGATCGTGTTCGCCAGCGCCGAGCCCGTCAGCGAAAAGCAGCTCGCCGCACGGCTTCCCGATGGCATCAACGTTGCCCTCGCCATGACAGAGCTGCGGCAGATCTACGCCCGGCGCGGTGTCAATCTGGTGCGAGTGGGCGACGCTTGGGCGTTCCGTACCGCCGGCGACCTGGCCTTCCTGATGAGCCGCGATACGGTGCAGCAGCGCAAGCTGTCGCGGGCGGCGCTCGAGGTGCTGGCGATCATTGCCTATCACCAGCCGGTGACTCGCGCCGAGATCGAGGACATCAGAGGCGTCGAGACTTCGAAGGGGACGCTGGATACGCTGCTCGAGACGGAATGGGTGCGCATGCGTGGCCGCCGCAAAACGCCCGGCCGTCCCGTCACCTATGGCACCACCGAAACCTTCCTCGATCATTTCGCGCTCGAGGAGATCCGCGATCTTCCGGGTATGGAGGAACTGAAGGGCGCCGGTCTGCTTTCAGGCCGCATGCCGTCGAACTTCTCCATCCCGCAGCCGCCGGCCGATCCCGACGTGCTGACCGAGGACGAGGATCCGTTGACCGACATCGATCTCGAGGAGCTCGGTCTGCTGACGCCGCGCGTCACGGAAGATTGACCACGAGCGCCTATCAAAAGCCGTCTTGCGGCTTTACATGCGCCGTTTGGTAGCGGGCGGCATCGCCGAAAATGCGTGACATCCGACACCCTTTCATAAACTCTGTCGCGGTTGTGTTTGAATCCCAACGCGAAAACGCATAGATCATCGCCAGGGAAACCATTCGAGAGAGATTTGCTATGGGTTCATTTTCGATTTGGCACTGGATGATCGTACTGGTCATCGTGCTTCTGGTGTTCGGCCGCGGCAAGATCCCGGAGCTGATGGGCGACATGGCCAAGGGCATCAAGAGCTTTAAGAAGGGCATGGCCGACGACGACGTCGCCGACGACAAGCGCACCGTCGAACACCGTGCCGATGAGACCGTTTCGGCCGCGAAGGAAAAGGCCAGCAAGAGCTGAGCCAAAGAGTTCTAGTCGGAACAGATTGCCATGTTTGAAGTCGGCTGGACCGAAATGCTGGTGATCGCGATCGTCATGATCGTGGTCGTCGGGCCAAAGGATTTGCCCAACATGCTGCGCACCTTCGGCCGCACGACGGCGAAGCTACGCGCCATGGCGGGCGATTTCCAGAAGCAGTTCAACGAGGCATTGAAGGAAGCCGAGCTCGACGACGTCAAAAAGTCAGTCGACGAACTCAGGGGCCTGAGCCCGGTCGCCGAGATCAAGAAGCAGCTCAATCCGTTCGAGCAGGCCGCGGCCGATGTACGCGCCGGCGTCGACGCCGCGATGAAGCCGAAACCAGCCGCCGATCCGTCGGCGCCCGTCGCTTCGACGCCACAGGTGGCCGAGCCGTTGAAGAACGGTGCAACGACCATGCCTGGCGTCAACGGCCCTGAAGCCACGACACCAGCCCCGATTTTCCCGGCGATGACCGATGAATCGGTGGTGACGGCATCCACGGAATCCGCAGTTGCGCCGAAGGCAGCTAAGAAAACCTCCAGGACGGCACCGGCTGCAAAAGCGCCGTCCAAGGCCTCGGCGTCCACAAAGGCGGTGACGGCAAAGGCCGCACCCGCGCTGGCGGCAAAAGCCGCCCCCAAGGCATCGACAAAGGCCACGACAGCGGCAGCGTCTGCCACCGCGGCTGCGACGAAGCCGGCTGCCGTCAAGTCGACTGCCGCCAAGGCTGGGATGAAAGCCGAACCGAAGCCTGCTCCGGCGAAGAAGCCGGCAGCCAAGAAGACGGCTGGAGCCGCCAAGTGAGCGTTTCGGACAAGGAAAAGGACGAGATCGAAAAATCGTCGGCGCCGCTGATGGAGCACCTGATCGAGCTGCGCAGGCGACTGATCTGGTCGCTCGGTGGCTTCTTCGTAGCCTTCCTGGTCTGCTTCTTCTTCGCCAAAAGGCTGTTCAACCTTTTGGTCGTCCCGTTCAAATGGGCGACGAAATGGGCGGGGCTCGACCCGCACAAGGTCGAGCTGATCTACACCGCGCCGCAGGAGTTCTTCTTCACGCAGGTCAAGCTCGCCATGTTCGGCGGCATGGTCATCGCCTTTCCGCTGATCGCCACGCAGATCTACAAATTCATCGCGCCTGGCCTCTACAAGAACGAGCGCAATGCCTTCCTGCCGTTCCTGATCGCGTCGCCCGTCCTGTTCCTGATGGGCGCTTCGCTGGTCTATTTCTTCTTCACGCCGATGGTGATGTGGTTCTTCCTCGCCATGCAGCAGACCGGCACGGACGACCAGGTACAGATTTCGCTGCTGCCGAAAGTGTCGGAATATCTCAGCCTGATCATGACGCTGATCTTCTCCTTCGGCCTGGTGTTCCAGCTGCCGGTGGTGACCAGCCTGATGACGCGCGTCGGCATGCTGTCGTCCAAGGCGCTGGCCGAGAAACGCAAATGGGCGATCGTCATCGCCTTCATCGTTGCAGCGGTGCTGACACCTCCGGATCCGATGAGCCAGATCGGCCTGGCCCTTCCGACCATCCTTCTCTACGAGGTCTCCATCTGGGCCGCGCGGTGGATCGAGCGGGATCAGGAAAAACAGCGGCTTGCACGCGAGAAGCAGGAAGCGGGCGAGACCGTGGCGGATAAGGCGCCGGACGAGCCTCCCGCGCCTGCTGCCTCGTAAGGCATCAGCGGCGGCGGAAAACGACAACCGCCGCCCCGCCTCATCTTGCATCGATCAAGGATGCGGTTTACGCCCCTCAAGCCTAGCTTGAGGACGGATAGACCATGCTTGACATCAAATGGATTCGCGACAACCCGAAGGCCCTTGTAGAGGCGCTGGTCAAGCGCTCGTGGTCGTCCGAGGAGGCGCAGTCCACGGTCGATGATCTGATCACCCGGGATGAGGCGCGGCGCGAGCACGTCACCGAATTGCAGACCAAGCAGGAGCGCCGCAACGCCGCCTCGAAGGAGATCGGCAACGCCATGCGTTCGGGCGATGCCGCCCTTGCCGCAAAACTGAAAGCCGAAGTCGGCGAGATCAAGACCTTCATCCAGAATGGTGAGGCGCGCGAACGCGAGCTCGACAAGGCCCTGAACGACGCGCTGGCGGTGCTGCCCAATGTGCCGCTCGACGACGTGCCGGTCGGTAAGGACGAGCACGACAATGTCGTCAGGCATATCGTCGGCAAGGCGCCGACGCGGCCGAACTGGGTGAAGGAGCATTTCGAGATCGGCGAAGCGCTCGGCATGATGGATTTCGAGCGCGCGGCGAAACTGTCGGGTTCGCGCTTCACCGTGCTCAAGAGCGGTCTGGCGCGGATGGAACGCGCGCTCGGCCAGTTCATGCTCGACCTGCACACGACCGAGCACGGATATGAGGAGGTCATCCCGCCTCTGATGGTGAAGGACGACGTTCTGTTCGGCACCAACCAGTTGCCGAAGTTCGAGGAGGATCTGTTCTTCACGCCGCACGGGGAGGGCAGGCTTGGCCTGATCCCTACCGCCGAAGTGCCGCTCACGAATCTCGTGCGCGAAGAGATCACCGCGCATGAAAAGCTGCCGCTGCGCTACACCGCGCTGACGCCCTGCTTCCGCTCGGAGGCAGGCTCGGCGGGACGTGACACGCGCGGCATGCTGCGCCAGCATCAGTTCTACAAGGTCGAACTGGTGTCGATCACCGACCAGGAATCCTCGCTCGCCGAGCATGAACGGATGACTGAGTGCGCCGAGCAAGTGCTGAAGCGGCTCGGCCTGCCGTTCCGCACCATGGTGCTGTGCACCGGCGATATGGGCTTTGGCGCGCGCAAGACCTACGACATCGAAGTCTGGCTGCCTGGCCAGAACGCCTATCGCGAAATCTCGTCCTGCTCTGTCTGCGGCGATTTCCAGGCGCGCCGCATGGACGCCCGCTACAAGGACAAGGACGGCAAGGGCAACCGTTTCGTCCATACGCTCAACGGTTCGGGCACCGCTGTCGGCCGCGCGCTTATTGCTGTCATCGAAAACTACCAGAATGAGGATGGCAGCGTAACCATTCCTGAAGTGCTGCGGCCTTACATGGGCGGTCTGGAAAAGATCGAATCGAAATAATGCGCATTCTTCTGACCAATGACGACGGCATTCATGCCGAGGGCCTGGCGTCACTCGAGCGCGTCGCCCGCACACTGTCCGACGACGTCTGGGTGGTGGCGCCGGAGCAGGACCAGTCGGGCTATGCGCATTCGCTGTCGATCTCGGAGCCGCTGCGGTTGCGAAAAATCGGCGAGAAGCATTTTGCCGTGCGCGGCACGCCGACCGACTGCGTCATCATGGGCGTCAGGAAGATACTGCCCGGCGCACCCGACCTGATCCTGTCCGGCATCAACTCGGGCGCCAACATCGCCGACGACGTGACCTATTCGGGCACCGTCGCCGGCGCCATGGAAGGCGCACTGCTCGGCATCCGCTCGATCGCGCTCAGCCAGGGTTACAGCTATGTCGGCGAAGACCGTGTCGTCCCCTATGAGACCACCGAGGCTTTGGCGCCGGCGCTGCTGAAGAAGCTCGTCGCGGCGCCGCTGCCGGACGGCGTGCTGCTCAACGTCAACTTTCCGAACTGCCTTCCCGAGGAAGTGGCCGGCACGGTGGTCACCACGCAGGGCAAGCTGGTGCACAGCCTGTGGGTCGACGAGCGCCGCGACGGGCGCGGCCTGCCTTATTACTGGCTGCGCTTCGGCCGCGAGCCGGTCGAAGGCAAGCAGGGAACCGATCTCTTTGCCCTGCGCAACCGGCTGGTGTCGGTGACGCCGTTGCAGCTCGACCTCACCGCGCATGAGATCCGTGACCAATTGAGCAAGGCGCTTGCATGAATCAAGGCTTTCCAATCGATGATCGCGAAGGATTTGCAGCTTTCCTGCTGCGCCTGCGCGGCAGGGGAATGGTCCCGAAGGCGCTGATCGCGGCTTTCGAAGCAACGCCGCGACGCGGCTTCCTGGCGGCGCAGTTCCACCCGATCGCCTGGTCGGATCGCATGCTGCCGATCGAATGCGGTGAGGCGATCGAAGGGGCTGACATGCAGGCGGCGGTGATCGCCGCACTCGCCATCGAAACGGGAAACCGCGTGCTCGAAATCGGCACCGGCTCAGGTTACACGGCGGCCGTGATGTCGCGGCTGGCGGCGCGCGTCGTGACCGTCGATCGCTACAAGACGCTGGTCGAGCAAGCCCGCCAGCGTTTCGAGGCGCTCGGCATGGGCAATGCCATCGCGCGCCAGGCCGATGGTTCCAACGGATTGCCCAATGAAGGGCCGTTCGACCGCATCGTAGCCTGGGCGGCATTCGACAGCCTGCCGCGCTTCCTGCTCGACCAATTGTCGAGCGGCGGCATCGTCATCGCACCGATCGGGCCGGAGGAGGGCGAGCAGGTGCTGGCCAAGCTCACCAAGGTCGGCAGCCGTTTCGAACGCGAGGATATCGGCATGGTGCGGCTGCAACCGATCCTGCGCAGTTTGGCAGCGGTTATCTAGTTTCAGGCCGGCTGCCGGATCTCTTTCGGACCCAGCTATCGGTATCGCCGACCATCCTCAAATGTTTTAAGAAAATTTTCGTCGGATTCTAATGGGTTAACCGCCCAGTAACATTAACGCGCTTTAATCCTGTCCAGTTGGTGCAGCGTTTGTGCGGGTTAGTGCGATGCAACTCAGTGTTTTGAAGGCAAATAGTCGCAATCTGGCGCGGGGCTGCGCTGTTCTGATGATTGCGGGCGCGGCGGCAGGGTGCAGTTCCCAGGCTTCGCGGTTCAACAGTGTCGACGACGTCTTCACTTCCTCGACAAACAATCAGCGCGCCATCATCAACAAGCAGGATGCGGTTCAGCCCTATCCGGGCGATGTCTCGGCCGCTCCGCTCGACGGCAGCCACACGCAGTCGGTGAGCCGCTCCAGTCTCGAACCGGTTTCCAGCCGGCCATTGCCGCCACCGGCTTCCGCGCAGGCGCAGCCGGCTCCAGCGCTCGCGCCCGCCACCAATCCGGTGCGAGTCGCATCGGCGCCGGCCCTGGTTCGCCCGGCGCCGCATCTCGACAGGGCGACGACCGGCACTGTTGCGCCGGCCGCGAAGCCTTTCAAGAATGCCCAGCCGGACGAGCCGAAGATGGCCCAGGCCGGCACGCCGCACGCGACAGAAATCGTTGTCAGGGACGGCGAGACCCTTTCCGGCCTTGCGGCACATTACAAGGTGCCGGCCGATGTCATCATGAAGGTGAACGGCCTGAGCCCGACCAAGGGGCTGAGGACCGGTCAGAAGATCGTCATCCCGGCCTATGCCTATTCAAGCAAGGGCGAGCCGAAGGTTGCCGACGCGAAGCCGGCGAAGGACGGCAAGCACGATCTGCCGGCCACCGCGCCGGACAAGGTCGCCGTGCTGCCGCAGCAGCCGAAGCTCAAGGAGGGCAAGTCCGCGGCCCAGGTCGACGCGTCGGCCGCCGCGAGCCAGCCCAAGGAGCCAAAGCCGGCGCAGGTGGCCAAGGCAACCGGCGCTGCGGGCACTTATACGGTCCAGTCGGGAGACACGATGTCCTCGATTGCCAGGAAGACCGGCGTCGGCGTCGTGGCGCTGAAGCAGGCCAATGGCATGAAGGATGGCTTGCTCAAGATTGGCCAGACCCTGAAGGTGCCGGCCGGCGGAACAGCGACAGTCGCCAGTGCCAAGCCGGCCAAAGTCGATCCGGTGACCACCGCAACCACGCAAGCTCCGGCAAAGACCACGCCGTCGGAAACGCTGGCATCCTACACGCCGCCGAAGAAGGACGCCAAGGTCATCCAGCAGGCCGAGGACGACGACGCGGTGGCGCCGGGTGCCACTGGGATCGGCAAGATGCGCTGGCCGGTTCGCGGCCGGGTGATTTCCAGTTTCGGATCCGGCAAGGACGGCGTCGACATCGCCGTGCCAACTGGCACGCCGGTCAAGGCGGCCGAGAACGGCGTCGTCATCTATGCCGGCGACGGGCTGAAGGAATTCGGCAACACGGTGCTGGTGCGTCACGAGAACGGTCTGGTCACCGTCTATGGTCATGCCAGCTCGATCGAGGTGCAGCGCGGCCAGAAGGTCAAGCGCGGCCAGGAAATCGCACTTTCGGGCATGAGCGGCACGACGGACTCGCCGAAGCTGCACTTCGAAGTGCGCAAGAACTCGGCTCCGGTCGATCCGTCAGGTTATCTCGAATAGAATAAAAAAAGCGATTCGCGGGCCGCCTGACCTCCAGTCCTGCCCGCCGGCTCAGGCCCGCCCCGCAAGGAGCGGGCTTTTTCAGTTTTGTCGGATGGCTGTTTCTCAAGGCTCAAAGATGATCGCGCAGCGTGTCGGCGATCATCACCTCGAGGCTGCTGGCCTTGATACCGAGAAGCATCTCGGCGTCGGAGGAATCCACCAGCAAGGGGGTCTCGAAAAGATAGCTCATCTCGATGAGCTCATGCATGCCCAATGCTTCCATCTCGGCAGTGGAATAGGAACGGATTTCCAAGGCCTCTTGCCGAAGCATCGCAGCGGTTTTCAGGATGAGTTGGCGGGGTGAGGCGTATTGCGAGGGAACGTGAAACGCTCGCCCCCATTCGCCCGTGTAACGGGAAGCCGCGACAAGCGTCCTGGCGACGTCCTTGGTGAAGGCCCAGGCATGGGTTGCGTCGAGGTTCCCAATGAAAGCGGTGGGCTTCCCCTCGATGATGGAGGGCAGCGCGACCAGCGAGAAGTAGCTGATGGCGCCATGTCCGAGATAGTCGCTGGATCGCACTTCGAGTGCCGGTACGTCGGCACGGACCGCCCGCTGCCACATGATCGTCCTTGCGGTTCCTTTCTTCGAAGTCGGATCCAGGGAAAGGTCGGAGCGAAGCGGGCTGTCGGCACTTTCCCCATAGCCATACAGGTTTCCAAGGACGATGAGCTTCGCGCCGACCGCCTCCGCCGCGCGCACGGTACCGTCGATGATGGGGAAAAAATCGGTTGGCCACCTGTGATAGGTGGCCATGGCGCACATGAAAATGGCGTCGGCGCCTTGGCAGACACGCGCGAGTTCCGAGGCATCGGTGGCGTCGGCCTGTACGGCCCGCACGTTCCGCAACGTGTTCGAACCGACGCTTCGGCTGGTGAGAACGACATCATGTCCTTCCTCGCCAAGAAGGCGAGCGGTTTCGCGACCGACCGGCCCCGCTCCGACAACAACATAGAAACTCATGGCATAACCTCTCGTCCAAGTTTGATGGAGAGGCGTGAGTACAGGTCCACGGCATTGAAAATCGCGCGGGAATTGCCAAATTTTGAACAGGTTTTGCCACGAATCGAGAGAGCATGCGTTCGCAATACGGTCCGGCCCAAGCCGCGTCCGACGTCACAATGGCCTCCCGGCATATCGAAGCTGGCGTCCACCGCCTGCCCCCGGCGTCACACCATCGCATCATGGTGCATGCAAGTGCGGCGACGCGCTCCTACTGCAATCGGGTCGGACGATATTTCGTCAGGCGCGCCGGCGATATCGACCTGGTGCCGGCCGGCCAGGAGGGCGGCTTCGAGGCCGAAACCTCGTTCGACACGCTGGAGATCGCGTTGCGGCCAGCCTTGATGGAAAGGGTGGCGGAGGAGCTTGGCGGCAAGGCGCAAGCATTACGGCTCGACACGCGGCACCTGCTTCGTGATCAGCGCATCGAACATCTCGCTCGAGCGCTCGAGAGCGAACTGAATGCAAACTCGCCGAGTGACCCTTTGTTTGCCGACAGCATTGGCGCCGCACTGGCGGTGAGGCTGCTTGGCCTCGGTGATCCTGATATCGGTCCAACGAACCGCTTGTCGAATGCCCAGCTCCAGCGTGTGCTGGAACACATCGAGGCGGCTCTCCACGAGCCGCTTTCGATCCATCGACTAAGCCGAGTTGCCGGCGCGAGCAGCTCGCATTTGCGGACATGGTTCAAGGTGGCGACGGGCGTCACCTTGCACCGCTATGTGTTGCGACGTCGCGTCGAACGCGCACGCGTTCTGCTGCAGCGAGGCGATCTCAGCACAAGCGAAGTCGCTGAAATGACGGGCTTTGCGCACCAGTCACACTTGGCGCATTGGATGCGCCGAGAGATCGGCCAAACGCCGCGCGACCTGCGACGGCCGCAGCCACCCAAATGACCGCATCAATCCTGTAGCGGCTTGCCGAGCCTACCAGCCAGATCCTGGGTAAACTGCCAGGCGACCCGGCCCGAGCGGCTGCCGCGCGTCGTCGCCCATTCCAGCGCCTCTGCCCGCAGCTGCTCGGGGTCGATGTCGAGACCATGATGGCTGGCATAGCCGTTGATCATGTCGAGATATTCGTCCTGCGAGCATTTGTGAAAGCCGAGCCACAAGCCGAAACGATCGGATAGCGAGACCTTTTCCTCGACCGCTTCGGACGGGTTGATGGCGGTCGAGCGCTCATTGTCGATCATGTCGCGCGGCAACAGGTGGCGGCGGTTCGAGGTGGCGTAGAAGATGACGTTGGCCGGGCGGCCCTCGACGCCGCCTTCAAGCGCCGCCTTCAGCGACTTGTAGGACGTGTCGTCATGATCGAAGGAAAGGTCGTCGCAAAACAGGATGACGCGGAAAGGGGCCGCCTTCAGCAAGCCCATCAGCTTCGGCAGTGTGTCGATGTCCTCGCGGTGGATTTCGATCAGCTTCAGCGGCAGGCCGGATTTGGCCTTGGCGTTGATTTGTGCATGCACGGCCTTGACCAGCGACGATTTGCCCATGCCGCGCGCGCCCCACAACAGGACGTTGTTGGCGGCGAAGCCGGCGGCGAAGCGCTCGGTGTTGTCGACGAGGATGTCGCGGACGCGGTCGACGCCGCGGATCAGGCCGATGTCGACGCGGTTGACCTTGCGCACCGGCTCCAGATAACCGGGATCGGCCTGCCAGACGAAGCAATCTGCCGTATTGAGGTCGGTTTCAGGCACCGGCGGCGGCGCGAGCCGGCTGACCGCCTCGATCAGGCGGTCGAGTTTCTGGTTCAGGGCGTCGATGCTGGTGTCGGTCATGTCAGGTCTTTTTGTTTTGGTTTTTGCCGTGGCAGGCGGCCCCGGTTCGATTCCGGCGGTTTCGAAACCGGTTGCAACCATTTGTTCGAACGTGATCTTTTCCGAAAACCGGCTCGCGCTTTTCGTGATCCTGCTCTAACACGGCTAAACAGGCCGGAAAAGCAGCGGATTTGCCCGGCCGCGCAGTTGCATTGACAACTTTACCGACTATATTCCGGCCAAATTTCTAGGGGCTGCCAAATTCCACAAGAGGGTTTGGCTGCTGTTTTCAAAATTCAGGAGTACCTCGATGTTCGTGACACCGGCATACGCCCAAGGCATCGGCGGCGCGTCTCCCGATATGTTCATCAGCATTTTGCCGTTTGTCCTGATTTTCGTGATCATGTATTTTCTGATCATCCGCCCGCAGCGCACGCAGCTGAAGAAGCGCGGCGAGATGCTGGCGGCGGTTCGTCGCGGCGACACGGTCGTCACCGGCGGCGGTTTCGTCGGCAAGGTGACGAAGGTGATCGACGACAACGAACTGGAGATCGATCTTGGCGGCGGCACCAAGGTGACGGCGCTGCGCTCGACGATCGCCGACGTGCGCGTCAAGGGCGAACCGGTCGCCAACCAGAACGCCAAGAAATAACCAGATTCAAGGCGGAGCGATCCGCGGACACGCTCTGACGGACGACGCCATATGCTTTATTTCTCGCGCTTCAAGATGATCCTGATCTGGCTGGCCGTGGCCGCCACAGTGATCCTCGCCGCGCCCAATTTGTTCCCCGCCAGCACGCTGGCCCAGCTTCCCAGTTGGGTACCGAAGCGGCAGATGACGCTCGGCCTCGACCTGCAGGGCGGTTCGCACATCCTGCTGGAGATGAACCAGAACGATCTGATCAAGGATCGGCTGGAGACGGCGCGTGATGAAATCCGCACACTGCTGCGCGATGCCAAGATTGGTTATACCGGCCTTGCCGGCACGGGCCGGACGTTGCAGGTCCGCATCACCGATCCGGCCCAACTCGATGCCGCAAAGAAGGCGTTGAAGAGCTTGACGGATCCCGTCGCCGCCGGCCTGTTCACAGGCGGCTCCATCCAGGAAATGTCACTGGACGATTCGGAGCCCGGCCTGCTCAAGTTCACCGTCACCGACGCCGGCATCAAATACCGCACATCGACCGCATTGGAGCAGTCGATCGAAGTGGTCCAGCGCCGCGTCAACGAACTCGGCACGACCGAGCCTATCGTGCAGCGGCAAGGCGACGACCGCATCCTTGTCCAGGTGCCTGGCCTGCAGGATCCGCAGCGGCTGAAGGAAATCCTCGGCCAGACCGCAAAGCTGACCTTCCAGATGGTCGACCAGTCGATGCCGGTGCAGGACGCCCTCAAGGGACGCCCGCCGGCCGGCGATTCGGTGCTCTATTCGCAGGACGATCCGCCCGTTCCCTACCTGATCGAAAACCGCGTCATCGTATCGGGTGAAAACCTCGTCGACGCACAGGCGACATACAATTCGCAGAACAACGAGCCGGTGGTTTCGTTCCGCTTCGATTCGAAGGGCGCTGCCCGCTTCGGCCAGGCCACCGCGCAGAATGTCGGCAAGCTGTTTGCCATCATCCTCGACAACCAGGTGATCTCGGCTCCGCAAATCCGCGAGCCGATCCTCGGCGGCACAGGCCAGATCTCCGGCAATTTCACTGCCCAGAGCGCCAACGACCTGGCCGTGCTGCTGCGCGCCGGCGCGCTGCCGGCGACGCTGACCGTTATTGAGGAACGCACCGTGGGGCCGGGTCTGGGCCAGGATTCGATCCATGCGGGCAAGGTCGCCGGCATCATCGGTTCGATCCTCGTCGTGGCGTTCATGTTCGTGTCCTACGGTTTCCTCGGCTTCCTCGCCAACATCGCGCTGGCGGTGCACGTGGCGATGATCGTCGGGCTGCTGTCGCTGCTTGGCGCCACACTGACCTTGCCGGGTATTGCCGGTATCGTGCTGACCATCGGCATGGCGGTCGATTCCAACGTGCTGATCTACGAGCGTATCCGCGAGGAGCGACGCGCCGGTCGCTCGGTAATCCAGGCGATCGATACCGGCTTCTCGAAGGCGCTGGCGACCATCGTCGATTCCAACGTCACGTCGCTCATTGCGACGGTGGTGCTGTTCTATCTCGGTACCGGGCCGGTGAAGGGCTTTGCCATCACCTATGCCATCGGCATCCTGACGACGGTCTTCACCGCTTTCACCTTCACCCGCCTGCTGGTCTCGATCTGGCTGCGGCGTGCCCGTCCGAAGGAATTGCCGAAAGCACCGGTGACCTTCGTTCCACCGGGCACGAAAATTCCGTTCATGGGTATCCGCCGGTGGACGTTCGCGCTGTCGAGCACATTGTCGATACTGTCCGTCGTGCTGTTCATGAGCGTCGGCATCAATTACGGCATCGATTTCAAGGGCGGCTCGCTGATCGAGGTCCAATCCAAGAGCGGCGATGCCAATCTCGGCGATATCCGCAGCCGACTGACGGAATTGAACATCGGCGAAGTGCAGGTGCAACAGTTCGGTGCGCCCAACGACGTGTTGATCCGCGTCGGCACACAGGACGGGGGTGAAAATGCCGAGCAGACCGTGATCGACAAGGTGCGCGGCGAGCTGCAGGACCAGTATAATTTCCGCCGCGTCGAAGTTGTGGGCCCGACGGTTTCCGGCGAATTGGCCAAGCAAGGCACGATAGCCATGATCGTCGCGCTGGTCGGCATCCTTGTCTATGTCTGGTTCCGTTTCGAATGGCAGTTCGCGGTCGGCGCTATCGTCGCGACGGTGCACGATGTGGTCATGACGCTCGGTTTCTTCGTCATCAGCGGGCTCGAATTCAACCAGTCGTCACTGGCGGCGATCCTGACCATCATCGGTTATTCGCTGAACGACACGATCGTGGTCTATGACCGCGTCCGCGAGGATCTGCGAAAATACAAGCGAATGCCGTTGCCGCAGCTGTTGAACAACGCCATCAACGAGACGTTGTCGAGAACGACGCTGACGTCCGTGACGACCAGTTTGGCGCTGCTGGCGCTGGTGCTGTTCGGCGGCGAAGTGATCCGCTCCTTCACCTTGGCGATGCTGTTCGGCGTCGTGTTCGGCACGTACTCGTCGATCTTCATCGCGGCGCCGTTGCTGATCCTGTTCAAGCTGCGGCCGCAGGCTTCGGCCGATGAGGAAAAGCCGGTCAACGGTGGTAAGGCGGTCGCGACCTGATGTGCGGCCCCGAAGGGGTGACGGAGTGGTGACCGGCAAAGGCATCGTCATCCGCGAGGCGCATTTCCCCGGCCGCGCGCCGATCGAGGCTTATGGCAATGGCGGCTTCCGCTTTGCCGACATGTCGCATCGCGGCTCGCTCCTATGTCTGCCGTCCGGCATCCATGGCTGGGAGCCGGCAAATCCCCTGGCGCTGACGATAGCGGATTTCGACAGGCTTCTGGTCGAGGCCGACAAGGTCGAGATATTGCTGGTGGGGATGGGCAGGGATCTGCGGCCGTTGCCGGTGGCACTGCGGGGGGCCTTGAAGGATGCAGGCATAGCCTCCGACCCGATGTCGACCGGGGCAGCAGTGCGGACCTACAACGTCCTTCTGGCGGAAAACCGCGCCGTGGCTGCCGCGCTCATCGCCGTCGACTGATATGTCGCAGAATGCCAAAATCGTCATGGAGGCGGTGCGCGCGGCCGATCATGATCGCTATCTCACCGCGCTCTACGCGTCTGCCGACAAGCGCGGCGCACTGTTTTCGCTTTACGCTTTCAATGCCGAGATCGCGGGCATCCGTGACCGCATCCATGAGCCGTTGCCCGGTGAGGTGCGGCTGCAATGGTGGCGCGATGTCATTGCCGCCGGCGGCGAGGCCGGCGCGGGCCATCCCGTTGCCGAAGCCTTGAACGCTACCATTGCGGCATTCAACCTGCCGAAACCGGCCTTCGAGAACATGCTCGAAGCACGTGTCTTCGATCTCTACGACGACCCGATGCCATCGCGCACCGATCTAGAGGGCTATTGCGGCGAGACTGCAGCCGCGCTCATCCAGCTCGCGGCAATGGTGCTCGATCCTGTCGAGGCGCCGGGGTTTGCCGAACTGGCGGGCAGGGCGGGCTGCGCCCAGGCGATGACGGGCCTTTTGCTTCTGTTGCCGCTGCACCGCAGGCGAGGGCAATGCTTCGTGCCGGCCGATATTCTGGCGGCAGCGGGCTCGTCGCCGGAAGAATTTGTTGCCGGCGATGGCGGGCCTGGCGCTCAGCGCGCCGTGGCCGCGATGATCGCGCTGGCGCGCGAACATTTTTCCGCCTTCGAGCGGGGTGCCGCCGCGCTGCCGGGGTCGTTGCGTCCGGCATTCCTGCCGCTGGCGCTGTCACGCGCTTATCTCGACAAGATGGAAGGCTCGCGCCACTCACCGCTCGGCGGCGCGGCGCGGCTGTCGGCGTTGCGCCGGCATTGGTTGCTGCTGCGTCGCGCAGGCAAGGGCTGGCCCGCACTTTGACGTAAACGTCAATTGTGTTAAGGAGTCCGCCTGCCGAGAACTGTCGCAGAAGACGACAGGCTGGCCCGGAGGAAATCCATAAGCCTGCCCGTGCTGGTCGCGATCGTCGTCCTTGGCATTGCTCTGTCGGTCGCCGCCGTGCATTTCACCGGCGGCAGCAAGATGGCCACTCTGACCGGCGCGGATCAAGCGATAGGCCGTTTCGCGGAGGATTTTCCCGACGAGATTGCGACTACTGTTCGACTAACCGCGGACAGCCGGTCCGCTTTTCTCGATCTTGGCCATGGCCGCACGGGCATCGTCCAAGGTATTGGCGACTGCTTTCTGACCCGCGTCGTGACGCCTGGGGATGTCGTTGTGTCCAATGCCGATGAGACGAACACGATCCAGGTGCGGCTGACGGACTTCATCTGGAAGGGCGGCCGCTTCCGCTTTGCCAGTGACGTCGACGCACGGGCCTTGCTGAACGCTCTTGGGCCGCGAGACACGAGTTCCGCGAGGGAGGCCGCGTGATGGACAGCTACGATTTTCCGCAGGTCACCCAACTGGCCATTCCGTTTTTCGTCGCCGCGATCCTGATCGAATTATGGCTGGTGCGCACAGGTCGCGCCAAGGGCTCGTTCGAGACGCGCGACACCTTGACCAGCCTGATGACGGGCACCGGCAATGTCGTTGCCGGGCTGCTGCTCGGCGTCGTCTCCTACTGGGCGCTGCTGTGGCTCTGGCAGTTCCGTGTCTTCAATCTCGGCCTGTCGGTCTGGGTGTTCTTGGCCGCCTTCCTGCTCGATGATCTGCGCTATTATGTCTACCATCGCATCGCGCATCGGGTGCGCTGGGTCTGGGCCGAGCACGTCAACCACCATTCCAGCCAGCACTACAACCTCTCGACGGCGCTCAGGCAGAGCTGGACCGGGCTGTTCACCTTCATGTTCGTGCTGCAAGCGCCGCTGGTGCTGCTCGGTTTCCATCCGGCCGTGATTGCCTTCACCTTCGGCTTCAACCTGGTCTGGCAGTTCTGGATCCACACCGAGACGATCGGCAAGATGTGGGGCTGGTTCGAGTTCACCTTCAACACGCCGTCACACCACCGCGTCCACCACGCCACCAACCCGCGCTATCTCGACGCCAACTACGCCGGCACGCTGATCATCTGGGACCGCATGTTCGGCACCTTCGTCGAGGAATTGGAAGAGGACCGGCCGCGCTACGGCATCGTCAGGAATCTGGGCACCTTCAACCCGCTGAAGGTGGCATTCCACGAATGGATCGGCATGTTCAGGGATGCCTTCGCACCCGGTCTGACGCTGCGCGAGCGTCTGAACTATCTGATCAAGCCGCCAGGCTGGAGCCATGACGGCTCGCGCGAAACCTCGGAAACGCTGAAGGCGGCATATGTTCGGAGAAATCCGGGCGAGGCGGGCAAGCCGGGATTGCCGTCGGCGAGCGTCGAGCCAGCGGAATAGTTCTGCTACGATGGCCCGCTCGACCCGCCATCACGCATCAGCGTTTCATAGTCGCGGCCGCCGTAGAATATTTTGACGATGTGCACGAGGTCGTTGTCGATCACATAGGCGATGACGGCCGAGTGTTCGAATGGAACGGTCCGCAAGCCCGGCACGATGTCGTCGCGGGACCGCCCGCCGCGAGGCGCATTGCCGATGCTCTGGCAGCGAAGCTTGATCCGGTCGACGAATTGAATGGCTACGCGCTCGCTTCCGCTCTGGTCGAGAATATAGCTGGCAATCGAATCCAGATCGGCGAGTGCCTCTTGGCTAAGAATGACGGCGAGACGCTGGATCATCGCTCTCTCTCGCCAGCTCCGAGATTCGCTTCTTTACTCGCTCGATCGCTTCATCCAGCGGGACGCCTGGTCTTGTGTCTTCGATCGATGCCTTCACGCGCGCCCGGATCGAGGCCATACGCTCGGCATGTTCCTCTTCTTCGCGCTGGAAAGCGCGAAGGGCAGCCCGGATGACCTCGCTCGCTGAGCCGAAAGAGCCATCCTCGACTTTTTCTCGGATCATACGTGCCATGGCGGGCGTGACGGTGACGGATAGTTTCTCGGCGGATTCCATTGTGCGGCTCCTAGGATAAGTAGGATACTATACTACTTATCACTCTGATCCAACAGATGCGGCAATCCGTTATTCCGCCGCCTCAGCCGTTGGCGCCGGCAAACCCAGCCATTGCCGGCAATCGGCCCGCGCGCGCGACGTGATGGCATGCCTTTTGGCTATGGTCTTGTCCTTGCCGCGCAGGCGCTTGCCTTCGATCTTCTGCGCTTCGGCCGGTGGGAACAGGCCGAAATTGACATTCATCGGCTGGAAGGAACGCTTGCCGGGCTCATCGTCGGAGACGATGTGGCCGCCGGTGATGTGGTTGAGCAGGGCGCCGAACGCCGTGGTGAGCGGCGGCAGCGACGGTGCGTGGCCAAGCCGCTCGGCGGCCGCGAAGCGTCCGGCGAGCAGGCCGATCGCGGCGCTCTCGACATAGCCCTCGCAACCGGTGATCTGGCCGGCAAAGCGCAGGCCCGGCCGCGACTTCAACTGCAGCGAGCCGTCGAGCAAGGTCGGCGAGTTGATGTAGGTGTTGCGGTGCAGGCCACCGAGGCGGGCGAAGTCGGCGTTTTCCAGGCCCGGAATGGTGCGGAAGATGCGCACCTGCTCGGCATGCTTCAATTTGGTCTGGAAGCCGACCATGTTGTAGAGCGTGCCCAGCGCGTTGTCCTGGCGCAGCTGGACGACGGCATAGGCCTTAACCGTCGGGTTGTGCGCATTGGTCAGGCCCATCGGCTTCATCGGTCCGTAGCGCAGCGTCTCGACACCGCGTTCGGCCATGATCTCGATCGGCAGGCAACCGTCGAAATAGGGCGTGCCTTCCCACTGCTTGAACTCCGTCTTCTGGCCGTCGACCAGGGCCTGCACGAAGGCGAGGTACTGATCCTTGTCCATCGGACAGTTGATGTAGTCCTTGCCGGTACCGCCCGGTCCGACCTTGTCGTAGCGCGACTGGAACCAGCAGGTGTCCATGTCGATCGTATCGAAATGGATGATCGGCGCAATGGCATCGAAGAAGGCCAGCGCATCGGCGCCGGTCGCTTCGGCGATCGATTGGGCAAGCGAGGGCGCGGTCAATGGCCCGGTGGCGATGATCGCCTGGTCCCACTCGGCCGGCGGCAGGCCGGGAACTTCCTCGCGCTCGATGGTGATCAGCGGATGTGCTTCGAGCTTTTTCGTCACCGCATCGGAAAAACCGTCGCGGTCGACGGCCAGCGCGCCGCCGGCCGGCACCTGGTTGGCGTCGCCGGCGCTCATGATCAACGAGCCGGCCAGCCGCATTTCGGCATGTAGCAGGCCGACGGCGTTGTTTTCGGCGTCGTCGGAGCGGAAGGAATTGGAACAGACGAGTTCGGCCAGGCCATCGGTCTTGTGGGCGTCGGTGCCGCGAACCGGGCGCATTTCATACAGGATGACGGGCACGCCGGCCTCGGCCGCCTGCCATGCCGCTTCGGAACCGGCGAGCCCGCCGCCGATGATATGGATAGGATTTTTGCTCATGGCGCCGGAATAATCGCTTGCCGCGGCGATTGCAATTGTCGCGCGCGCGAAACGCCTGGTCGGGAAAGCCTGCCCCTGAACACAACAACACCCGCCGGGGGAGGAGGTCCGGCGGGTGTCGTTTTGGGGGTCGACCCTCGGGAGGAGGTGAAGGCCGACCATATTCGTCATCGCCGGGGAGGAGGTCGGCTCAGACGAAATTCTTTTCGCATCTTTAAAGAGGGCGAAGCCTCTGGGGCAAAATTCGTTTTGCCCTGGGGAAACAACGCCCGCCGCGGGAGGAGGTGCGGCGGGCGCCGTTTGGGTGGCCAACCCTCGGGAGGAGGTGAAGGTTGAACCTATTCGTCATTGCCGGGGAGGAGGTCGGCTTTGACGAAATCTCTTTTGCTATCTTTTAAAAGGGGCAAAACCCTTTTTGGGGAACAACGCCCGCCGCGGGAGGAGGTGCGGCGGGCGCCGTTTTGGTGGTCAACCCTTGGGAGGAGGTAAGGGCTAACCGTATTCGTCGAGGTCGGGGAGGAGGTCGACCCGGACGAAATTCCGTCGTTTAGATCGCCTTGCGGGCGACGATCTTGATTTCGTCGCGGACGATACCGAGATCATGCAGCTGGCGGTTCGAAAGGCGACCCAGCTCGGTAACCGTCTCGCGATAAACGCGCCAGTTACGATAGTTGCGGATCAGGTTCATTGTCATGCTCTTCTCAAAACTGATTCGGACCATTCGCGGTCCGAAGAATTAGACCGCCTTGCGAGCGACGTAAGGAATGTCGCTGCGGCTGATGCCGAGGTCGGTCAGTTCACGGTTGCTCAGGCGGCTCAGCTCGGAAACGGTGTCCCGGTAGCGGCGCCAGTTGCGGTAGTTGCGGATCAAGTTCATGGTAGTTCTCGTTTCGTCTTTCTTGCGGATCATTCCGTTTGTGTGCGAACCATAAATAGGGGGACCCATATCGATTTAAAAGCGCTATGGCTGCATGGCAGCAATGCAAATTGTGCAATGCAACATTAACGCGGCTTCACGGACCTGACACAAAGAAGCCAGAATCAGAAAGTGCCGTGACGTCAACGGTTTGGCTGCGTCGGCTAAAATGGCGACCGGGTGGGGGAGAGAGGACATGGCGGGGTATTCGACACGGATCAGTGCCGACATCGAGCGATGGCGGCAGGCCGGACTGATCGACGCCTCGACGGCTGATGTGCTGAGGCGCGACGTCGAGGTCAACGCACGCCAGTCGCTCAGCTTCGGCTCGATCCTCGCAATGCTGGCGGCCCTTCTCTTTGGAGCGGCCGTCCTGATCTTCGTCGCTGCCAACTGGGATGCGATCCCGCGCCTGGCGCGGGTGACAGCACTCTTTGCCGTCATTCTCGGCGGCTATGTCGGCGGCGCGGTGCTGAAGACGCGCGACCACGCGGCAATCGGCGAAGCGCTGTGGATCATTGCCGCGGCCGCGTTCGGCGGCTCGATCGCGCTGATCGGCCAGATGTACCATTTGTCCGGCGACGAGGCTTCCGCGCTGGTCACCTGGGGCGGCGGTACGGCGCTGGCGGCGGTAGCGCTGCGCTCCAACCCGCTGACCGTGGCAGCGGTCGGTATCGCCGACGCCTGGCTGTTCCTGAAAGGGTTCGACTATTACAGCCGTAGCGAATTTCCGCATGCCTTCGTCGTCATGGCGGTCGTGCTGTTTGCCGTCTCGTTCTGGACCCGCAGCCAGCCAGCGCGGCACCTGATCATCCTGTCGCTGCTCTTCTATCTCGTATTGCTGGCGATGGACCACGAGACGCTGCCGGTAGCGATCCCGCTGGTCATTGTCTCTGTCGTGCTTTTCGCTGCCGCCGTCTTTGCACCGGAACCTGTCGACAGGATCGTGCAACTCGGCGGCCGCTTGCCGTTGCACGCATTGCTGGGCTTCCTCACCGGCCTGGCCATCATCCAGTTCGAACTGGCTGACGAAAGCACCTACAACAGCGGCTTCGCCATTGCCTCGGTCGTAGCTCTCGCCGGCATCGTCGCGGCTATCGTGTTCGCAGGGCGTGAGAGCCGGGGGCTGCGCTGGCTCGCCTATCTCGGCTTCGCCTTCGAACTCGCCGTCATCTATGTCGTGACCTTGCAGTCGATGCTCGATACGGCCGGCTTCTTCCTGGCCGCCGCGGTGCTCCTCGGCGCGCTTGCGATCGTCATCATCCGCGTCGAAAAACGCATGAAGGGTCCAGTCATCGCGGGAGCCACGGCATGATGACTGGAAAGAGGCTTGTCATCGCGGCACTCGTGCTGGCGCTCGTCCAGATCGGATTCCTGAGCTGGATCATCGCCGGACGGGCGGCGATCCTGCGCAACGGCAAGGAAGTGCTGTTGAAGATCGAACCGGTCGACCCTCATGATCTCTTGCGCGGCGACTATATCATCCTCGGCTATGACATCTCGCGCATGCCGGTGAAGATGATCGCTAACATTCCCGAGGGCAAATTCTCGAGCGACGACACGCCGATCGTGGTCCGGCTGAAGAAGGGCGCCGATGGGTACTGGACCCCGACCACAGCGTGGTTCGGCAAGGCGCCGGCGCCGGCCGGTGCAGAGGAGGCCGACATTTCGGGCCATGTCGCCGCCGGTTGGGACCTTCGCGGCGAAGGCATGACGATCGCGCCGGATTACGGCATCGAACGCTTCTATCTGCCGGAAGGCGAGGGGCTGGCGATCCAGAACGACATGCGGGTGCGGCCATTCGGCATCAAGCTGGCGCTCGCCGCCGATGGCACGGCACAGATCAAGGCGTTGGTGGATGGCGACAAGACACTGTTCGAGGAGCCGCTTTATTAGGGACGCACGATCCTCCTTCGCCAAGGCTTCGGAGGATACTCCCTTATCCATCTAACGAGCTTGGTGTGGCCTGCCACCCGAAGCTCGAAGAGCGAAGGGTGGTGCGGGTAGAGGGACTCGAACCCCCACGATCTCTCGCCAGAACCTAAATCTGGTGCGTCTACCAGTTCCGCCATACCCGCTGGCTTTACCACGCCGTGGCACGTCTATGTCACAGCCCATGTCACAAATTCAAGGACTATTCAGCGCCCGTCAGGAACCGAGGACACTTCCGGGCGACATGCATTAGTTCCTCTGATGGAACCTGTTACGGGGGCAACCAAAGCTGTGATGGCAATACCGGCCGATCAGGCCGTCGCTAGGGTTGGATCGGCCCAGGTGACGTAGTAGTCCTGCCCATTGATTGAGCCCGTGGCTTGCCGAACACCCTGAGACTGGATGTCGAGATAGAGCGACTTGTTGAATGTGCCGGCCGAGAAACCGGCACCGCCGATCATCTGGCCGTCCTTGTAAAGCGTGTATTGAACACTGCCCAAACCCAATTCCGGCACATCGCTTGCGCGCTGTATCTTCAAGGTTCCATTCGCAGCCGCTTCGTTGAAACCCGGCAGGTCGGCAAAGTTCGCCTTGCTGTGTTCCAGCATCATGGCCTGAAAGGCTTCGTCGCTGATTTGCGGCGCCTTCATCTGCACGACGGCGTCGGCGCCCAAGGCTTTCACCTTCTCGGCGTGGGCGGCGGGAAGGTCGGAAATCTTGGTTATCCGACCCTGGCTGTAGCCGACCATTCCACCGTCAGAGGATTGGGGCTTTGTGGCCTGCTGCCCCTTAACCAGATCCTGGATTCTCAAAATCGCATCAGACACGGCAGGCGACATAGAGCGCGCAGACAGGGGATTGAGGCCGGGCGCGGTCTTGGCTCCGGTAGCATGTGACTGCTTGGCGCTAATCAGGCTCAGCACAGCCATCGCCGTCGATGAAACAGAAGTAATGGCAGCCATACTGTGCCCTCGCTCTCAGGCGGTCCTCAATTCAATGATCCCATGCAATCGTTAAGTCGCAGTCAACCGCTGAATGCAGACCTGATTGCGGCTTACAAGGATTTCACGAGGTGGCTAATGCAAGGAGGCAAGACGGAGCGAACCCTAAAATCTGGCGCCTACCAGTTCCGCCACATCCGGCAATCCCCATGTAGCCATCATTCTGTCAATGTCGGAGACAACATGTCGGGTCAGGGCCGAAATGTGGTTATTCGCCTAAACGCGAAGACTGTTGAAAATTGGGCTCGCCTGTGACAAAAGGCGTGTCAAATGTGACGGGACGCGACGATCCGCTTCTACAAGATGTGATAAGAAGTAGGAAAAACAAGAACTTATTCACATTTTGGAACGCAGTTTGGGAGAGTTTGAGCCGCATTTCCGGTCAAATCGCCAGGTTCCGTACCAAAAGCCATTCCCGGCAAGAATTACCGGCAGGCTGTAAACGGCAGGGAGCCGTTTGGCAGCCTCATTGGTGAAAACAAAGGTTTTACGATGCAGGTCACCGAAACACTCAATTCCGGTCTCAAGCGCGAGATCAAGATCACCGTGCCGGCCGGTGACATGGAAGCCAAGCTGATGGCGCGGCTGTCGGACGCCCGCAACAAGGTTCGCATCAACGGCTTCCGTCCGGGCAAGGTGCCGGTGCAGCACCTGCGCAAGGTCTACGGCAAGTCGTTCATGGCCGAGGTGGTCAACGAAATCCTCAACGACTCGACCCGTTCGATCATCACCGGGCGCGGCGAAAAGGCCGCCATGCAGCCCGAGGTCATCATGACCGAGGACGAGAAGGAAGCCGAGAAAATCCTGGCCGGCGGCGCCGACTTCGAGTTCCGCCTCAATTATGAGGTCATCCCGGCGATCGAAATCAAGGATTTCTCCGACATCAAGGTGACGCGCCAGGTGTTCGACGTCCCGGATTCGGAAATCGACGACCAGGTCAAGCGCGTCGCCGAATCGGCGCGCAGCTACGAGCCGAAGACCGGCAAGGCCGCCGAGGGCGATCGCGTCTCGATCGACTATGTCGGCAAGATCGCCGGCGAGGCTTTCGCTGGCGGCGCCGGCAACGACCAGCCGCTGGTGCTGGGCTCCAAGGAGTTCATTCCGGGCTTCGAGGAACAGCTGATCGGCACCAAGGCCGGTGACGAGAAGCAGGTCACCGTAACCTTCCCGGAAAACTACCAGGCGGCGCATCTGGCCGGCAAGGAAGCGACCTTCGACGTCACCGTCAAGGAAGTGTCGAAGCCCGGCGAACTGGAAATCAACGACGAGACCGCCAAGAACCTTGGCTTGGAATCGCTCGAGCGCCTGCGTGACATCGTGCGCGGCCAGATCGAGAACCAGTTCGGCTCGATGACGCGCCAGAAGGTGAAGCGCCAGTTGCTCGACCAGCTCGATGCAGCCTATTCGTTCGAAGCGCCGTCGAAGCTCGTCGAGGCGGAATTCAACAACATCTGGGCACAGGTCAACCGTGACCTGGAAGCCGCCGGCCGCACCTTCGCCGACGAAGAAACGACCGAGGAAGAGGCGCGCGCCGAATATATGCGCCTTGCCGAGCGCCGCGTGCGCCTTGGCCTCGTGCTGGCCGAGATCGGCGAGAAGGCAGGCGTCACCGTGTCGGACGAGGAACTGCAGCGCGGCCTGTTCGAGCAGGTTCGCCGCTTCCCGGCCAACCAGCAGCAGGAAGCCTTCGAGTTCTACCGGAGCAACCCCGAGGCGCTCAACGCGCTCAGGGCGCCGATGTTCGAGGAGAAGGTCGTCGACCACCTGCTCGAGCAGATCTCGGTCACCGACGTCAAGGTCAGCAAGGAAGAGCTGATGGCCGACGACGAGGAGGCCGAAACCGCGACCAAGGCGAAGCCGGCCAAGAAGGCCACCGCGAAGAAGGCTGACGACAAGAAAGCCGACGACGCGGAAGAGCCGAAGAAGAAGGCCGCACCGAAGAAGAAGGCGGCCAAGGACGCCGAATAGACCGGACGTTCCAACGGATTTCGAAAGGCCGCCTCCGGGCGGCCTCTTTCGTTGCGAAACTGCAACATCGGATTCGTTCTTGATGGGCACCGGTGGCGGTACGAAGCCTTGATCATTATCTGGTTGGTTGGAAGACCAGAGGTAATTGGTGATGTCGTTGCGGGTGTTCGTGGAAATGAGGCGCGCTGCCGCCACGGTGCTTTTCCTTGCCTTGGCCTGCGGCGCTGCCGGGGCCGGCACGGACAATTGGCGTTTCGCCACCGGCAATGACGGCCTCGTCACCGCGTCGGTCTATGCCACCAACAAGCTGATCACCGGGGGCGGCGCGCTGAGCTACAGCCCGGTGCTGACCATTGCCTGCCGTGCGGACGGCGAGCCGGCCTGGACCGAATGGCTGCAATTGAACGACGCGGTCTCCGCCAGCCGAAGAATCACCATGTCGGTCACGATCGACAGGGACAGCAAATTCGACGAAAGCTGGTCCGTCGGCACACGCGGCAGGCTGCTGATGCGCGACGGCGCCGATGGCATCAAGCGCCTGGTTCCGGCAAACCGCCTGCTTCTGTCGTGGCGCTTCGGACTGCTGTCCGGGCGCGGTCAGGCCGATTTCGACCTGGCCGGCTTCGGTGAGGCGGTCAGCCAGATTGCAGGCAGTTGCAAGACCGATCCGCCGTGATTGCGAAAAGGGGCAGATTTTTGGGCTATCGCCACCGGAAGATTGATCCGAAAAATTCCTTCGCGGTTGCCCCTACCGTGCCAGATCGACATGATGGACGCCGTGGGGCAAAGGGATGCGCCCGATTTGCTTTAGTGCCGGCCGGTCGCCCTTGATGACGCGAAAAACCGCAAGACCGGCGCTATCCGGATGTCGAGGTGGACCTCATCGAAATGAACTCACCATCGCTGGAAGCCGCCTTGTCGGCCGGCGAGATCGATCTGGGCGTCCTCCATCCGCCGCTTTCCGCGCCGGACCTCGCCGTTCTCGATTTGCCCGACGAAGCTCTTTTCCTGGCGCTGCCGGCTACACACCGGCTTGCCGGCCAACCGGCGATCAGGATCGCCGATCTGGAGGGGGAGCCATTCCTGCTAGCGCCGCGCAGCATCGGCCCCAGCATCTACGACCGCGTCATTGCCCTGTTCCAAGCCGAGGGCATCAGTCCGAGAATCGTCCAGGAGGTGACACCCATGACGACGCTGACAGGGCTGGTGGCCGCCGGTACGGGTCTTGGTTTCGTGACCGCGGGCATCGCGAAGGTGGCGCGGCCCGGCGTGACGTTCCGCCCGGTTCTCCCGGATCCACCCTCCTTGCCATTGGCTGTGGCCTGGCGCGGACCCGCATTGCCTGCCAGTGGCCAGCTATTTCTGGATATCGTGACGGAGTTTTCAAGGCGCTGATCAACGGAGCATGATCAAAAGCATGTCCCGTTGAATGGGAAGAGCCCGTTAATTGTTACCGCGGGTGCTCATCATCGACAAACTGCTTGCCAACTTCATGGGCTTCGTCAAACTCGCCGCTATCGCTATCTGGCTCAAATAGCTAAATCGTTACCACGGCCTAGATCAGCAACAACCCCTTCATGCTGGAATAGCCCTTTCGCCCGATGATGATGTGGTCGTGCACGGAAATACCCAGCCGCTTGGCTGCTTCGATGATCTCTTTCGTCATCTCGATATCGGCGCGCGATGGCGTCGGGTCGCCGGAAGGATGGTTGTGGACCAGGATGATCGCGGTGGCCGACAGTTCGAGCGCGCGCTTGACCACTTCTCGGGGATAGACGGGCGTGTGGTCGACCGTGCCTGTCTGCTGCACCTCGTCTGATATCAGCGCGTTCTTCTTGTCGAGGAACAGGATGCGTAACTGCTCGCGCGCCTCGAACGCCATGGCCGAGCGGCAATAGTCGAGAAGCTGTTGCCATGAGGCCAGCACTTCGCGGCCATGGACCTCGCCGCGCGCCATGCGCTGTGCGGTCGCCGCGACGACCTTCAGCTCGAGCGCTACGGTCGGTCCGATGCCCTTGACCTCCTGCAACAGGCCGACGGGCGCGCCAAGCACTTCGGCGAAGGTGCCGAAGCGGACCAGCAGCGCCTTGGCGACCGGCTTGGTGTCGGCGCGCGGGATCAGGCGGAAGAGCAGGAGCTCCAGAAGCTCATAGTCGGGCAAGGCATCCGGACCGGCCGAGGCAAAGCGCTCGCGCAGACGATCGCGATGGCCGAGATAATGCGGCTTTTCAACGACTGTCGGCTTTTCATCGATTGCCGCCTTGACTCTCGCCGCCGGCCGAACCGGCACCTCGGAGAAAAAACTCCGCTCGTCGTCGTCGCCTTGTGTCGCCATGTGCCGCCCATATCCAGCCCGCAGCTGGCAATGATCGCTGATCCCCGCGAAATACTAGGACGGCGGGCAGGGGCGGTCGAGGTCTTTTCGGCGGCAAGGAATGAGCGGCTCCGCCTATCGCGCAATGTTGCGGCAATGGGAGTGGCGCAAGTTCCCGGTGTCGTCGTTTATGACGCCACATTCGGAGACAACCAAGATGCCCAGGCTCATTCGTATACTGCTGTCAGCCGGGCTGCTTCTGAGCTTCAGTCCCGCAATGGCTGCCCCGGTGATCGATGCCGTATCCGCCGGTAGCCGCCCTGGTCGGAACCTGCCGATCCATTTGATCCAATATGATGATCCCTGTACGGACGGCCGTTACAGCGACGGGAGGCCGCATAACTGCCGGGAGCTCCTGCGCATGCTGGATCGGCGGGAGCGTTATCGGGAGCGTCACGACTATTACCCGCGCGAACGCTACGATCCCTGCACCGATGGCAGGGTCAGCGATGGCCGTCCGCGCAGTTGCCGGGAAATAATGCGGTGGTTCCGAGACCAGGACGAGGACGAAAACTGGCGGCCACGCAAACGCTGGAAATAGGCCGCTATTGACCGAGCGGACCCAGGCAATAGAGGCCAAGACCTCGCCGCGGTCTGCTAAGCCGGCAAGCCGGGACGGTCGAGCTTTTTGGGCGACAGCGTGAAAATCTCGCAGCCGGCGTCGGTCACGCCGATCGTGTGCTCATATTGCGCCGACAGCGAGCGGTCACGTGTCACCGCCGTCCAGCCATCCGACAGGACCTTCACATGCGGCCGGCCGAGGTTGATCATCGGCTCGATGGTAAAGATCATGCCGGGGCGCATTTCCACGCCTTCATTGGCATTGCCGTAGTGCAGGATGTTGGGTGCGTCGTGGAAGAGCTGGCCGACGCCGTGGCCGCAGAAATCGCGCACCACCGAGCAGCGCTCGGCTTCGGCGTAAGTCTGGATGGCAGCGCCGATGGCACCGGTGCGCGCACCTGGCCTGACGGCGGCGATGCCGCGCATGAGGCATTCGTGGGTGACCTCGAGCAGGCGTTCGGCAGCCCGCTTGATCGTGCCGACCGGATACATGCGCGAGGAATCGCCGTGCCAGCCATCGAGGATGTAGGTCACGTCGATGTTGACGATATCGCCATCCTTAAGCGGTTTGTTGTCGGGAATGCCGTGACAGACGACATGGTTGATCGAGGTGCAGGACGATTTCGTGTAACCGCGATAGTTGAGCGTGGCCGGCAGTGCGCCGTGGTCCATGCCGAATTCGAAGACGAAGCGGTCGATGGTGTCGGTGGTGACGCCGGGACCGACCATCGGCACCAGCTCGTCCAGGCAGCGCGCGGTGAGGTCGCATGCCTTGCGCATGCCGGCAAAGCCTTCCTCGCCATAGAGACGGATCTGGCCGGTGTTTCTGAGCGGTGCCGTGGCGGCGTCGAGATAGGTGACCATTTTGTCCGTATAGAAGGTGACGCGCCGCAGGAGTGCAGCCGCGAAGATGCCATCAGATTTGGCACTTGGGGGCGAAAGGTTCAAGGACGAACTGCCTGATGTGGCCCGAGCCGCCCGGATTTTCGCTCGCCGAGGCGATCCTGGACCGCACGTTCATCCCCATTCCAAACTATTTCGCGTCGCGACCCGTGCGGCGGTCGAGGGCCGCGCATTGGTGGTGCGGCGCGTCGTTTTTCGGATCAATCCAATGCAACCGGGTGCGCCGAATGGCCGATGACGGCAGGCCTTGCCTTTGCCAGCTGCGGCAAAGGAGGCAGCTTTCCGCAGTGACGACACATTTCCGCGGCACAAAGCGGACAAAGCAACTTTTGACGACGAGCGGCGTTGCTGGGCGATGCCGGTCGGGAGATGTCGGATGGACAGATTGCAATTCGAGGTGCCGGTACGCATCGCACCAGGCCCAGGCTTGCCCGTCGAGGAAATCTACAGCGTCGAACAGGCGCTCGATTTTCTGCAGGACTGGCCGGCACGCCGGCAGGGACCGGTGTATCAGAAAGCCTTCAATGCCTGTTTTGGCGCGACCGTGGATGTGGTCAAGACCGAAGATGCCTGCCGGGCATTCATGGCGTTCTGCCGCGTCACCGGAGTGATGGCCGGCGACATGATGGCGCCACGCAAGCGCGGCGGCGAGGCGAGCGCACTGCAAGCCTGAAGACCGCTTCGAATGGCCGGATGAAGCAGTTTAGCTTCGAGTGCGCCTGACAATTCGCATGCGGTGATGCATCAGCCGGCGCCGTTAAGCTTCCGTTTCCACCTTCGCGGTTAGCCATTGCTTGTTCGGCAATGGTTGATTCGTTGCGTCAGTCTCATGGTTCGGAAGATGTCCCCAGAAAAAGTGCGTGCGTTCCCGATCGATCGTCAGCTATTCCTGGTCAGGGAAGTTGCCGCCAAGCTCGGCAATCTGCATGGCGAGACCGCCACCTCGTTCTGGAAGGCAAAAGCGGCGGAGCTGCTCGATCTCGTTATCGGGAGGGGCAGGGACAGAATGGCGGCCAGCGACGAAGTCCGCAGGTTCTTCCTTGCCGTGCAGCGCGAGCTTTTGGCTGCCCCGACGGTCGAGGCGACGCCAAGCCTGTCCGCCTGAAAAAAACTATTGTCAGCCGGCTATGCGCTCCTACGGGGCCTTTGGTTGCCGCGGTCCAATCGGCCGCGATGATGCCTGCCTGTCGGCCTTGTCGAGGCGATTGTACATCCTCACCAAAAATCGACCGAACTTTTTAGCCGTTCCTTCATACATGCGTGCTTACTAATTTATGCTATGGGCTTCAACTGCTTCACCCGGATTCGGCACCTGGCGGACGGCATCCGCCGGGGTAGGAACGCGAATGTCGCCACGATCTTCGCCCTAGCCTTGCCGATCGTCGTCGGTGCGGCGGGTTTCGGCGTCGAGACCTCCTACTGGTATTACAGCAGCCTAAAACTGCAGGCCACGGCCGACGCGGCCGCCTATGCCGGTGCGCTGGAAAAGCTCGCGGGGTCCGACACGGCATCGATCACGGCGGCCGCGACCCAGTCGGCGACCGACAACGGCCTCGGGAACGGCACCATCGTCGTCAACACGCCGCCGACATCAGGGCCGAATGCTGCCAAAAAGGCGGTCGAGGTGATCCTCGACCAGAACCTCGACCGGATGTTCACCTCCGTCTTCACGCAGGGCAAGGTGCCGGAGCGGGCGAGGGCGGTGGCGCTCATCACCAACGCCTCGAAGGCCTGCATGACCGCGCTCGATCCGACCGCCTCGCAGGCTGTATTGTTTTCCGGCAATACCAGCGTGAAGGTCACTGGTTGCGTGGTGACGTCCAATTCGATCGCCCCGGACGCCATCCGGCTTCAGGGCTCGGCGGCCCTCCAGGTCGATTGCCTGATATCGGCGGGCGGCGTCGTGCTGAACAATCCGGTGACGACGGTCTGCAACTCTCCGATCACCCAGGCCTTGCCCGTATCCGATCCGTTCGCCAGCGTGCCAGCGCCCGCCGCCAGCAACCCATGCCAGAATCTCAAAGGCAATAAGACAACGCAAACAATCCAGCCCGGGACTTATTGCAGTGGCATGGACCTCTCCGGCAATGTCACGCTTTCGCCCGGCGTCTATGTCGTGCAGGGCAATTTGAAAATCAACGCGGGCGCGGTCATCCAGGGCGACGGCGTAACCATCTTCATGGCCGGCAGCAGCACCGTCAGCATGAACGGAAACGCCAACGTGACGCTCAGCGCGCCGCAGTCGGGCACCTATTCCGGCATGCTGTTCTACGGCGACAGGACAGGCGCGGCGGCGCAGAGCACCTTCAACGGTACGGCAACATCCTTGCTGACCGGCGCCATCTATTTCCCCAAGCAGCAGGTCAACTACCTCGGCAACTTCTCAGGCAAGAATGGCTGCACGCAGATTGTGGCCGACACTATCCAGTGGTCTGGCAATTCCACGATCAACCAGGACTGCTCGAGTCTGGGAATGAAGGACATTCCCGCGGCGGCGTCAGTGGCGATTGTCGAATGAAGCGCGGGGCCTATCGATTGACCTCAGCCATTCGCGAAGACGCGGGCGGTGCCGCGGTTGAGTTCGCGATGGTCCTGCCGATCCTGTGTCTGGTACTGCTCGGCATCGCCGACGGCTGGTCATACGTCACGAGTTCGCTGTCGATGCGCGCCGGCGTGAAGACGGCAGCGAACATGGTCTTGGCGGGCTCCGCCGACGACAGCGCGACGCGGGCCGCGGCACTGGCGAACTGGGAGAGGATGCCGGACGACGGTCAGGTTACGCTGAGCCGGATCTACAAATGCGGGACGACCGTGGTCGTCGCTTCGACCTTGTGCAGCGGGCCGAAGGCACCGTCGGTCTTTGTCCAGATCGACGCATCGGCGACGTGGACTCCGCCCTTCACCTTCGGCGTCTTTTCCGCCCCCAGCGCGATCGGCCAGCAGGAGCTGATCCGTGTTCGGTAATGCGGGAGGCTTCAGGGCCGATCGATCGGGCGGAGCCGCGCTCGAATTCGCGCTGATCGCACCGTTCCTTATCATGCTGCTATTCGGAATCTTCGCCTTCGGCTGGTCTATGAATTCGGCTTCCAGCGTTCGTTACACGCTGGAGGCGTCCGCACGGTCCCTGCAGCTTAACAACACGCTGACCCAGGCCGACATCCAGGCGATCGCGACGCAGAAACTGCTTGCGCTGGGTCTGAGGAATGTGAACGTCACGATCGCCACCGACCCGGCGAGCGGCGGCTTTCGCATGGCGCACCTGACCGCTGCCTATGCGTTCGTGATAGATTTCCCATATTTCAACGCCTACCCGATCAACTACGCGACCACCGTTACCGTGCCACTGGTCGGCAGTTAGCCACGTAGTCTGCCAGGCCGAGAATCTGCTGGCCTCGAGGTCCGTGGTCAGGCTGCATGAGTTCCCCTCGTCGAGGGCATTCAATTCAAATCTGGCAAAGGGGTCCTGGGCCGGCTCTTTTCCGCAACGGTTGTTGTCGAAATTTTTACCCAAGACATCAAGAATCTTTAAACTTTCGCCCGTTACCAAAGCACGTATGGCCTCGTGGCGGAGCGGCTACGCTAGAGACTGCAAATCTCGGAAGCCTCGGTTCGATTCCGAGGCGAGGCCTCCAAAATTCCAAAGCTGATGGACCGGTGGATCGGGCGGGACTGGATCCCTTCCCCGGTCCATTTCCGCATTACGCCAGGCGATTCCGCTTGAGCGCAAAAAGCTCTAACGGAACAGATATTTCGACACCTCGGGATTGCCGCGGCGCCACATCACATTGTCCAGGAAGTAGTGGTGCACGTTGATGAAAATCAGCACGATGAAGAAGAACAGCGACGATCCCAGGACGTCCCGGTCATAGGGTACAAGGGCCGTCAGCGCGGTCGGGAGAAGCCAGAAACCCAGACCGCCAAGGAGGAGGCCAGCACTGATGAACTCCAGAAGCCGCACCCTGTAGGCCGGACCAAGGATGGACAGGATTCTGGATGGCGACACTTCTTCGGCACCACGCCCGTCACGCTCGACATTGCTCTGGTAACGCCAGACCACCGCCAGATATTGCAAGGAATGGAGCGCCGGCACCACGAGCAGCCAGAGTGGATTTGTTCTTACGATCAGAATCCAAAGGTATAGCGACGCGATGTAGGCGATGATGCCGTTATACGGCAGGCTGCCGCCACTCCTGCTCCAACGATTGATCAGCATCACGGCAGCGGCTGCCGTGGAAGCGGCCGCGGCCGACAGCGCAATCGCATTGAGCCATGCAGGGGTGGCAAACGTATAATATTCCAGCCCCAGGTATTTCCCCTGGCTAACCGCCGTGTTCGTCTGAAGCCATGCGAACAGCCAGACGGCATAGCTGTTGATCAGCAGGATTTTTTTGTCCGGATCGGAGAAGAACCTGCGCTTCAGGACGGCATCCACCATCAATATGCCGTAGCCTTGCTTGACGTAGTGCCAGCCCACGAAAAAGAACATCGCATTGGTTGCGTTTCCCAGCAGCCGGGCGTCCGCCGTTATCGAGCTGTAGGCAAAAAATGCGCCCATGAGCAGGGGAACGACGATGCCGGCGAAGATGTAGCGGATCTGGAGGGTCCTGTCGTATCCATCGCCGCGCAACTTCCGCCCGAAATTGCGGTAGAAGAGCTGGTATGAGTGGGCGAAGTGCGGATAGTTGATCAGATAAGCCAGGAAAAGCATCGTCGCCGCTACCGGCCCTTCGTACCGCAGTGGCACGAAGTACAGCGCCGGCAAGATCAGGAACGCGCTGCCGCCAAGCATCAGAAAGTCCGCGAGCGGACCAAAGAGATATTTCGGGGGCGTTGCCGCAGGAGCGCGTGTATTCGCCGAAAGGTCAACTGCCATATTAGCGCTCCCTTCGCATTCCATTTAACCACCGGCCCGTCTGCTCGACAAGATCGAGGAGCCGAGCGGCTGGTGAAAGGCATATGCATCGGCTGCAGTGGGCGCCGCATCCCGCAATATTGCCCACGCGGTGCCGCCCCTCGACCCCCTGTCTCTCAGCGTTGTATCAGCCTGCGTCACGCCGATCCACGATCCCGACATGACCGAGAGAGCCAGGCGGGTTGTCATTTGAGGATGAAGTAAAGCGGAATGAGGATTGAGAAACCGGCGACGCCAGCGAGAAATAAGTCTGTGATCATGCGCTCCATGCGGTGCGCGATGACACGACGTGTCGGTATCTACGCAAAACCCCGCCCCTTTATTGCCCAAACTGAGCATCGCGTGATCAAGGGAGGAGTGCAAGCATCGTCTAAATTAGACGCCGGCAGTCATCTAACCGTTAGCGCAAGATAGCGCGTGTGGGGCGCTTCATGTGGCCTTGTCGACCAGGGGTATCCTCCGCGTCGGCGGCTTGTAGGGCGTCATCAGTTTGACGGTGTCGGCATCTAGGGTGACGGGAATGCCCAGGTTCACCGTCACGCGGTTTCCGTCGATTAGGTGGGTAACGCCTCCGTTTGTTCCGGATCTGAAATCGCCAGAACCCAAAGGTCGATGAAAGATTGTCCGTGAATCGCCTTCCCGCTTAGCGGGACCAACCCTGATCTTCATCTCTTGGCCCTCCGTCCGATAAATATCAGGCCTCGCAATTCCGGGGCCAACAAACCTGACCCAACATGGGACATGGTCGAAGGCTCGGGCCGGATCATTCCTGCATGCATTGGGGATTGATCAAGGTCGTCTTCTGTCACGAATGCCGTGCAGCCGGCCGCGATGACGAAACCTGGGGTTCACGAACCACGCGCTGACGCCTGAGAAGCGGAAGGCTGGACACTTGCCCTTAGCGGCCCGACAGTTCCTCGTTGGGGTAGTGTTGGGATGAACCGCCGGGCCTAGCCGACTCGGGTGGGGAGCCGGCTGAAACAAACACTACATTAGTGCGTATGCATGAAGATCACGGTTGGTTACGGTCCACCGCTTTTCGCGCAGAGGCGGAAAGGGCTGGTGATGAAGGAGACGTGGCGCCGATCCGCGACCGCATGCCAGTCATCCTGGCGCCGGCCAGGCGCACGTCTTCACAGAAGTCGCGAAATCATGTGGATCAGGTGGGCAACTCGCGTACCAAGACCAATCGTGAACTCTCCTTCGTTGGTAGCAAAGTCCCAACCGAAGAATCCTGCCCAGCATAACAGCAGAACGGAGAAGCGCATTCGCAAATGCTAATTTAGCTATATTGAAAAAACCTTAAAGGCGCTCAGTCGACCACCAAGCCCTTGATAGTGTTCACTTCGCAAGGCGCTCCTCAAAGGGGGCAAGTTGATTTCCAAGAAGCTCGCCCTTCTGATACATCATCAATGTCCATGGAAGTCTGGGAAGTCCACCAAGGCCAGACCAACAAAAACTCCGAAAGCGGCGGCCACGACATTGCTCGCGGCCACCAGCCGTCTGTCAGCGATCGTGCTGGCGGCAGCTCCTGGTCTGTATCGCACGGAGACACTGCCCGGATTCGCTGTGAGATATTGGCCAAACGTTGGACGGGAAATGCAGAAAATCAGCCAAGTGCTTGAAAGATCTGGTACGCCCAAGGGGAATCGAACCCCTGTTACCGCCGTGAAAGGGCGGTGTCCTAACCGCTAGACGATGGGCGCGCTCAGACGAAGCGGCTTATACTGGCGTTGCGCGCAGCCGGCAACCCGTTAGGTGCCGCCTTGGACAACTTTTTTCCAGCCTGTCAAATCAGCGATTTCGCGAGGCGTCGGCAGGACTTGGCGATCAGCGGTGACATTAGTCGCTTCGTCATCCACGGGCGGAGCAAGGAGCGTAGCGACGCAGCGCAGACCCGAGGATCCATACCCCGACTTCAACACGTTGCTGCGTGCGGAATTCTACTCTCGTTGCGCTCTTCGACCAAGGGCATAGCATGGATCCTCGGGTCTTCGCGACGGAGCTTCGCCCAGGGGTGACGACATGGGAAGGACTCTGGCCTGCCAACAGGCTTCGGTCCGTCAAATTCGCTGTTAGCCGTCGTCACCGCCGCTGCGCCGGCGGCAGCGCCAGTTCCAGTCGCGCTCGGGGCCGACGTCGACATGGACCGATTCGGTATGGCAATAGGTGCCGACGCCGCCGCGGCCGGGCATGGTCCTGATGTAATTCGCCAGCTCCCATTTGGAGACGCCGGGCACCTGGATGTCGGCGGCCGCGCAATACATGTGCAGCGAATTCTTGGCGCCGTTGGCGCGGCGGTTGCGGGCCGGGTCGCGATAGCCCGAAGTGACGACCATCTTGCGACCGTAATGGCCTTCGATCGTCTTCAGTACGCGCACCAGGGACGGCTTCAGGCAGGCGACGTCGACACTCTCATTCTGCTTCAAGAGACCGTTGGGCGCCAGGCGGGCCATGCCGGCGGCGGACGCAACCTGATAGCTGCCGCCCGAGCCTTCATCCTCATTGAGGTCGACGTCGCTTTCGTCGTCGAGGCCGGATTTGCGCTTGATCTCGAACAGGGCTGTCTGGCGCACGCCGGGCAGGGCGTCGCTACCCGTGATGTGACCGGCCTCGTCACCGCCGGTCGAAGCCAACTGTATCGGTTTTGCCGTGGAATCGGCCGAGGCCAAAGTGATGATCGGCTTTGCCGCTGCCTGAGCGGGCTTGGCCTGCACGGCAGCCTGTTCGCCCGATCGGGTATTGACCAACGGAGCGGCTGTTGCCGACGCTGGGGTGGCGCCAAACATCGAGGCCAGGAAGCCTTTTTTCTTCGGCGCCTCGGCTAGCGGCGCCTCACCAGCGGTCACATAGACCGGATTGTTCATCACTGGTGCCGCGACCGGCTTCGGCGCTGTCGCGGCGGCATCGGCGGCGGCGATCTTCTGGGCGACCGCGTCGGTCTGTTGCGCCGTCTGTACCGGCTGCTGCAAGGACTGCGGCGTCTGTCCCGCAATCGTTTCCGCGCCGGCCGGTATGGTGAGCGGGAAAGTGGCCCCGGGCTTGGCCATCGGCACGTAGGCAACTGTTTCGGGGAGCGCCGTGTCGCTTTCGCTCATCACGGTCGTCTGCTCCGTCGCCACCTGCGATGACGAATCGGCGGCAAGAGGCTTGCCCGTGGAGGCGGCGTGGATGTCCGATGCGGAAGCATTGTATCCCGGCATTCCGACCGACATTGTCGGGTCGCCAGGCGATGTGCAGGAGGCCAGAAGCATCGAGCAGAGCGCTGCCACAATGGCGCGGCGTTCTCCCTTTGCGAGGCTCCATCCTGCTGATTTCAAAGTCAAATTCCCCCTCGATGCCCGGTCGGGTATATCCGTGGCGCTGACTGGTATGTCCGCGTCAGGGTGCCCTTGTCTCCGATCCGGAAACGAGACCTGTGTCAAATCAGCAAGCCTGTAAGTATTTTTGCAGCGATTGCCGAATTGCGGCTGCTTGATGGTTGACGACACCATTTCGCCCGCTTTTAGAGGGGCGTCAACTCACCAGACATTACAGTCCGTTACACACGCACCTTGACATAGGTACCGGGAGCATCGCCCAAGGTTTTCATATGCTTGCCGGGTTTGCGGGCAGGCACGCGGGTGTTGTCCTTGGCCTCTATCCAACTTTGCCAGTGCGGCCACCAGGACCCAGGATGGTCCGTGGCAGAGGCTATCCACTGGTCGAAGTCGCCTTTCGGCGGGCCGCCGGTCCAGTACTGGTATTTGTTGGATGCGGGCGGATTGACGACGCCCGCGATATGGCCCGATCCCGCCATCACGTATTCGACCTTGCCGCCGAAGTATTTCGAACCGAGGAACACTGAAAGCGCCGGCGCGATGTGATCTTCCCTGGAGGCGAGGTTGTAGATTGGGATGGTGACATCGCCGAGCGAGATCGTGTGGCCCGCAAGTTCCATCGTCCCGCGCGAGAGGTTGTTCTCGAGATAGCAGTTGCGCAGGTAGAAGGAATGGTTGGCCGCCGCCATGCGGGTCGAATCGGCGTTCCAGTAGAGCAGGTCGAAGGGCAGGGGATCTTTGCCGCGCATGTAGTTGTTGACGACATAGGGCCAGATCAGGTCGCCCGAGCGCAGCATGTTGAAGGCGGTGGCCATCTTGGTGCCGTCGAGATAGCCCTTTTCGTTCATCGACTTTTCCACCGCCGCGACCTGTTCCTCGTCGACGAACACTTTCAAATCACCGGCATGGGTGAAGTCGACCTGCGTGGTGAAAAAGGTCGCAGACTTGATGCGGTCGTCGCCTTCCCCAGCCATCAGCGCCAATGCCGCCGCCAGCAACGTGCCGCCAACGCAGTAACCTATGGCGTTGACGTCGCGCTCGCCGGTGGCCTTCTCGATCGTGTCGAGACCGTATTGCAGGCCTTCCCTGATATAGGCTTCCCAGCTCTTGGCGCCGTGGCGCTCGTCCGGATTGATCCAGGAAATGACGAAAACGGTGTGGCCCTGCTCGATCGCCCAGCGGATGAAGGATTTCTGCGGGTTGAGGTCGAGGATGTAGAACTTGTTGATCCAGGGCGGGCAAATCAGCAGCGGGCGTTTCAGCACCGTCTCGGTCGCCGGATCATACTGGATGATCTCGGCGACATCGCTGCGGCCGACCACCTTGCCGGGCGTGGTGGCGATGTTCCTGCCGATCTCGAAGGGCGAATAGTCGGCCTGGCGCAATTTCAGGTCGCCCTTGCCGGCGGCGATGTCCTCGGCCAGCATCTTCATGCCGCGCACCAGGTTTTCGCCGTTGGAGGCGACGGTTTCGCGAAACAGTTCCGGATTGGTCAGGATGAAATTGGATGGCGAGATGGCGTTGGATACCTGCTTGACATAGAAGCTCGCCTTGTGGCGGGTATGCTCGTCCAGGCCTTCGGCGTGGTCGACCAGCTCGGACGCCCAGCGCGAGGTGACGAGATAGGCCTGCTTGAGGAAATCGAAGAACGCGTTGCGGCCCCATTCCGGATCCTGGAAGCGCTTGTCGCCGCGCTCCGGCTTGACGGCATCGTCGGCACCTTCGGCGTTGGGGCTGACGCGCTGGATGGCGTTCGCCCAAACCGTCATATAGCCGGCGAACAGCCGCGTCTGCGCTTCGAGCGCACGCTGTGGATCGGCAAGCCAGTATTCGCTGAGCTTGGAGAAGGTCTTGACCATGTCGACGACCGGCTCGGCGACATGGTCGCGCACCTCACCTTTTTCGCGCGGTTCGGCCCAGGCGGACGCCGCCTTGCCGGCCTGCTCGATCATCCGCGCCATGTTCAGCGCGAAGCGTTCCGGGTCCTTCACCAGATATTGCTCGACCGTCGAAGGTCCGCCATCTTCCGCTTTGCCCGAATCGGGTGTTTTGGACATGGTTCGCGGGGTTCCTCCGGAAGCGTTTTCTTGACATATTAACATGGGACATCCGACAGGGTCCAATCTGCTCTACCCCGGCTGCCAAGGAAACAATATGACGATTAAGTTTGGCGAGACTGTTTTTTTCGGTGCCGGCCACTTTTGCCGCATCGGCGCGGCCGTCATGCTCCTGGGCGTTGCCGGATGCTCGAGCACGAATACCGGCGGTCCGGTGCCGATGGCCACCGACGCGGGTCCGAAGGACACCGGCACCTTCCCGAACCTCAACATCCCGCCGCAAGTGGCGGCGAAACAATTCACCGAGGCCGAGAAGAACGCCAAGCTCGCCCAACTGAAGGCCGACGAGAACGGGCAAGGCGCCAAGGGCGGCGCGGCCGTCAGCAACCAGGCGGCGTTGACCGATCTCGCCAAGAAACATGGTCCGCAGACGCTGAAGCAGATCGAAGGCAAATGCGACCCGGCCCTCGACCCTACCTGCAAATGAGTATATAGCGCGCGCCCAACGCTCCCTTGCTGTCTGGAACTGCCATGGAAGAATTTCACAAGGTCCGCCGGCTTCCGCCTTACGTGTTCGAGCAGGTCAACAGGCTCAAGGCCAGCGCCCGTTCGCGAGGCGCCGACATCGTCGACCTCGGCATGGGCAATCCGGACCTGCCGACGCCCAAGGCCATCGTCGACAAATTGTGCGAGGTCGTGCGCGATCCGCGTACGCACCGCTATTCCTCGTCGCGCGGCATTCCTGGCCTGCGCCGCGCCCAGGCCAACTACTATGCCCGCCGCTTCGGCGTGAAGCTCAACCCCGACACCCAGGTGGTGGCCACGCTTGGTTCGAAGGAAGGCTTCGCCAACATGGCGCAGGCGATCACCGCGCCCGGCGACGTGATCCTGTGTCCCAACCCGACCTATCCGATCCATGCCTTCGGCTTCATCATGTCGGGCGGCGTTATCCGCTCGCTGCAGGTCGAGCCCGATGACGGTTTCATTCCCGCGCTCGAGCGCGGCGTCCGCCACTCGATCCCGAAGCCGCTGGCGCTGATCCTCAACTATCCGTCGAACCCGACGGCGTTGGTCGCCTCGCTCGATTTCTACAAGGATGTGGTAGCCTTCGCCAAGAAGAACGACATCATCATCCTGTCCGACCTTGCCTATTCGGAAATCTACTTCGACGGCAATCCGCCGCCTTCCGTGCTGCAGGTTCCGGGCGCCATCGACGTCTGCGTCGAGTTCACCTCGATGTCGAAGACCTTCTCCATGCCCGGCTGGCGCATGGGCTTCGCGGTCGGCAACGAACGGCTGATCTCGGCGCTGACCCGGGTCAAATCCTATCTCGATTACGGTGCCTTCACGCCGATCCAGGTGGCGGCCGCGCACGCGCTCAATGGCGACGGCGCCGATATCGCCGAGGTGCGTGACATCTATCACAAGCGCCGCGACGTGATGGTCGATGCGTTTGGCCGCGCTGGATGGACAATTCCGGCACCGGCGGCGTCGATGTTCGCCTGGGCGCCGATCCCGGAGCCGTTCCGGCATCTGGGTTCCCTCGAATTCTCCAAGCTGCTCATCGAGCATGCCGACGTTGCTGTGGCGCCTGGTGTCGGTTTCGGCGAGCATGGCGATGATTTCGTGCGCGTGGCGCTGGTCGAGAACGAGCACCGGATCCGCCAGGCGGCGCGCAACATCAAGCGCTTCCTGTCTACCAGCGCCAAGCAGCCCAACAATGTGGTGCCGCTTTCCGCCCACCGGTAAATACAAATTCGATCTGATTTGAGGGGCGCCGCTTTCCATGGCTGAAGCACTGCGTGTTGGAATTGCCGGACTTGGCACGGTCGGTGCATCGGTGGCGCGCGTGTTGCGCGACAAGGCGGCGGAGCTGACCCGCCAATGCGGGCGCGACATCATCGTGTCGGCGGTTTCGGCACGCGACCGGAAACGCGACCGTGGCATCGATCTGAGCGCCGCAAAATGGTTCGACGATCCGATGGAGATGGCCCAGACCGGCGAGATCGACGTTTTCGTCGAGCTGATCGGCGGCGATGAGGGGTCGGCGCGCGCCTCAGTGAAGGCGGCTCTCGAAGCTGGCCGCCATGTCGTCACCGCCAACAAGGCGCTGCTTGCCAAGCATGGCGTGGCGCTTGCCGAAATCGCCGAGAAGAAGGGCGTGCTGCTCAACTACGAGGCCGCGGTGGCGGGTGGCATTCCCGTCATCAAGACGATGCGCGAAGCGATGGCCGGCAACTCGGTCAACCGTGTGTTCGGCATTCTCAACGGCACCTGCAACTATATCCTGACCCGCATGGAGGCCGAGGGCGTCTCCTTCGACGTCGTACTGAAGGACGCGCAGCGGCTGGGTTATGCCGAAGCCGATCCGACCTTCGACATCGAGGGCCACGACACCGCGCACAAGCTGTCGATCCTGACCAGCCTTGCCTTCGGCACCAAGATCGCGGCGAACGACATCTATATGGAAGGCATTTCCAACATTACCCAGGCCGACATCCGTGCGGCAGGCGATCTCGGCTACCGGATCAAGCTGCTCGGCGTCGCCCAGCGCACGGAGAGCGGCATCGAGCAGCGCGTGCATCCGACCATGGTGCCGACGGCTTCCGTCATCGCGCAGGTGCATGGCGTCACCAATGCGGTGGCGATCGAGACCGATATTCTGGGCGAATTGCTGCTCTCCGGTCCCGGCGCAGGCGGCAATGCCACCGCCTCGGCGGTCATCGGCGACATCGCCGACATCGCCAAGAGCCGGCCCGGCTTCCAGCATGGTCCCGTCTTCGGCCGGCCGGCGAAGGAGCTGAAACCTTACAAGAAGGCGCAGATGCGCAGCCATGCCGGCGGCTACTTCATCCGGCTGACCGTGCATGACCGTATCGGCGTGTTCGCGGCGATCGCCAAGCGCATGGCCGACAACGATATTTCCCTGGAATCGATCGTCCAGCACGCGGTCAGCGGCGAGGCGGCGGCGCAGAAGACGGTGATCCTCGTCACCCACGAGACCACCGAGGCCGCCGTGCGCAAGGCCGTCGACGGCATCACCAAGGACGGCCATCTGACCGACAAGCCGCAGGTCATCCGCATCGAGCGGGCCGGGTAGCAGCAGCCTCGTCGTCGCGGAGCATAACCACCGGCGACGCATCTCCGTTCTGTGAGGATTCCGCTGCGCCCGGAACGAATTGGCGTCGGCACCGTTCTCTTGGTCAGCAACCAAGGGAGCCGCTTCATGGCTGATACCAACAAATCCGGCCCTCCTGACATCGAGGATATCCAGAAGACGCTGGAAAAGCAGATCGCCGACCTGCGCAAGGAGATCACCAAGATCAACAAGAGCATTTCGGCGCGCAGCGCGGAAATGCTCGATGACGCCAGCGAACAAGCGTCGGATTTCTACGATACAGCCGCTTCCCGCGCCTCGCGGACAGCGCAGCAGTTGCGCAGCCAGGCTCAGTCCGTTTCAGAAGCCGCGCGCGAAAATCCCGGCACGACGACCGCAGTGATTGGCGTGATTGGCCTGCTCGGCTTCCTGGCCGGGATTGCCGTCGGCCAGTCGATGAACGACACGCCGCGCCGCTGGTACCATTAGCTGCAAGGCGGCCAGATTGGCCGGCCGCATCATCTCGCTACGTTTCAACATGTTCGTCTCGGGGAGGGTATCATGGCGTCGTCCATGCTGATCGGCATTCTCATTACATTCCTGGTCATTATCCTGGTTCTGTATCTCGTCCAGCGCCTGCCGCTCGACGCCAGGATGAGGCAGATCGTGCAGATCATAGTCATCATCATCGGCATTATTTCGCTGCTCAAATACCTCGCGGTATTCTAGGCCGCGAAGGACGGCAATTTCCTGTTTCGAGCCGGCCTGGCTCGTTTCAAGCCGGGCCGGCATTGTTTCAAGAATGCGGTTCAATCGATTGATATTTCTATCCTTTCGATAAAACTGCCGGCCGGTCTTGCCGTTGTCATGCTCGTTTGACAAAACAGGCGCGCCTCCGGCGGGAGGCGGCATCAAACGAGGATTTGCCGAAATGAATGTGGCCCAGAACATCGTCGCCGGCCTTGACCGGATACTCACCATGGAACTGGTGCGCGTCACCGAACGGGCCGCCGTCGCGGCCGCCCGGCTGCGTGGCCGCGGCGACGAAAAAGCTGCCGACCAGGTCGCCGTCGACGCCATGCGCGAGGAGCTTAATCGCCTCGCCATCAAGGGCACGGTGGTGATAGGCGAGGGCGAGCGGGACGAGGCGCCGATGCTCTATATCGGCGAGGAGGTCGGGACCGGCCAAGGCCCGGCGGTCGATATCGCGCTTGATCCGCTCGAAGGCACGACGATCTGCGCCAAGAACCTGCCGAACGCACTCGCGGTGATCGCGATCGCCGAAAAGGGCAGCCTGCTGTTCGCGCCCGACGTCTACATGGACAAGATCGCGGTCGGTCCGGGTTACGCCGAAGGCGTCATCGACATCGATGCCACGCCGGCCGACAACATCGCCAGCCTCGCCCGGGCGAAGGGCGTCACTGTGTCCGATATCACGGCCTGCATCCTCGACCGGCCGCGCCACGCCAAGCTGATCGACGCCGTGCGTGCCACCGGCGCCGCGATCCGGCTGATCGGTGACGGCGACGTCGCCGGCGTCATCCACACCACCGACCCGGAAGAAACCGGCATCGACATCTATCTCGGCACCGGAGGCGCACCGGAAGGCGTTCTGGCCGCGGCCGCCCTGCGCTGCACCGGCGGCCAGATGCTAGGCCGGCTGATCCTCGATACGCCTGAGAAGGTGGCACGCGCGGCAAAGATGGGCATTGCCGATCCGAAGCGGGTTTATCGGGCCGAGGACATGGCGCGCGGCGATGTGCTGTTCGCGGCCACCGGCGTTACCGACGGCAACATGCTGGCGGGCGTCAAGTTCGGCCGCACCTACATCACCACGCACACGATCGTCTTGCGCTCGTCGTCGCGCACCGTGCGGGAGATCAAGGCCCGGCACCAGGATCTGGATAAGTTCTAGACCTGCTTGCGAAGCCGGGTTTGAGTTGTTAGCCATCTGGCTGCCTCCGACGGAGGCAAGGGGTTTAACGATGAGACCGCCCCGACTGCTACGCGGCCCTGGTGTCTCGGGGCGGCAAGTGAATGGTTGGGCGCCAGGCTGAAAAGCGGAAAGCGTAGTTCTTCTTGAAGTCTCCCGCGACGCGCGCCTCCGTGAACCGCTTGGCTTTGCTGGCCTTTGGCCCTAAAGCGCGTCGCGTTAACACGGCGCTTCAGGGTGTTGTTTGTACATGCCGTTATCCCAAAACCGCTGCGCACTTTTGGGCGACATGCATTATCCTGCGGCCAACAATGAGTTGGCAAAGCGCATGATGGGCGAAAGGCGCCTCTTCCTCGATGTCAGGCAGTCGGCCACCGGTCTCTCCTGGGAGCACCGCCTGACCGAACGGCAGGACATGATCGCGCTCGCCATCGCGCAGGGCCATGGCGTGCCCGATATCGTCGCGCGCGTTCTTGCCGGACGCGGCGTTGCCGCCGATGAGACCGAGCGGTTTCTCGATCCGACGATCCGTGACCTGTTGCCGAATCCAGCCTCGCTGACCGACATGGACAAGGCCGCCATCCGCATCGCCGCCGCCGTCGTTGCCCGGGAGAAAATAGCGATCTTCGGCGATTACGACGTCGATGGAGCGGCCTCGTCGGCCTTGCTGAAACGGTTTCTCGCGCATTTCTCTGTGCCGTCGGAAATCTATATTCCGGATCGTATTTTCGAGGGCTACGGTCCCAATCCCGATGCCATGCGCGAACTGGTTTCGCGCGGCGCGACGCTGATCGTCACCGTCGATTGCGGCACCAACAGCGCCGCCTCCGTCGAGGCAGCCAACGAGGCGGGCGCCGATGTCGTGGTGCTGGACCACCATCAGGTTGGCGGCGCGCTGCCGGCGGCGCATGCCGTCGTCAATCCAAACCGCGACGACGACCTTTCCGGGCAGGGCCATCTCTGTGCCGCCGGCGTGGTCTTTCTCGCTCTGGTGCAGACCGCGAAGGTGCTGCGCGCGATGACCGACGCCACGCAGCCGGATCTGCTCTCCTTGCTCGATCTCGTGGCGCTTGCCACCGTCTGCGACGTGGTGCCGCTCACGGGCATCAACCGCGCCTTCGTCGTCAAAGGGCTGCAAGTCGCGCGCCAACAGAAGAATGAAGGGATGGCTGCCCTTGCGCGGGTGTCGCGCATCGGCGAACCGATCGGCACCTTCCATCTCGCCTATCTGATCGGCCCGCGCATCAATGCGGGCGGGCGCATCGGCGATGCGGCGCTCGGCAGCCGGTTGCTTGCAACGGACGATCCGGTCGAGGCGCTGACCATCGCCGAGACGCTCGACCGGCTGAACCAGGAACGGCAACTGATGGAGCAGGAGATGCTCGCCGCCGCGCGCGCCGAGGCCGATGCCGAGCTCGCGGGCGGCATCGGTCCGGCGATCGTCGTCACCGCCAGCAACAACTGGCACCCCGGCATTGTCGGCCTGCTTGCGTCACGCCTGAAGGATCACGCACGACGGCCGGCTTTCGCCATCGCCTTCAACGCCAACGCCAACGGCACCGGCACGGGCTCGGGCCGTTCGGTGTCGGGTTTCGATCTTGGCCGGCTGGTGCGCGAAGCCGCCAATGCCGGGCTCATCGTCAAGGGCGGCGGCCATGGCATGGCCGCCGGCATCACCGTGGAGCGCGCAAGGCTGGGCGAGCTCAGGGCCTTCTTCGAGGAGCGCGCGGCCGCCGACGTTTTCCGGTTGCAGGATGAGGAAAGCCTGGCGATCGACGGCGCTCTTGCCGCGGAAGGGGCGACGCTCGGCCTGCTCGACGCGCTGGAGAAGGCGGGGCCTTTCGGGGCCGGGCATGTCGCGCCGGTATTCGTGCTGCCACGCCATCGGCTGGTCGATATCAGGCCGGTCGGCACCAACCATATTCGCGCCGACTTGCAGTCGGAGAGCGGCGGCCGCATCCAGGCGATCGCCTTTCGCGCCGTCGACACCGTGCTTGGCGAATTCCTGTTCAAGAACCGCGGCAAGACGATGCATGTCGCCGGCTCGCTGTCGGGCAATCACTGGAACGGTAACCGCACGGTGCAGTTTCGCATCATCGACGCCGCACGCGCGTAGCCGCGGCGGAAACCGGTCAATTCAGCCGGCCGGCGCATAACGCAGCAACGTCACGCCCTGGGTAAGACTTTCCGTGCCGAGCGGTTTCAGCGCCAGCGACAGGCCGGGTTGGAAATATGGCTTACCGCCACCCAGCACCACAGGATGCATATAGAGCCGGTATTCGTCGATGAGACCGGCCCGCGCCAGAGAGGCTGCAAGATCGGCGCCGCCGAGAATGACGAGGCCACCGGTCTGGTCCTTGAGGGATCGTACCGTGTTCTCGGCATCGCCACTCATCAGGCGGGCATTGAGCCCGACTTGCCGAAGCGTAGTCGAGAAGACGATCTTCGGCGTTTCGCGCCATGCCTGGGCAAAATCCCGCTCGACCTCGGCGGCGCCGGTCTCGCGCTCAGGGCTGTCCCAGAAGCGCATCGTTTCGTACATGCGCCGTCCCGCGAGCACGGCGGAGGCCTGTCTCATCATGTCGTTGAAATGCTGGTGCAACTCCGTCTCGGGCACCGGCAAGCCGATGTCCTCGTCCGATCGGGCGATATAGCCGTCCAACGACGTCAGCATGGAATAGACAATCCTGGCTATCGGCACCTCCGCTTCGGTTGGCCTTCGTGCTCCCAAAGATCGCCGAAATCGTACTCGTAGTGAAAGCGCCCCGACGCCCCCCGGCGTCCGATCAGTAGTTGAACGAAATACGCGCAAACGGCCCATGGGTGAGTTGGCTGGCTTTACCCGCCGGTACTGTGTTGGCGTCATAGAAGTTCTTGTAGCCGACGCCGTACAGATATTCGAGCTGATAACCTGCCCCAAGCTTTACCCCAGGAGCGAACTCCCATGCCAGTCCGGTCTTGAGACCGACGGTTGCAAAGGTGCGACTTTCGGAAAACTCTTCCAAGCCACTACCATAGTCTCTCTTTGCCTTGATCTTTCCAAACAGAACGGAAGCGTCGGCCGATCCAAAGAAGCTTAATTGAGCGCCTAGAGGTTTGGACACATCCATGCCGAGACGCGGGCCGATGCCCCATGAAGTCTCGGTTGCGGTAAAGACTGGAGGTTCGTTGTCTGTAAAGTCCGCGCCATAGTGCTGATAACGCAGTCCCGCAAACGGGCGCAGGGACCAGTCGTCCTGCTGCAGGTGGTATCCTGCCTCAACGTCCGCATTCCAGTACCGCCCACCGCTGAACTGCCAGCCATAGAGATCGTCGTTGATCCGACCAGCGGACTGCTCCAAATAGCTGTAGCTCGCCGCCATGTCCCAGGCATCGTTGATGCGGTATCCCAACTTCGCCGCCCCATAACCGCCGTCGCCGGTGCGTGCTTCGTCGTAGTTGCCGGTCTCAAACTCCTGCGTTTGGCTGTTGGCCCGAAAGACGTACCCGCCCTCAACATAACCGAACCACGACGCGACCGGTATCGACTGGGCGACTGCCTGCAAATCCGCAGCCATCGCCGTGCCTGTGGCGAGCAACACCGAAGATAGCGCAAACAGAATCGATTTCATGAAAATTCCCACTAGGCTTTTTGCCTGTAACACTTGCCGCCGAAACTGAATATTGTTTTTCTGCAACACTCGCTCCAGAGCCACTCAGTGACCGCCGGAAGGGAGCGGTACATCGAGCTAGACTAATGGAAATGCCGCCGATGAAATACTGCCGGCACTTCCGATGGCCACATCATCGATCCTAAGAAGGTGATCGAAATCTCGCAATCGATGTGACGGACAAACTTAGCCGCCTTGGTTCACGGCGATGAGCTTTTGGCGGCCTGAAGCGGTGATCTGGCCGCCGTTGCGGTGCTTTTTGGCAAGCCTCGTCAGGCGCCGGCGGTGATCCGTCGTGATGGAAGGCAGGGTTTGCAGGTTGCGGTCGGCGGGTTCGGTCCGGCGCGTCTGGGCCCTGTGGCTATGTCGCGAGCCGCGGGATACGGTCGAGGGCGATGCGCAGAATACGCTGGTAGGGGCAGGATATCGGCAGGTGCAGGCGGATCTGGGTTTTCATCTCGACCACCCGCGCGGCGATCTTGATGAGGCGCAAACGCAGCGTGTCGAATCGGGCGACGGCAAAGCTCGAGCGTCTCGGCATCGCAGCGCGCAGGCCCCACATCAGCCAATAGGCGCCGGTATGCAGGAACAGCCGGAACTGGTTGGCCGTCGCTCTTGTGCAGGATGTGCGGTCGGCGGCGAGATGCGTTTTCCAGGACTTGATGTGGTTCTCGACCGCTCTGCGTCGGCACTAGTCTAGGCGAGAACCGTCTGCAGCCGCGTCAGTTCGCCGATCTGCGCCATCGTCGCCTGGTAGCCGAGCTGGATCGCCTCGTCGGCCCGGTGGAATTCGGTGAGGCCGATATGGCTGAGCTTGGGCTGCAGCGACATGTCGGGCGGATCGCCGGCAAGTCTCGCCCGTGAAATGCGATCTTGGATGATGTTGAAGGCCTCGACCATCACGCCGGTGATGCCCAGACGCGTCTGGTGCGATTGGTGCTGGGCGCCGACTTGGCCGGGCCTTGGCGCATCCTTTTCGATAATCAGTTCGCCGGCACTGTGCTTGATCACGGCGGCGCGGCCGAACAGGTCGTAGTGGAGGTTGACGGCCACGACGAGCGGCTGCTCGTAGGCGCGGCAGACCGAAACGGGTACCGGATTGACCAGCGCTCCGTCGACCAGCACGCGGCCGTTGCAATCGACCGGCTCGAACACGCCCGGCAGCGCGTAGGACGCGCGCATGGCCGTGATCAGCGAGCCGCTCGACAGCCAGATCTCGTGGCCGGTGCGGATTTCCGACGCGACGCAGACGAATGGCTTGCGCAAATCGTCGAAGCGGATACCGGCCACGTGCTCGCGCAGACGCGCATCCAGTTTCATGCCGCCGAAGAGGCCGCTGCCGCGCAGGTTGAGATCGAGCAGGCCGAAGATTCGCCGTCTGGTGAGGCTGCGGGCGAACTCTTCCAGCTCATCCAGTTTGCCGGCGAGATAACAGCCGCCGACGAGCGCACCGATCGAGGTGCCGGCGATCATGGAAACTTCGATGCCGGCTTCATCGAGCGCGCGCAGCACGCCGATATGAGCCCAGCCTCTGGCGCAACCGCCGCCGAGCGCGAGCGAAATGCCGGTTTTCTTCGGGGATTTTGCTTCGGATGCGCCGCCGGCCGAGGACAGGCCGTTGGCCTCCCTGACGTCTGGTCTGTTACGCGATGACGCCCATTCGAGCATCATGATCTCCCTTGTCCCGAGGCTAATATACGAATGGGCCGTATCGAAATGATGAATCTGAGTGGTCGGTGTGAGGCAGAAGGTTCAAGCTGGTGGCTTCCGATACATGTTTTCCGCATCGAACAGCGGTTTACTGCCGTCGTCGGCAAGCGTCGCCTTGCCGTCAATCAGCCCCACCGTCCGATAAAAGCATGAACGTCGGCCAGTGTGACAAGTTGCGTCGTGGCCCAACACTTTGACGCGCAACCATATGGCGTCCTGGTCACAATCCGTGAGCATCTCGACGACATGCTGGAAATTGCCCGACGTTTCGCCCTTCTTCCAGAGCGTGTTGCGCGAGCGCGACCAGTAATGGGCGATGCCTGTCTCCAGCGTCAGCGCCAGCGCCTGCGCATTCATATGCGCGACCATCAGCAGCATGCCGTCGGCGGCGTCGGTGACAACGACGGTGACAAGACCGGCGGCATCGAAGCGCGGTGAGAACACCGCGCCTTCCTCCAGATTTTTCTTATTTGACGGAGCTTTCGGAAATTCCAGTGCCGACATTGCCGGTCTATTTTCCTGTTGACCATGACGTCGGCAAGGGGCTTGCGCCGCGCACCATGGTGACAAAACGAACCTGCTCTTCGGGCGTATCCTTGAAGACGCCGGTGAAGGTGGAGGTCAGCGTGGTTGAGCCCTGCTTGCGGATGCCGCGCATGGCCATGCACATGTGCTCGGCCTCGATCATGACCGCGACGCCGCGCGGGTTGAGCACGTCCTGGATGACACCGGCAATCTGCGCGGTCAGGGCTTCCTGCGTCTGCAGGCGGTGGGCGAAGATATCGACGACGCGCGCGATCTTGGACAGGCCGACGACCTTGCCGTCCGGCAAATAGCCGACATGCGCCTTGCCGATGATCGGCACCATGTGGTGCTCGCAATGCGAGTGGAACGTGATGTCCTTGACGATGACCAGGTCGTCGTAGCCGGCGACCTCCTCGAAGGTACGGCCGAGCTCGTCCGCCGGGCACATATCATAGCCGCCGAACATTTCACGGTACGCCTTGGCCACGCGCTTGGGGGTATCGATCAAACCCTCGCGATCCGGATTGTCGCCGGTCCAGCGCAGCAAGGTGCGCACGGCGGCCTCGACTTCGGCCTCGCTCGGCCGGTCGGTGACCGGCTTTTCCATATAGGCGGCCTGGGGCATGAGTTTCTTGATGACGGCATCCATAAAAGGCGTCTCCCGTAGTCCCTCTCTCAGGAGGAACGAGTTGAACGGACCACGACCTTTCGGTGTCGGAAACTCGCCCCGTTTCCAGCCCCGTAAGCGGCGTGAACTTCCCGGCAAGGACGGTGGCGTTCGCCGCCTTGTCGATACCGGACTGCCAGCATTATATATGGTCGTGCCGAGCGAATGAAAGACGCAACAACGGCAATCGCTGTTCGCTTGGCGGCGACGGATTGGAAAATAATGATCAACGACGTCTACAACGCGAAAATTCTCGGTTTTGCCGGAAACATCGCCCGCATCGGCCGGCTCGATCATCCCGACGCGACCGCGAAGGCGCATTCGAAGCTGTGCGGATCGACCGTTACCGTCGACCTCAAGATGGTGGACGGCGTGGTCACCGACTTTGCCCACGACGTGAAAGCCTGCGCACTCGGACAGGCATCGTCCTCGATCATGGCGCAACATGTCGTCGGCGCCAGTGCCGAGGAATTGCGCGCGGTACGCGAGACCATGCTGAAGATGCTGAAGGAGAACGGTGCGCCGCCGGAAGGCCGCTTCGCCGACCTCAGCTATCTGGAGCCGGTGCGCGACTACAAGGCGCGGCATGCGTCGACCATGCTGACCTTCGACGCCGTGGTCGACGCCATCGGCCAGATCGAGAAGAAACGCGCCGACGAAGCGGCTTAGCGCCCGCCTGAATCCCGCCTGCTTTCGGCGAACTCGCCTCTGACCCAATCGGCGAACGCTGCGGCTGGCTCAGACAAATCGCTCAAACGCCTGGCCACCAGCCAATAGGCGCCGGACCCGACGTCGACGTCGAACGGCTTGACCAGCGCCCCGGTTGCAAGCTCCTCCCCAATCTGCAGGAGATCGCCCAGCGCCACGCCGTGCCCAAGCAGCGCGGCCTGCTTCGAGAGCGATGCGTCTGCAAGCATCGGGCCGCGCGGGCACGGCATCTGCGGGCACGCCCGCCGCCTCGAACCAGCGCGCCCAACCCTGGCGGTTTTCCTCATGCAAAAGCGTGAAGCGAACAAGGTCGGCCGGCTTCTCGAGGGCTGGGCCTGATGAAAGCAGTGTCGGCGACAGAACCGGCGAATCCACTGTCGAGGCCAGCCGCTCGGCCTCGCTACGGGGCCATGACGCCGCGCTCGAGCTGAAACGCAAGGCAAGTTCGGGCTGGTCGCCACGGAACTCGATCAGCCTTGGGTCGACTTCGAGAGAGACGTCGATGTCGGGCCGCAACTGCCGGAACCGGTTGAGCCTCGGCACCAGCCACACCGCTGCAAGCGAAGGTTCGACGCTGACGCGAACCACGGACTGGGCCGGCGTGGCGGCCAGGTCACCGAGCAGGCGGTCGATCGCATCGAAACTTCTGACCAGTTGAGCAAGCAGCCGCCGGCCGGCATCCGTCAGTTCGACGCGGCGATGGTGCCGTTCGAAAAGTGGTTGGCGCAGGAAGGTTTCGAGCTCGCGGATCTGCCGGCTGATCGCCGCCTGCGAGACGAAGAGCTCCTCGGCTGCCCGGCTGAAGCTCAAATGCCGGCCAGCCGCCTCGAAGCTCCTCAATGCAGTCAAGGGCAGGCGTCCACGCTTCATTTCGCATAACCCAGGATTATCCGAAGCGGAAATTATACTCGTTTGAAGGCGAAGGCCAGCAGCGGTCTAATCCCGTCAAAGGAGACACGACCATGATGCAGTTCCTGAACATTCTCGGCGATGTCATGCGGGTCGCGACGTTTCAATGGCGTGATGAAAGACGCGATGCAAGGCATCACGAAGAGTGGGTTCACCCTGGCCGGTGGGCACCGCCGGCCGACCGGCAGCCATTTCGCCGTTACCGCCCGTGACGGCAGGGTGAACGGGATTGCGTTCTTCGGTGGAAACTCACATCTATCATCTTGGAAACGCGGAGATCGCAGTGGGCGACCAACACGAGCATGCGCATACGGCGTCGAGGCGCGGCCGCAACTGGCCTGGTCCGTGGCGCAAGACGCCCGGCCGTTTGCTCGGCACGTCGCTCGTGCGACTTTACCAGCTGACGCTGTCCGGTTTTGTCGGCAATTCCTGCCGGCATCTGCCGACCTGTTCGGAATACGCGCATGAGGCGATCGCCCGGCATGGTCTGTGGGCCGGCGGCTGGATGGGGTTGTTCCGCGTGCTGCGCTGCGGCCCATTCGGCACGCACGGCATCGACCTCGTGCCGGAAGTGCTGGCGTCCCGTTACGTCTGGTTCATGCCCTGGCGGTACTGGCGGATTGGCCGTAAGCGCGGAGAAGCCCGGGGGTGAGGGCGCTGGTCGCACCGCGCCGGGTTTACGATCCGGTAGGGTTAACGCCAGCCTGCACGACAACTGCGCATTTGAGACAAAATCGAGACAAGAGGCCTCGCTAAGCCAGCTCGCGAACCCCCTCCTGGAGCGAGCATCCCATGCGCAACATCGACCGTCTTCCCTTCATCTTTGCCGGAGTCCTGTTCCTGCTCGCCTGGCTGTTGGGATTTCCAATGCGCGCTCAATCGGCGCCGCTCGGGGATGTGCGTTGTACCCTCATCGCCGATGCCCAGAGCGGCAAGATGCTTTACCAGGAGGGTACCTGCGACCAGCGCTTCAGCCCGGCATCGACATTCAAGGTGCCGCTTTCGCTGATTGGCTATGATGCCGGCATCCTGAGCGACGAGCACACGCCAAGCTGGGACTATAAACCCAAATTCAACGCGGTGAAGCGGGATCGGAAAACCGTCGATCCGACGATATGGGAACGCGATTCCATCATCTGGTTCTCACGCGAGATCACCCGCAAGCTCGGAGCTGAGAAATTCGCCGGCTATATATCTAAGTTCAACTATGGCAACACTGACGTTTCCGGCGATCCCGGCAAGGATGACGGGCTCACCCATTCCTGGGTCAACTCTTCGCTCGAGATCACGCCGGTCGAACAGGTTGCCTTCCTGCGGCAACTGCTCGCCGGCACAATGCCGGTGTCGGCCAAGGCGCATGAAATGACGCGGGCCATCATACCGAGCTTCAAGGCCGGCGATTGGGCCGTTCAGGGCAAGACCGGCAGCACCAGGCTCGGCGAGGGCGGCAAGGACAAGCGCTCGCTCGGCTGGTTTGTCGGCTGGGCGCGGAAAGACGGCCGCCAGATCGTGTTCGCCCGGCTCGTCGTCGATACGAAGCGGACCGACATGCCGAAGGGGTTGGCGACACGGGCCGCGTTCCTGAAAGACCTGCCGCAGCTGATTAAGTGAGCCGGGCTTTACGGCGGCGGCATCTGCTCATAAAAGACTGCCGCCGCCGGACGCCTCCGGCACCCTGGCAGGTCGCAGTTCCCGAACCGCTGATATCTGCATTTTACCACCCGCGCTCGTTTGCGGGACTGGATAGGAGATACATATGCTGAATTCCGTTTCCCTGACATTTCCCGATGGCTCCGTGCGCGACTACGACGCAGCGATGACCGGCGCCGGCCTTGCCGAATCGATTTCGAAGTCGCTGGCCAAGAAGGCCGTGGCCTATGCCATCGACGGCACCGTGCGCGACCTCAGTGATCCCCTGGGCAAATCCGGCAAGGTCGAGATCATCACCCGCGAAGACCCACGTGCGCTGGAACTCATCCGCCATGACACCGCACACGTGCTGGCGGAAGCCGTTCAGGAGATATGGCCGGGAACGCAGGTGACCATCGGGCCGGTGATCGAGAACGGATTCTATTACGATTTTGCCCGCAACGAGCCGTTCACCCCGGACGATTTCCCGGTGATCGAGAAGAAGATGCGCGAGATCATCGCGCGCAATAAGCCGTTCACCAAGGAGGTCTGGTCGCGCGACAAGGCGAAGAAGGTCTTCGCCGACAAGGGCGAGCGCTACAAGCTCGAACTTATCGACGCCATTCCCGAGGATCAGGATCTCAAGATCTATGCGCAGGGCGACTGGTTCGACCTTTGCCGTGGTCCGCATATGGCCTCGACCGGCCAGATCGGCAACGCCTTCAAACTGATGAAGGTGGCCGGCGCCTATTGGCGCGGCGATTCCAACAACCCGATGCTGACGCGCATCTATGGCACGGCCTGGGCCGACCAGGCGCAGCTCGAAGCCTACCAGACGATGCTGGAGGAGGCCGAGAAGCGCGACCACCGCAAGCTTGGCCGCGAAATGGACCTGTTCCATTTTCAGGAAGAGGGGCCCGGCGTCGTCTTCTGGCACGCCAAGGGCTGGAAGATGTTCCAGAACCTGGTCAACTACATGCGCCGCCGCCTCGACGAGCAGGGCTATCAGGAGGTCAATGCCCCACAGGTGCTCGACAAGAGCCTGTGGGAGACTTCGGGCCACTGGGGCTGGTACCGCGACGCCATGTTCAAGGTGACGGTCGCCGGCGACGAAACCGACGATGACCGCGTCTTCGCGCTGAAACCTATGAACTGCCCGGGTCACGTGCAGATATTCAAGCATGGGTTGAAGTCTTATCGCGATCTGCCCGTTAAACTTGCTGAATTCGGCAATGTGCATCGCTACGAGCCGTCGGGCGCGCTGCACGGACTGATGCGCGTGCGCGGCTTCACGCAGGACGATGCACATATCTTCTGCACCGAGGAACAGCTGGCATCCGAGTGCTTGCGCATCAACGACCTGATCCTGTCGACCTATGCCGATTTCGGTTTCGACGAAATCAGCGTCAAGCTGTCGACGCGGCCCGAAAAACGTGTCGGCACCGACGAGGCCTGGGATCATGCCGAGGCGATCATGGGCAGCGTGCTGGAGACGATCAGGACGCGCTCCGGCAACCGCATCAAAACCTCGATCAATCCGGGCGAGGGCGCCTTCTACGGGCCGAAGTTCGAGTATGTGCTGAAGGATGCGATCGGCCGCGAATGGCAGTGCGGCACGACGCAGGTCGACTTCAACCTGCCGGAACGTTTCGGCGCCTTCTACATCGGCTCGGACTCGGAGAAGAAGCAGCCTGTCATGGTGCACCGCGCCATCTGCGGTTCGATGGAGCGTTTCCTCGGCATCCTGATCGAGAACTATTCCGGCCATTTCCCGCTGTGGTTCGCGCCGCTGCAGGTGGTGGTGGCGACGATCACTTCGGACGCCGACAGCTATGCGACCGAGGTGGTGGCGAAGCTGAAGGCCGCCGGGCTGTTGGCGGAAGCCGACCTGCGCAACGAGAAGATCAACTACAAGGTCCGCGAGCACAGCCTGGCCAAGGTGCCGGTCATCCTCGTCTGCGGCAAGCGCGAGGCGGAGGAGCAGACGGTCAATGTCCGTCGGCTCGGTTCGCGCGACCAGGAATCGCTCGGCCTTGCCGAAGCGATCGACCGGCTGACCGAAGAAGCGATCACACCTGATCGCCGACGCAAGCGCGCCGCTTGATTCGGAGCGTTTTCGATCGAATGGCGGTGGAGCGATCCACCGCCGTTTTTCATATCCCTGTCACGGCAACGTTGTAACGAGCCCTTATGCTCAAGCTGAAATCGCGCGAACGCCCGTTCCCCGAGCTTTCCTACGCCAATCCGCACCAGCCGGCTCTGGCGCGCTGGTTCATTCATTCGGTGGAAGGTCTTTCGGGCCGCGACCGGTTTGCCGCGCTCTATGAATTCTGGCGCCATCAAGTTGTGCCGACCGGTGAGCGTGTGTTCAGCCGCATGCTGGACCTCATCGATGTGGGCGTGCGAACCCCCGACCAATGGCCGCCCGCGCACTTGCCCGACACGCCGCTGGTGATCATCGCCAACCATCCCTTCGGCATTGGCGACGGCATCGCCGTGCTGTCCCTGGCAGAGCAACTCGGGCGACCTTTCCGAGTGATGATCCACAAGGATCTGCTCAGGATTCGCGAGATGGGGCCTTATTCGCTGCCAATCGACTTTTCCGAGACCAAGGACGCGGTGAAAAACAACATGGCGGTGCGCCATGAGGCGGTGCGGCTGCTGAAGGAGGGCGTCACCATCGTGGTGTTTCCGGCCGGTGGCGTTGCCACGGCGCCAAACGGTTTTGGCCGGGCGCGCGACCTGCCATGGAAGATGTTTCCAGCCCGCCTCGTCCAGGAAGCCAAGGCGTCGGTCATTCCCATGCATTTTTCCGGCCAGAACGGCAGACTTTTCCATCTGGTCAGCGGCCCGATGAACATGGCCGAGCGCGACGGGCGTGTGGCCAAATTCGTAGGCAAGGCCTCGCTGACCTTGCGTACCTCGCTGCTCATCCGTGAATTCGCGCGGCTGTCCGGCAAGGCGATCGACGTGCGTGTCGGCAATGTACTCAGCTGGAGCGAACTGGAACCGTTGCGCGACCGCAAAGCGTTGCTCGATCGCTTGTATCGCGGCGTGTTCGACCTGGCGCCAGAGCTGCCGCGTCGGCGCATTCCCTTCCTGCCGGCCCGAGCCAAGCTCGCCGCATAAAGGCTAATCGGCTCCTTCTTCCGGATCCATCGCCGCCGCTTCGGTCGCCAGGACCTCGATCTCCTGATTCTGCCCGCCAACGACCGTGAAATCCTTCTGGTAGATGCGGTCGCGGTTCTTGGCGATGATGGTGTAGTCGCCTTCGGCCAACACCATAGAGGCGAAGGCGCCGACGGTTTCCTTGATCGGATCGCCGGATTCGTTGAGCAGCGACCACGAGGTGTCGGCAATCGCTTCGCCGCCAGCCTCGCGCACCAGCTTCATGGTGATCTCGGCGGCGTGATGCTCGACGGTGGCTTCGGTCAGCTTGCCGGCCTCGACACGGATGTCGGATCGGATGACGGCGTTGACCGCGCCATAGGTCGAGACGACATGGTAGATGCCGGCATTGAGCCGCACGACGCTGTTGGGTTCGACATCGGGAATGATCAGCGCGCGGTCGCCATTGGCCTCGGCGGTGCCCTCATAGATCGAGAAGCGCAGTTTCTTCGGGGGAATGCGCAGGCCGCCGGACAGAACCGCGTCGAGCTTTAAACCACCAGCATCGAGGACCAGGCTTTCTCGCTTGGCATCCTTGCCGACGGTGATGCGCTTGGTGGCGCCGGCACGGCCATAGGAGGCGTGGACCAGATAGCTGCCGGGCTCGAGCTGGAAGACGGCGCTGCCGCCATGCGCGGAAGCGACCATCGGCAATTTGCCGTTGACGGCTTCAGGCTTGAAGACACGCCAGACGAGGCCGCGGGTGATGTCGGTGCCTTTGTCGGTCAACTGGGCCGACAGGGTGATGGCGCCACCGCCGCCAAGCGCCAGCGAGGTCTCGCTCTTCGGCGTCGCATAGCTCGAAATTCCGGGAAGTTTCAGGTCGCCGACGCCGTCCTTTTCCTGCGCGACAGCCATGGCGACCGGCAGCAGGAACAGCGCGGCGCAGAGCCGGACCAGGAAAAGACGCAGTCGCCCCTCAAACATGCCTTGCGTTGAAGCCCATGGCGGTGGCAATTTCAAGGCTTAAGAGTCCGATGCGCGACTCTTCAGCCCGGCGCTAGCGCGCCTTTGCCCGAGCCGCCCGAATTCCCGATGGTGCGCTTCAGCTCAAAACAGAACGTTTTAGGAGACTTGCGCCCATGGCGTCGCCGATCATCGACTTCCTGCTGACCCGAAATTCGGCGCCTATTCCCGACCTCAGGGAGCCGGCGCCCGGCGACGCCGATATCGCGACGATGATTGCCGCCGCCACACGCGTGCCCGACCATGGACGACTCGAACCCTGGCGTTTCATCCTCTATCGCGGCGAGGCCCGCATTGAGATCGGCAGAAAGCTGGCTGCCCTGGCCGAGCAACGTGAGGGGCCGTTGCCGGAGGGCCGCCGCAACCAGGAACTGGCGCGGTTCTCGCGCGCGCCGCTGGTGATCGGTGTCGTGTCTATTCCGAAGGAGAATCCTAAAATCCCGCAATGGGAGATGTTCCTGTCCGGAGGCATGGCGGCGATGAACCTGATGATAGCGGCCAATGCGCTCGGCTATGGCACCAACATGATCAGCAACTGGTATTCCGATGTGCCGGAGGGCAGGGCGATTCTCGGACTGGCGCCACAGGAGCGCGTCGTCGGTTTTGTCCATATCGGTTCCTATGCCGGTCCGGCGCCGGAGCGGCCACGGCCCGATCCGGCAAAACTCTACGCCGACTACGCCGGGCCGTGGGCGGGCTGAATGTTCTACGAGCCGTCCAAGGGGCACGGGCTGCCGCACGATCCTTCCAAGGCGATCGTGGCGCCGCGCCCGATCGGCTGGATATCGACGCTGAACAAGGCCGGTGAGGTCAATCTCGCGCCATACTCCTTCTTCAATGCCGTCTCGACCCGGCCTTTCATCGTCTGGTTTTCCTCCGAGGGCGAGAAGGACAGCGCCTCGTTTGCGCAGGAAACCGGCGAGTTCGTCGCCAATCTGGTCAGCCGGGACCTTGCGGAGAAGATGAATTACACGTCCGTCGACGCACCGCGTGGCGTCAACGAGTTCGTCTATGCCGATCTCGCCATGGCGCCCTCGCGTCTCGTCAGGCCGCCGCGTGTGGCTGCAGCGCCCGCGGCGCTCGAATGCCGGGTGACGGAAGTGTTTCGCCCAAGGGCGCTGGACGGATCGCCGACGAGCGCCTTCGTCGTCGCCGGTGAGGTGATCGGCGTGCACATCGACGATGCTTTCCTGAAAGACGGCCTGTTCGACATCACCAAGGCCGGCAATGTCGCTCGTCTCGGCTACATGGAGTACGCCAGCGTCGATGAGGTCTTTTCGATGCGCCGGCCGCGCTGGGAACAAAAGTAGCTGTCAGACGGATATACCGGCCGCCCTTGCGCGCGCCAGTAGGCGTTCGGCCAGCCGCAGATGCGGGCGGTCGAACATCTTGCCGTCGATGCCGACGACGCCGGGATTTCCGGCTGCCTCGAATGCCGCCACGATGGCCGCCGACTGCTTCACCGCCTCGGCCGAGGGCGTGAAGGCAGTGTTGATGACGGGCACCTGATCAGGGTGGATCGCCATCTTGCCGGTGAAGCCGTCACGCTCGGCCTCGGCGCATTCCGCGGCGAAGGCCGCCGTGTCGCGAAAATTCGGAAACACGGTATCGATCGCCGCGACTTCCGCCGCGCCCGCGGCAAGGATGGCCATGGTGCGGGCGAAGCGAAACACGTCCGTGTAGCGGCCACGCTCGTCGCGGGCGGTGCGCGCGCCGATCGCCGCCGACAGATCCTCGGCCCCCCAGGTGAGACCGGCAAGCCGCTCGCTCGCTCCGGCATAGGTCGATGCCGCCAGCACGCCCGCCGGAGTTTCGGTGATGATCGGCAGGATTTTTATCGAACCGTCGCGCAGATCGTTCTCGGCCTCCCGGACCCTGAGCTTGGCCGCGAGTTGCTGCACATCCTGGCCGCTGTTCGATTTTGGCAGCATGATGCCGTCCGGCCTTGCCGGAACGAGCTTGGCAAGATCGTCGTCCGTCAACCCGGTCGAGAGGTCGTTGACCCTGATATAGATCGCCGAGCTGGTTTGCCCCCTGCGTTCGAGGATGAAGCGCGCCGCGATCTCGCGTGCATGCGCCTTGTTGTGCGACGCCACGGAATCCTCGAGATCGACGATGATCACGTCGGCACCGGCACCAAATCCCTTTTCCAGCTTCCGCTCGGAATCGCCGGGAACGAAGAGCAACGAACGCATCAGGCCGCCTTCTTCAGCATCATCGCCTGTCTCGTGCATTTGGCGACGAGATCGCCATGCTGATTATAGGCGCGGTGCTCGAATTCAACGATGCCGCGGTCGGGCTTCGATTTGGACTCGCGTACCGAGACGACAGATGTTTCGACGCGGATGGTGTCGCCATGGAAGACCGGATGTGGAAACACGGTTTCCTTCATGCCAAGATTGGCGACCGTGGTGCCGACCGTGATGTCGTTGACCGAAATGCCGATCATCAGGCCGAGCGTGAACAGCGAATTGACCAGCGGCTTGCCCCATTCGCTCTTGGCGGCGAAATCAAAGTCGATATGCAGCGGCTGCGGGTTCAGCGTCATCACCGAAAACAGCATGTTGTCGCTTTCGGTGACGGTTTTGCGCAGCGTGTGCTGGAAGACGTGGCCGACGACAAACTCCTCGAGATATAGCCCGGCCATTTCTGTCTCCTGCGCTGTCTGACGGTTGATAGGCGCTGCCTCCAGCGCTCGCAAGCCAGTTAATGAACATGGTGAACCGTTCGTAAACCATTTCTGCCTACCGTCGTCAGCGGGGCCGGAAACCTTCCGGCAAGGGGCGTAAGCAGACGGCATGGTTGTTGTTTCGCATTTCCTGAAATGGATCTACACGGCCAGGGTGTCGGAGCGCGCCGCCGCGGCCAATGCGCTGGCCCGGGCCTATGTCAATTCAGAATTGCCGTTCGAGGACCGCTGCGCCGCCGAAGCGGCGCTCACGCTGCTGCTCGACGATGCCTCGTCGAAAGTGCGGCTGGCGATGGCGGAAGCGCTCTCGATGAGCCACCACGCACCACTGCAGATCATCAGCGTGCTTGCCGCCGACCAGCCGGAAGTTGCCGGTGTCGTGCTGGCGCGCTCGCCACTGCTCACCGACGCCGATCTGATCAACCGGGTGGCGGGGAGCCAGAGGGCCACGCAGAAACTGATCGCCGACCGGCCGCTCGTCTCGATGGCGCTGTCGGCGGCCATCGCCGAGATCGGCGAGGCGGAGGCCTGCGCCGTGCTTTTGGCCAACACCGGCGCTGACATTGCCTCCCTCAGCTTCCGCCGCATGGCTGAACGCCACGGACATCTGCCTCTGGTGCGCGAGGCGCTGATATCGGATATCAGGCTGCCTGCCGACTGCCGGCATATGCTGCTCATCAAGCTCGGCGAGACATTGAAGACGTCGCCGCTGGTCATGGCGTTGATGGGCGCGGCGCGAGCCGACCGCGTCATGCGGGACGCCTGCGTCAAGGCCTCGGTCACCCTGATCGAAGGCACGCGTCAGGAAGAGCACGCGGCGCTGATCGAGCATCTCAGGCTGCGCGGCGATCTCACCGCGAGCTTCCTGATCCGCACCATCGCGCACGGCAAGGTCGATTTCTTCGGCTCGGCGCTGGTCGCGCTCAGCCAGCAGTCCGAGCCAAGGGTGAGGGCGCTGCTGGCCGGCGGGCACGATGTGGCCCTGCAGGCGTTGTTCCGCAGCGCCGGCCTGGCCGCCGCCACGCATGCGGTCATCCTGCGCGCCCTGAAGATCTGGCGTGAGGTCGCCAACGGCAAGCGCGTCGCCGGCGTTCAGGAGGTCAGCTGGCTGATGCTCAAGGAATTGGGTGGGCAATCCGCCGAAGGCGATCTCGCCGCCCTGGTCAAGTCGATCCATCTTGATGCCCTGCGCGAGAACGCACGTGGCCATGCGCTGGCGATCGCCGCAGCTTAGGTTTTGTCCCTCGCGAAGAAATCCGGGAAATCCTCCATCGCCGCGGCGATGATGCGCAGGGACGCCGCGATCTGCAGCATGTCGCCGGCGTCGTTTCGCTGGGCGATGCCTGCCGCATACTGCCGGGCGACGGTAATGGTCGCTGTTTGCGGATCGCCAGGGGCACGAAAAAGCAGTTCGCGCGCCAATCCCCTCAGGAAGTTGGCGATTGAAAGCGTCGTTTCCGATGGGATGGCATGGTTTTGGCCGGCAGTGCGCAGCCGCAGGATTTCCAGGCCTACCGTGACGGATGCGACGCCGCCACCCAGCACCGCCTCGCCCTTCCTGCCGGAATTCTGCACCAGCGGCATCAACTGATTGACCCGGTCATAAGCGAGGCTCTCGAAAGCCGAACGCCTCGGCACGCGCTCATGCAGGCAAAGCCGTGCCAGATCCTCGCGCATGGCCCGCACGATGCGGTCGGCCGCGAGCCATGGATCCGCCGGTAACACGACGATGAAGACGCCGATCGCAAGCAGGATGCCGACCAGGATCGATGCCGAGCCGGCGAAGAAGGGGCCGGGAGCGTAGGTCATTGCCTGATGCGGGCTGAGGAAAGCCAGGAAATTGATGGCGAAGGCCGTCGCCACGCCGACATGGCGCGGATTGGCCATGGCGAGCGCCGCCGGCACCATGATGGGCACGACGAACAGCATGAACCAGCCGAAGCCGGGCAAAGCGGGAAGCGCGACCTGACCGACGAGAAAGGCAAAGGGCAAAGCGAGCAGCGTTCCCTTGAAGAACCCCCAGGATACCTGCACGGGGTCGGGCCGAGCGGCAAACAGGCTCGACACGACGGCAACGAGGATGACGGTGCCGGCCGCTTCCGACCACTTCGTCGTCAGCCAGAATGCCGCGACCAGCAGCGTGGCAACGGCCGCGCGGATGGCGTTGCGCGCGGCACCGGGATAGTCGCGATGCACCACCAGCGCCGGCTGCTGGCTACTGGGACCTGGCCGGCGGGTGACCGGCGCGCGCAAGGCGTCGAGGCCGCGCAGCACCTGTTTCAGCGCCTCGGCGAAATCGGCCGCTATGGTGAGGCGCGTGATGGTCCCGACCCTGTCCTCACCTTGGTCGGCCGCGGTATCGGGCATTTGCCGGGCCCTGGTCGAGATCGCGTCGAGCCGTGCCACCCAGGGCGAGGTATCGTCCAGTGCTCCCGGCTTGGCTGCGAGTTCGCTGACGAGGGCCTGCAATTCCGAGCGTACCGGGATGAGGGCTGCGTTTTTCGGAGCGGCATGCGAATAGAGTGCGCGCGCCGCCGAAAGAGCCGAGAGCAGCTGTCCGATGGTGCGTCGCACCGGATGCGCGCGAGGCGCGAAGCTCGGCGCTTCGAGCCTGGCATAGGCGCGCATCTCGCCAAGCGTCTGGGTGTCGGCGACAAGCTTCCGGTGCAGGCCGATGAGCGTTGCCCGATCGCCGCCGGAGAACGCACCGCCAGCGTAAGTGGCGAGGTCGAGAATGCAGCGTTTCAGCCGCGAGATGATGGCGTCGCTGGCCAGTTTTGGCAGGATCAACCGGCTGGTGAGGCCGGCGCAAACGATGCCGAGCACGATCTCGGCACAGCGCGCGACCGCGAGGTCAACGACCAGATGCGGCTGTCCGAAGGCGGGCAGGCCGATGATCATGGCGGTATAGCCGGCAAGTGCGGCGCCATAGGCTTCGGGATTGCGCAGCAGCGACGAGACGAAGGTGCAAATGCCAATCCAGACGGCAAGTACCGTCACCAGAATCCAGGGGCCGGTGCCGAACGCCATGGTGATGCCGATTGCCGCGACGCCGCCGGCAAGCGTGCCGAGCAGCCGGTAGAAGCCTTTCGCGAGCACCATGCCGGCAACCGGCTGGGCGACGATGAACACCGTCATCATTGCCCATTGCGGATGGTCGAGCTTCAGCGCATAGGCGACGAGAAGCGCGATCATGCCGGCCGAAACGGTGCGCAGGGCAAAAATCCAGTCCGAGCGCGTCGGTTGCGTCAGCCCAGCCAGGCTCGTCTCGAAATAGATTTTCAGCCGCGCCCAGGTCACAGGCTGGTCTCCATGTCAGGAACGCAAGCTAAACTCGCCGGCGGCTAGATATCCAGCACTTCCGTCTCGGCGAATTCGGCGCGTTCCTGGATGAAGCGGAAGCGGGCTTCGGGCTTGGTGCCCATCAGCGCGTCGACCGCATCCTTGGTCGCCGCCTCGGCGTCAATAACATCGACCCGCAATAGCGTGCGCTTCCTCGGGTCCATGGTGGTCTCCTTGAGCTGCGCGGCCATCATTTCGCCCAGGCCCTTGAAGCGGCCGAGCTCGACCTTGCCGCGCCCGGTGAATTCGGTGCGCAGAAGCTCGTCCTTGTGCGCGTCGTCGCGGGCATAGGCGACCTTGCCGCCTTGCCTGATCGAGTAGAGCGGCGGCACCGCCAGATAGAGATGACCGCCGCGTACCAGCGCCGGCATCTCCTGGTAGAAAAAGGTGATCAGCAGCGAGGCGATGTGGGCGCCGTCGACATCGGCATCGGTCATGATGATGACGCGGTCGTAGCGCAAATCCTCGTCGCGATATTTTAAGCGCGTGCCGCAGCCAAGCGCCTGAATCAGGTCCGATATCTGCTGGTTGGCGGCCAGCTTGTCATTGCCGGCGCTGGCGACGTTGAGGATTTTTCCGCGCAACGGCAAGACGGCCTGGCTGGCACGGTCGCGCGCCTGCTTGGCCGAGCCGCCGGCGGAATCACCTTCGACGATGAAGAGTTCGGCACCTGCCGCCGCGTTCTGCGTGCAGTCGGCGAGCTTGCCAGGCAAGCGCAGCTTGCGCACCGCGCTCTTGCGCGACACCTCTTTTTCCTGGCGGCGGCGCACCCGCTCGTCGGCGCGTGCGATCACCCATTCGAGCAGCTTCGAGGCTTCCTGCGGGTTGTCGGCCAGCCAATGGTCGAACGGGTCGCGGATCGCGGTCTCGACGATGCGTATCGCTTCGATCGTCGCCAGCCTGTCCTTGGTCTGGCCGACGAATTCCGGCTCGCGGATGAATACCGACAGCATGCCGGCGGCCGAGATCATGACGTCTTCCGACGTGACGATCGAGGCGCGCTTGTTGCCGACGAGGTCGGCATAGGCGCGCAGGCCGCGCGTCAGCACGTTGCGGAAGCCGGCCTCATGGGTGCCGCCTTCGCCGGTCGGGATGGTGTTGCAGTAGGAATTGATGAAGCCGTCACCGCCGAACCAGGTCACCGCCCATTCGAGCGAGCCGTGGCCGCCTTGCTTGTCGCTCTTGCCGGCGAAGATTTCGCGCGTCACCTGGAATTCGTCGCCGAGCGACGCCTTCAGATAATCCTTGAGGCCGCCGGGGAAATGGAACTCCGCCTTGGCCGGTGTCTGATCCTTTTCCTTGATCAGGGAGGGATCGCAGGTCCAGCGAATCTCGACGCCGCCGAACAGATAGGCCTTCGAACGCGTCATGCGGTAGAGACGCGCCGGCTCGAATGCCGCGCCCTTGCCGAAAATCTGCTCGTCGGGATGGAAGCGGATTTTTGTGCCGCGCCGGTTGTGCACTTCGCCGAGCTGCTCGAGGCCGGTCACCGGGACGCCACGCGAAAAGCGCTGGCGGTAGAGCTGGCGGCCACGTGCCACCTCGACCTCGAGATGATCCGACAGCGCGTTGACCACCGACACGCCGACGCCGTGAAGGCCGCCGGATGTTTCGTAGACCTTCGAATCGAACTTGCCGCCCGAATGCAGCGTCGTCATGATGACTTCGAGCGCCGGCTTCTTGAATTTTGGGTGCATGTCGACCGGAATGCCGCGGCCATTGTCCGTGACCGTGAGATGGCCATCGGCCGAAAGTTCGACATCGATGAAGGTGGCGTGACCGGCCACCGCCTCGTCCATCGAATTGTCGATGACCTCGGCGAACAGGTGGTGCATCGCCTTGTCGTCGGTGCCGCCGATATACATGCCGGGCCGGCGGCGCACCGGCTCCAGGCCTTCGAGCACCTCGATGTCCGCGGCGCTGTAACCCTCGCTGCCATCCTTGGCCGCGGCCGGGCGCCTGGCGGCCGCTTGCACCAGCGGATCCGCCGGGCGCGCCGGCGTGCGAACCGGTTGCGGCTGCTTCTCCAGATTGCCGAAAAGATCGTTGTTGTCGTCCATGCCTGCCATAGAGCCCAAGCTGCGAATCACCCCGTCGATACTGCCACGCTTTTCAGCGCCAAGCGACGGAGGTTCCTGTTACGTTCGGGGATTTAACCCCTCTTACCCTAAAACCATTCGATAACCAAGCAGGCGGAAATAGGTCGAATGCAACCGCACAAGATTCCCGATTCTTTAACAATGCGGACTAGCGTGAGCCCAACATAACAAGAAACGACGGGCATCAGGGGTTTCGGCGTGAGGGGCAAGGCCATAACGATGATCGGTATCGCCGCCGTTTTCGGCGCGATCTCGATCTTTGCCGCGGATTTCTGGGTCAAGAGCCAGGCCAAGGCCGACGCCCAGGAGAAAACGGCGTCCATCGCCGCTCCGGCGGCACCCAAAATCGAGTTCAAGACCATCGTGGTAGCGAACGCGCCGTTGCGTTACGGCATGGAGCTCGACCGCGCCAAGCTCAGCGAAATCCCATGGCCGCAGGATTCCCTGCCGCAGGGCGCCTTTGCCACCGTCGATGGATTGCTTGGCGAAGGCAGCCGGGTCGTGCTGTCGCCGATCGAGGTCAACGAGCCGGTGCTGCTCACCAAGCTGTCGGGACCGAACGGCCGTGCGACGCTGTCCAACATGCTGACGCCCGGAATGCGGGCGGTCACCATCCGCACCGACGAGATCGCCGGCGTCGGTGGCTTCGTCACGCCGGGCGACCGGGTCGATGTCGTCCTGACGCGTGATGCCGGCGAAATCCAGGAAGTCGCCAAGAACGCCCAAGGTGCGGCCGGTTCGACCATCACTTCAGAGATCGTCGTAGCCGACGCCAAGGTGCTCAGCGTCGGGCAGGGCGCCGACGAGCGCCAGACGACGCCGCAGGTGGCCAATTCCGTGACCATCGAGGTGACGAGCGACGGCGCGCAGAAAGTGGCGCTTGCCCGCACGGTCGGGACGCTGTCGCTGTCGCTGCGCTCCGCCAGCGAAGGCGGCGACGGCAAGAACGGCGTCACCACCATCTCTTCCTTCGGCGGATCCGTGGCTTCCAAGGCCGAGGCCGCGGCCGGCTCCTTGTTCGATGCCATCGCCAAGGAGCCAGAGAAGCCGAAATTCAAGACGGTCATCGTGACACGCGGCACGCAGGCCGAGGAATACAAGGTCCCTTCGCGGGACCAGAAGTAAAGACCGGTGGGGACCGGGCGGGACGGGATCATGGTGATGCATACCCTATATCGAATGACGGATCGGTTGCGTTTCGTGCGCGCCCTGGTGATGGCGGCTTCACTGGTCGCGAGCGGCATGCTCGCCTTCGCAGGCGCGGCCAAGGCGGACAACGACATCGTCTATGTCTCGTCGACCAAGAATGCGTCGATAAAGGTCGCCAAGGGCAAGCCCAAGACGATCATGACGAGCGCGGCCTTCTACCAGATCGTCATCGGCGATCCGGAGATCGCCAACGTCAACCCGCTGACCGACAAATCCTTCTATGTGCTGGGCAACAATCTCGGCACCACCGGCATCGCGCTGTTCGACGAGAAGAAGCAGCTCGTCGGCACCGTCGACATCGAAGTGACGCTCGACACCGACCAATTGGCGAGCACCATCCGCGCAAGCGTGCCGGACGCCAAGATCAAGGTCGGCTCGGCCAATGGCCGCGTCGTGCTTTCGGGCGAGGCGGATGATGCGGTCGCCGCCGAAAAGGCCAACAAGATCGCCAGCCGCTTCTCTGGCAATGAGGAGGTGATCAATTCGGTCAATATCTCCTCGTCACAGCAGGTTCAGCTCAATGTCCGCTTCGTCGAGATCAACCGGCAGGCCGGGCAGGACCTGGGTGCGAAATACAGCGCCAATTTCGCCTACGGCTTCGGCGGTCGCGATGTCTCTCTCGATCCGGGCTCGGTGCCTGCAGCCGGCACCGGCGAGATCATCGGCCGGCTGCTGTCCAATGGCGTCTCGATCGATATCGCCATCAAGGCGCTGGAGGAGCGCGGTCTTGCCCGAAGGCTGGCCGAACCGAACCTGATTGCCCGTTCCGGCGAGACGGCGAGCTTTCTCGCCGGCGGCGAGTTCCCGATCCCGGTTTCCGAAGACAATGGCAAGATCTCCGTCAGTTACAAGAAATACGGCGTCAGCCTGGACTTTACGCCGACGGTGCTGAAGGACGGTCTGGTCAGCCTCGACATCGCGCCGGAAGTCTCCTCGATCGATGCGTCGTCGTCTTACAACATCGGCAGCATTTCGGTGCCAGGGTTCATCGTGCGCCGCGCCAAAACCTCGGTCGACCTGAAGAACGGCCAGAGCTTCATGATCGCCGGGCTGCTGCAGTCCCAGAACGACATCACCACGTCTCGCATTCCCGGTCTCGGCAAGATGCCGGTGCTGGGGTCGCTGTTCTCGTCGAAATCCTACCAACGGCGCGAGACCGACCTGGTCATCATCGTCACACCCTATCTGGTCAAGCCGGTCGATCCGTCGAAGAAAATGGCTGAACCGACCGACGGCACGCGACCCGCCAGCAACGTCGACTATTTCCTCAACAACACCGAGGAGGTGAAGGCGTCGGACACCAGCCGTGCGCTGGCGTTGGCTGACGGCAGCGCTGCCCGGAGCGCTTCCGCCACCAAAGTCGGGCATTTCCTCGACCTGCCGAAGGACTGAAGCCATGCGTCTGGTCCTGAGATCGTGCATCGCCCTGTTTATTGCCGGTTTGGCAAGCGGCTGCACCAGCGACGACTATGTGCGCAGCGAAGGCGTGACCTCGGCCGCCGGTGAGGCGCAGGCCGCCAACACCGTCATGCAGATGGTCGACCCGTGGAAGTACGGCGTCCAGAACTCGAGGCTTCTCGTGCCCGCCAAGCGTGGCAGCGCCGGACCCGTCACGCCCGATCAGGCGGCCGGTGCCAAGGCAGCGCAAACGACCACCGGCAACTGATCCACACGGCGATCGACCTCACAGGCGGCAAGAATGGCAAACAGCACCAAGAAGATCCTGCTCGTATCGACAGACCGGACCTTCGCGCAGGACACGAAGACGGCGTTTGCCGCCTCCGAGATCATCCAGCTCATGACGGTTGAGAAGAACGTCACGGAGCTGCGCGGCGAGGTCCAGGAGGCCGAGTTCGGCGTCGTTATCGTCGATATGGACGCGGCGAAACTGGAGGAAATCGAGTCACTGCAGCGCGTCATGCGCCGGCTCGAGGGCAAGGCGCCGGTGGTCGTGGTCACCCAGGAGTTCAACGCCGCCGCCGTGCGCATCCTGGTGCAGCTCAAGGTCGCCGACTTCCTGGTCAAGCCGATCACCACGGCCGACCTCGTGCGTTCGGTCGTGCGAGCGTTGCAGGGGCCAGGGCGCGAGGAAAACACCGAGTCGCAGATCTATACCTTCATGCCCGCCGCCGGCGGCGTCGGCACCACGACGCTGGCGCTGCAAACCGCGTTCCAGCTGCATCATTCGGTGACGCGCGGCGCCTCGACCTGCGTGGTCGACCTCAATTTCCAGCAAGGTGCCTGCGCCGAATATCTCGATCTGGAGCCTCGTTTCGACATCACCGAAATCGAGAACCAGCCCGAACGCCTCGACCGGCAACTGCTCGATGTGATGCTGTCCAAGCACGCCAGCGGACTTTGCGTGCTGGCCGCGCCGACGCGTCCGGCCGAGATGCGCTCGTTCAAGACCGATGTCGTGGTGCGCATGCTGGACCTCGTTTCGGCCTATTTCGACAATGTCGTCATCGACATGCCACGCACCTGGTTTCCGTGGACCGAAACGGTGCTGCTCGGCTCCAACAAGCTCTACATCGTTGCCGAGATGACGGTGCCGTGCCTGCGCCATACGCAACGGCTGATCCAGGCCGTCTACGAGACCGCCGGCAAGGAAGTGAAGCCGAACGTGATCGTCAACCGTTTCGAGCAGAAAATGTTCGACAACGGCATCAAGCAGGCGGACGTCCAGGAAATCCTTGGCGAGCATTTCGTCGGCGGCATCGCCAACAACTACCGGCTGGTGCGCGAGGCGGTCGACCGCGGCGTGCCGCTGCACGAGATCGACGCCAACGCCAATGTCGTCAACGATCTGAAGAAGATCATCCTTCCGGAAGAGGCGGTGGCGACCGCGAGCAAGTCGAAGTCGCTGTTCGGCCTCGGCAGGGGCCTCTTGAAGAGGAAGGCAGGATGACCAGCCGTTTCTCAACCCTGCAGAACCGCGACGCGCGCCCGCAGCGTCCGCCGGAATCAACACCGGTCGCGCATCATGCCGTCGTCATCCCGAGCAGCCGAAAGGCTTTGCCGGCGAAACCGGAAGCAGCACCGGTAAAAAATGCCAACAAGGTGCTCGATGCTCGCGTGCGCATCCACCGGATGCTGCTCGAGGAGATCAACCTGGTCGCGCTGGAGCGCTTGCCCAAGGACGAGATGCGCCGGCAAGTGCATGATTTCGTTTCGGAAAAGACCCGCCAGGAGCGGATGGCGATCAACACCGCCGAACTCGACGCGCTGGTCGACGATATCGTCGACGAGATGGTCGGCCTCGGCCCGCTCGAGCCGCTGCTCAAGGATCCCGACATCAACGATATCCTGATCAACGGTCATCAGAACTGTTTCGTCGAAAAGAAGGGCAAGCTGCAGCAGGTCCATATCCCGTTCAAGGACGAGGCGCATCTGCTCAGGATCGTCAACAAGATCGTGGCCGCCGTCGGCCGCCGCGTCGACGAATCGCAGCCGATGGTCGACGCTCGCATGCTGGACGGCTCGCGCTTCAACGCAGCCATCCGCCCGGTGGCCGTCGACGGTCCGCTGGTGTCGATCCGCAAGTTCTCCAAGAACAAACTTGGCCTGCACAGGCTGGTCGAATTCGGCGCCATCACACAGAACATGGCCGAAGTGCTGGCGGCGGCCGTGCATGCCCGCAAGACGACGATCATTTCGGGCGGCACCGGCACCGGCAAGACGACGATGCTCAACGCGCTGTCGGCCTTCATTCCGGAAGACGAGCGGCTGATCACCATCGAGGACGCGGCGGAGCTTCAATTGCAGCAGCCGCATGTCGCGCGCATGGAGACGCGTCCCGCCAACATCGAAGGCCATGGCGAGCTCAAACAGCGCGATCTGGTCAAGAACGCGCTGCGCATGCGCCCCGACCGGGTCATCCTCGGCGAGTGCCGCGGCGAGGAAGCCTTCGACATGCTGCAGGCGATGAACACCGGCCACGAAGGCTCGATGGCGACCATCCACGCCAACACGCCGCGCGACTGTATTTCGCGCCTCGAGCAGATGCTGGGCATGACCGGCATGCCGATGACGGTGCAGTCGATCCGCAGCCAGATCGCCAGCGCCATCGATATCATCGTCCAGCTGACCCGGCTTTCCGACGGCAAGCGCAAGGTGACCAGCGTCGCCGAGGTGACCGGCATGGAAGGCGACGTCATTCAGATGCAGGAGATATTCCGTTTCGTGCGCACCGGCATGGAGGCGGATGGCAAGATCCTTGGCTACTACGAGGCGACCGGCATACGGCCGCGTTTCCTGGAAGATCTGCGCGCGATGGGCATCGAGTTTCCCGGACGTTATTTCGAACCCGGCCGGCCGCAGGAGTAGCCGGCGTGTTGGACGGGTTCAGCGCGATCTATGTCGTCTATGCCGGGGCCGCTCTGACCGGCATCATGGTCGCCGAGGCGGTCTATCTGCTCTATGCCGGCCGCAGCGATAAGCGCACTGCCATCAACCGGCGTATGAAGCTGCAGGAAAACAAGATCAGCCAGGAACAGGTGCTGATCCAGCTGCGCAAGGAGCGCGGCCTCGACGCGGGAACGTCGCTGTTCTCGCCCGACCGGTTTCGTGCGTTGCGCACGCAGTCGGGCATGGTCATGCCGCTCTCGAAATTCCTAATGGTCACCTGCGGCGTGGCGATGGCCGTGGCCCTGTTCGCCATCTCGCGCGGCTTGCCGCTGTTGATGGGGCTCATCCTGTTCGTCATGCTGGTGCCGCTGCTGCCGGTCATGGCGATGCGCTCCATGCGCAAGCGCAGGCTGAAGCGTTTCGGCATGCAGCTGCCGGAGGCGCTAGAACTGATCACGCGAGGCCTCAAGGCCGGTCACCCGGTGCCGGTGGCCATCGCCATGGTGTCGCGTGAGATGCCCGATCCAATCGGCACCGAATTCGGCGTCATCGCCGATGAGGTGACCTATGGCTCCGATCTGGTCTCGGCGCTGAATTCGCTGTTCGACCGGGTCGGCCATGAGGATCTGCCGCTGTTCGTCACCGCCGTGTCGATCCAGACCAGCTCGGGCGGCAATCTGCGCGAAATCCTCGATGGGTTGTCGACGACGATCCGCGAACGCGGCAAGCTGCGCCGCAAGGTGCGCGCCATTTCCACTGAAGGCCGTTTGTCGGCCTACATCTTGACGGCCGTGCCGGCGCTGCTCTTCACAGCCATCATGGCCATGATGCCGGGATATTACAGCGACGTCTGGGGTGTGCCGAAGACCTGGTACATGATCGGCGGCTCGGTTACCTGGCTGATGCTGGGCAATCTGATCATGTTCAAGATGTCGAACTTCAGATTCTGACATGCAAAGCGTCATCGAATTCCTCGCCTCGCTCGCGCCGACGTCTCTGATGCCGGTGGCCGTGCTGTTGCTGGCCCTGGGAGCCGCTGCGGTCGCCTGGCCGATGGTGGCGGCGAGGGGCGACCGCAACGAGGTCAAGCGCCGGCTCAAGGTCGACCACGGTCCGGTGGTGGCCAAGCCCGAACCGGTGCAGAAGAAGAACAGCGGCGTCGTGCGCGAAAAAGCGGTGAAGAGGGCGCAGGAATTCTATGCCAAGAGCGATCCGGAAAACGTCGCCCGCCTGCGTTTGAAGCTCATCCAGGCCGGTTACATGGAGCCGCGCGCCGTCGGCATGTTCTTCCTCATCCGGTTCACGGCGATGATCGGCACGGCATTCGCCGTCTTCGTGCTCAACCGGTGGATGGCCAGCCCGGACGCGACCATGACCAGCCGGTGGACCTTCATCATCCTGTCGGGCGCTGCCGGCTATTTCCTGCCGGGCCTGGTGCTGACCCAGAAAGTGCGGGAAAAGATGCGCGAATACCGCAACGGCTTCCCCGATTTCATGGACCTGATGATCGTCTGCTCCGACGCCGGAATGAGCATGGAAGCGGGCGTCGAGCGTGTGTCGAAAGAGCTCGCCAGGACCTATCCGTCGCTCAGCCAGAACCTGCAGCTCGTATCGTTGGAGCTTCGGGCGGGGCGCAGCCTCGACGACGCGCTGAAGGCGCTCGCCGATCGCCTCAGCTTGGACGAGGTACGCTCCTTCGCCACGCTCCTGCAGCAGTCGAAGGAACTCGGCACCAGCCTATCGGGTGCGCTCAGGGTGTTTTCCGATGAAATGCGCCACAAGCGCATGTCGCTGGCCGAGGAGAAGGCGCATGCCTTGCCGGCAAAGATGTCCGTGCCGGTCGTGGTCTGCATCCTGCCGGTGGTGCTGATGATCGCCGTCATTCCCATCATCGTCAAAATGACTGGTCACTAGCGGCGTCCGATACTCGCTGGGCGGGCCGCGAAAATGTTGAATGCCCGCAGCCTTCGCCCCAGTGGTTAACGGCCGGTATTTTCGAAACCGAATCTTAGCTGCATTTCGGCACCGAAGCTTAATCGCTGTGCTGTAGTGTCTTTCCCTGAAGAACGACCCGACAAATCGGGCGACGGGGCAGGGCATGCGTCAGATAAAATTTACGGCGGTGGCTACGATGGCAACCGTCCTGATGATCACCGGGTGCACGACGAACACCAACGTCGATACGACCAAGACCACCGCGATCCAGCCGGCGGCCAAGGACGTCGACTCATCCGACCTGGCGGAAGGCAAGGCACAGTTTCGCGATGCCAATTATGGTCTTGCCGAACAGCATTTCCGCAAGGCAGTCGAACTGAAGGCCGACAACGCCGAGGCCTGGATGGGGCTCGCCGCTTCCTATGACGAACTCGGCCGCTTCGACTTCGCCGACCGCGCCTATGGCCAGCTTTTGAAAGTCGCCGGCCGCAAACCGCGGATCGTCAACAATATGGGCTATTCGCAATTGTTGCGCGGCAACAAGAAGAAAGCCAGGGCGCTGCTGCTCGAGGCGAAAGCCGGCATGGCCGATCCCACGGTCGTCGACGCCAACCTCGCCCTGCTGAACAAGGGCTGATGCCGTTTGATCCTCGGCCGGCCAGGGGTGCGGTTTCGGGACAGGTGGCATCGACGCTTTGTAAACCCTATCCGCAGGTTGGGCGGACAGATCGCCTGAAAACCATGTCCGAGGGCTGCCGCCGACCTAGAATGCGGCGCAACCGCCGACGCTCGAGAGGCACCCGCCCGATATGCTGGATTTCAGTTCGCTCCTGCTCGCAGCCGCGCTGTCGGGCATCTGTCTCAGCGCCACCATGTTCGCGATCTGGGCCACCGCGCCGCGGGCCGGATTCGTGCTGACCGTGGCATGCGGCATTCTCGTGCTCGTCGCGCATGTGATCCTGTTCTGGCGCTACACCAGGGAGCCCGATCCGCTGCTTTGCCAGATCGCGCTGGCGCTGCTCAGCCTGGGTTTTCTGATCATCTGCATTTCGGCCATGCAATATCTCGGTGTGCCGGACCACAGGCGTGCGATTGCGCCGACATTTGCCGCCATAGCTGTCTGTGCGGCCGTGACCTTCATGGGCCTTGACGGCATCGGTTTCGTGATCACCTACGCGACGGTTACCGCGCTGCTCTCGACGATCGGGGCCATGTTCTGGATCAATGGCAGTCACGATCGCCGCATCCTGCTGGTGGTGTCGTTCCTGAGCGGCACTTGTGCGCTGTCGTTTGCCCTTTGCGGCGTGGTTCTGATGGCCAAAGGGCAGTGGACGCTCGGCGTCGCGCCCGACAATTGGGCCGAGCGCCTCAACTCGGTCGTTGCGGTGGCCTGTATGACCGGCCTCGGCGCGTTGACGCTTTCGCTCCATCATCTGCAGGCGCAGATCGAGCTCAAGGCTGAAACCATGACCGATCCGTTGACCGGACTGATGAACCGTCGGGGTCTGACGTCGCTTTATGGCGAGCGCACCTTCAGCCCGTTCATGGCGATCGTCATGTTCGATCTCGATCACTTCAAGCGGACGAACGACATCTATGGACACCCGGTCGGGGATCAGGTCCTGTGCCGCTTCGCCGCCGTCATCAGGAAATATGCCAGGACCGGGGTCGACGCCTTTCGTTTGGGCGGCGAGGAGTTCGCAATCGTCATGTCGCGCATGACGGACGAGCGGGCCTATGATCTTGCCAGCAAGATCGGCGTTGCTTTCGGCACGGAAGTCGTGCCCACCCCGCTCGGTCCCTTGCGCAGCACGGTCAGCGGCGGGATCGGCTTCGGCGAAGCCGACGGCAGCACCCTCGACGAGGTGCTGGCCAGGGCCGACACCATGCTCTATGCCGCCAAGCGCGCGGGGCGAAATTGCGTGATCAGCCGCAATAGGATGGGCAAGGCCGAACCGATCAAGCGGGCCTTGCGCTCTGCGTAGCTATTCGGCAGCACCCAGATAGTCCGACAGCGGCGGGCAGGAGCAGACCAGGTTGCGGTCTCCCGCGACATTGTCGATGCGCGATACCGGCGGCCAGTACTTTGCCGCTGTGTCGGCGTCGCCGGCGGGATAGGCCGCTTCGAGGCGCGAGTAAGGGTGGGTCCATTGACCGGCCAGCGCCTCGGCTGATGTATGAGGCGCGTTGACCAGCGGATTGTCGGCCAAAGGCCATTCGCCTCTGGCCACTTTCGCTGCTTCGCCGGCAATGGCGATCATCGCCTCGCAAAACCGGTCCAACTCGCGCTTGGGCTCGGACTCGGTCGGTTCGACCATCAGCGTGCCGGCGACCGGGAACGACATGGTCGGCGCGTGGAAACCATAGTCGATCAGGCGCTTGGCGATGTCCTCGACACCGATGCCGGCGCTCTCCTTGAGCACGCGGGTATCGAGGATACATTCATGGGCAACACGATCGCTCCTGCCCTTGTAAAGCAGCGGGAAGTGCGGGGCGAGCCGCGTCGCCACGTAGTTGGCGGACACGATCGCCGTCTCGGTCGCCTGCTTCAGGCCGGAAGCGCCCATCATACGGATGTACATCCAGGTGATCGGCAGGATGGAGGCGCTGCCGAAGGGCGCGGCGGCCACGGCATGCGCCGAGCCTTCGCTGACATGGCCGGGCAAATAGGGCTTCAGATGCGCCTTGACGCCGATCGGACCGACGCCCGGTCCGCCGCCGCCATGCGGGATGCAGAAGGTCTTGTGCAGGTTCATGTGGCAGACGTCGGCGCCGATGTCCCCGGGACGGGCAAGCCCAACCAGGGCGTTGAGGTTGGCGCCGTCGAAATAGACCTGTCCGCCATGCTCATGGATGAGCGCGCAGAGGTGGCGCGCGCCTTCCTCGTAGACGCCATGCGTGGAGGGGTATGTGAACATCAGCGCCGCGAGATTCCTGGAATGCTCGTTGGCCTTGGCGCGCATATCGTCCATGTCGATGTTGCCGTCTTCCAGGCAGCGCACGACCACAACGCTCATGCCGGCCATCGCGGCACTCGCCGGATTGGTGCCATGCGCGGAGGAGGGGATCAGGCAGACGGTGCGATGGCCTTCACCGCGCGAGCGATGATAGGCGCGAATGGCGAGCAGCCCGGCATATTCGCCCTGGCTGCCGGCATTGGGCTGCAAGGTCACGGCGTCGAAGCCGGTGATCTCCGACAGCCAGCCTTCCAGTTCGCCGATCATGGCGCGGTAGCCGGCCGAATGCGCTGCGGGCGCGAAGGGATGCAAATTGGCGATTTCCGGCCAGCTCACCGGCATCATTTCCGCCGCGGCGTTGAGCTTCATGGTGCAGGAGCCCAGCGGGATCATGGCGCGGTCGAGCGCCAGGTCCTTGTCGGCCAGCCGGCGCAGGAAGCGCATCATCTCGGTCTCCGACTTGTTCTCGTGGAAGACCGGCTGGGTCAAAAACTCCTTGCCGCGCGGCTTGCCGGGCACCGTGCTGTCGGCGGCAGAAGCAGCCTTGGCGTCGAACAGGGCCGCGATCGCCTCGAGATCGGCATCGGTCGACGTCTCGTCGAAACTGATCCCGACATGGTCGGCGTCGAGCACACGCAGCAGCCTGCCGGTCTTTTCGGCGGCGGCCGCGATCCGGGTGGCCTTGCCTTTGACCTCCACCGTCACCGTGTCGAAACGGCTGGAGCCGAGCACCGATACACCCGCCCCCTCGAGGCCGCTCGCCAGGCGGTTGGCCAGTGCATGGACGCGCCCGGCGATCGCCTGCAGGCCAACCGGGCCATGCCAGATGGCGTAGGCGGTGGCCATATTGGCAAGCAGCGCCTGCGCCGTGCAGATGTTGGACGTTGCCTTGTCGCGGCGGATATGCTGCTCGCGTGTCTGCAAGGCGAGGCGGTAGCCGGGACGGCCCATGCTGTCGGTCGACTGACCGACCAGGCGGCCGGGCATCAGCCGCGTCAGTCTGTCGGCGACGGCGCAATAGGCGGCGTGCGGGCCGCCAAAGCCCATCGGTACGCCAAAGCGCTGCATCGGGCCGACGGCAATGTCGGCGCCGAGTTTCGCCGGCGCGTCGGTCAGCGTCAGGCCAAGCGGGTCGGCGATGAAGACGACAAGGGCGCCGGTGGCGCGCGCTTTTTCGATCGCCGCCTTGTGGTCGCCATAGACGCCAAAAGTATCCGGCCAGGAGACGAGCAGGGCGGCGGTGTTGTCGTCGATCGCCTCGCCGTCGATCTCGATGCCGAGTGGCTCGGCGCGGGTACGCACCACGTCCAGCGTCTGCGGGTGCGGCGTGCCGGCGAGCGCCACCTTCGTGCGCTTGTCGCGGTGGTGGCGAAGCGCAATGCCGACCGCTTCGGCGACCGCGGTTGCCTCGTCGAGCAATGAAGCCGATGCCACCGGCAGGCCGGTCAGTTCCGTGACCAGCGTCTGGAAGTTGAACAGCATTTCGAGCCGGCCCTGGCTGATCTCGGCCTGGTAAGGTGTGTAAGCGGTGTACCAGGCTGGATTCTCGAACAGATTGCGCTGGATGACCGGCGGCACGTGGACGCCGTGGTAACCGGCGCCGATAAAACTCTTCAGCACGGTATTCCTTGCCATGATCGTCGACAATTCGGCGAGCGCTTCGGCTTCGCTGGCCGGCGCGGGCAGGGCCAGCGGCTGGTCCAGGCGGATCGATCTCGGCACGGCCTGACTGATCAGCGTCTCGACCGAGGGAACACCGAGGACGGCGAGCATGGCTCTGACGTCGGCAAGGCCGGGGCCGATGTGACGGGCCGAGAAGGGGTAAGGTGCAGCGGTCATGTCAATGCGTCCTGATATCAGCCAATATGGGCTTTGTAGGCGGCCTCATCCATGAGGCTGGCGAGTTGGCTTTCGTCGGCGAGCTTCATCTTCCATAGCCAGCCGGCGCCGGTTGCCGCCGAGTTGACCAGCGAAGGGTCGGATGACAGCGTGCCATTGGCCTCGGTGATCTCGCCGTCGACCGGCGCGTAAACGTCGGAGGCCGCCTTGACGGACTCGACCACGACGGCGGTATCGCCCTTGGCGAGCTTCTTTCCCGTTTCTGGCAGTTCCACGAAGACGAGGTCACCGAGTTGCTCCTGCGCGTAGTTGGTGATGCCGACGGTGGCGACGCCGCCCTCGACGCTGAGCCATTCGTGATCGGCGGTGAAATAGATCTTTGCCATGGGGTCTATCCTTTGCGGTAGCGATGAGGGGTGAAGGGCAGGGAACTGATATCGACGGGGATCTTCGTGCCGCGCACGTCGGCGAAAACCCGTGTTCCGGGCTTGGCCAGCGGGGTGGCGACATAGCCCATGGCGACCGGATGACCGGCCGAGGGGCCGAAGCCGCCCGATGTGACATGGCCGGCAGGGTTGCCGTCGGCATCGAAAAGGGTTGCGCCCGCTCGTACCGGCTGGCGGCCATCGGCCTTCAACCCGACGCGCTTTTGCGCCGGGCCCCGCTCCACGGCGGCGCGCAACGCGTCGGCGCCGATGAAGGTGCCGGAAGCACGGATCTCTTTCGGGATTGCCCACATTAGCGCCGCCGCGGCCGGGTCGATCTCCGGCGAAATGTCCTGACCATGCAGGCAGAGGCCGGCTTCGAGCCGCAGGCTGTCGCGCGCGGCGAGCCCGATCCACAGTACGCGCTCGTCCGAGAGCAGTTTGGCGACGAGTTCTCTTGCATCGGCTTCCGGCAGGCCGATCTCGAAACCGTCCTCGCCGGTGTAGCCGGACCGGCTCATGAACCAGCTTTTTCGCGGCTCGATGCCATGCATGAACAGCAGCGAGCCCGTCTCGAGGCCGGCGCGGGAAAGTGCCGCCCAGGCTTCCGGACCCTGGATCGCCAGGAAGACGCGGTCGAGAGGCTCGACCTTCAAATCGAAATCGGCTGCCAGCGCGCGCAGATGCTTTTCGTCGGCGACGGCATTGCCGGCGTTGGCGACCACCATGAACCTCGTATCGCCGAGCCGGGTGACGATCAGGTCATCCAGAATGCCGCCCGCCTCATTGAGGAAGAAGGTCAGCTTGGATTGCGAGATTTCGAGCGCGCCGGCATCCAAAGGGCAGGCGCGATCGAGCAGCGCGACGGCATCCGGCCCGCTGACCTCGAACAGCTTCATGTGCGAGATGTCGAACAGGCCCGCATGTTCGCGGGTGTGAAGATGCTCCTTCATGACGCCGGCCGGATAGGTCAGCGGCATAGACCAGCCTGCAAAGGCGCCGAAGCGCGCTCCGGCCGCAGTGTGGATATCTTCGAGAGGAAGGTGTCTATCGTCGTCGCCCGTCATGTCGTCTCCAGAGTCGCACGCAATCGGTCGCTGATGGCGACCAGTCCGTGCCCCTCTGTCTGAAGCCTGAGAGACTCGCGCAGCCGGAACTCTGTCAGCGGCGCTTACACCTTCGGCGCGGGGGCAAGCCCCGACTTTCCAGAGTGTCTTTCCCGTCTACGGTTCTTTTGCCTGAGAGATTTCGGGCGATTTCCCCTTCGGCGGCAGCTCTCGCTGCTCTCTCCCGCAAACAGGTAGGACTCAAACCGTGAGCCCTCGACGCGCCATCCATAGCCCGTCGGCGACACCTTGTCACCTCCCAGCGACATCTAAGCGCGTCGCGCTTTAGATCTTTGTGTTGATGCATGTCGTTCTCCCAAAACCGCTGCACACTTTTGGGCGACATGCATTGGCTGACAAGTCTTCGCTAACCACGCCATTTGGCAGTTTTTCAAGATACTCCTGATATAGCAGGCCGATGTGAGGCGTTGGGCGGAGGGGGACGGCGGATGGGCGAGTTGATCATGAGTGCGCCGGTGGCGGGGCTGACTTCGAAGAACCGCATCGCTTCAGAGGATGTGGCGATGCTGCGCCGCGACGTGTTCGCCGACGGCGTGGTGACCCGGGGCGAAGCCGAGGCCTTGTTCGCGCTCGACCAGACGGCGCGGGACAAGTGCGCGGACTGGGCACCGTTCTTCGTCGAGGCGGTCACCGACTACATCGTCCGCCAGGAAAGGCCGGAAGGCTACATTTCACAGGAAAATGCCGACTGGCTGGTCCGCACGATTTCGCGCGACGGCATGGTCGACAGCCGGACCGAACTCGAATTGCTGGTCCATGTGCTGGAAGAGGCGAAATCCTCCCCGAGCCGGCTTTGCGTCTACGCGCTGGAGCAGGTCGCCAATGCGGTCGTCGACGGCAAGGGACCGCTGATGCTCGGCGGTGCGCTGGTGCCCGGATTGATCGCCAAGGCAGAAGTCGAGCTTCTGCGCCGTATCCTCCATGCCCATGGCGGCGACGGCAACATCGCCATCACCCGGGCCGAGGCCGAGGTGCTGTTCAGGATCAACGAGCGGACAGCCCAGGCCAACAACGATCCGTCCTGGAACGACCTGTTCGTCAAGGCGATCGCCAATTTCGTCATGTGCTCGGCCGGTTACGAGGCGCCTACCCGCGACGTGGCGCTGCGCCAGGAAACCTTCCTCGAACACGCCGATCCGGAAATCGGCGGTTTCTACAGCCGCATGGTCTCCGGCGGCCTTACCGGCATCATCGAGGCCTATCGCTCTCCGGACGACATTGAGGCCGAGTGGGAAGCCAAGAACAGGGCGGCCGAGGCCTTGGCCCGCCGCGCCGAGACGATCGATGCCGGCGAAGCCAAATGGCTGATCCAACATATCGGCGCGGACCGGCCGTTGTACGAGAACGAACGCGCGCTGCTGACATTGATCAAGCATGCCTCGCCGGAGATTCATCCGGCGCTGAAGCCTTTGCTCGACAAGGTTGCTTAAGAAGTTTGAACGCCTGGCATGAGTTGGCCGGTCAAAAGCCACGCCACCAGACAGCTAGAAAAACACCAAACGATAAAATGGCTACACTGCCGAATAGGCGTTCTGTTGGTATAGGTTTTTCGCCGCGCCGGACTTCCGGAGACAACATGGTTCCGATGAAGAACAAACAGAGTGCGCAGAATGGGCCGTGACCGGTTCCAAAAAACGCTTCCAATGGAGTTCCATAGAAGTCCCCCATTTTGTCATGGGCCAGGGATATGAATCCTTTCTCGATATCAGGCGATCGTGGTCTTCCAAAACTCTCGAAAATTACGCCGATAATGCAACTGAAGAAAAAACAAGAAATCGCGAGCGCAAAGAATATTGTGGACATAGCTCTCTGGGCATTCGTCCACCAAACGCGCGAAGACGGCTCGATGTCTTGCAGGCTGGCGGATCTTGGCTGAGGCTTTCGCACCTAATTTCCTTGGCTCGACAAGAGGGATTTTACCCCAACCTGTCAGACGACGGAGCACAGAAAACCGGGTGAAATCGAGATTATCGCCGACCTTGCTAGCGCACAGTTAGCTACCAACGTGGCGAACTGCGACCTCGCAAGTGTTCCTTGAAGGGCGCGATGGCGGCGAAACCGGCGATCACTCGGATCACTCTACGATGTGCCGCTGTCACGGTGATCGATGATGCTGACCAGCCGGACCAGTTCCGATTGACGGCGCACGCCGGTTCGGCTGTATGCCGCCTTGAGATGATGCGGACCGTGTTCATCGAGATGTTGGACCGGCCGGCATAGGCTTGCAATCCTCGTTGGCGGCCAATGGATTTACGCCGGCTTCTGAGCTGGCGGGGGGCTTCATCTCGTCATTGAGCATCGGGTTTGCGAAAACCGCCAAACGGTTTTCCATCCGGTGCCCTGGCCAGGCGTAACTAATCGGCTCGTGGCCCCCCATGGGCCGATCATCGTTTTGCCGTGCGCGGTTCAAATCCCGCCATACCAGTCGTAGCCATTGTCTTCCCAATAGCCGCCGCGGCCGCCGCCGACATTGGCGAAGCCGTCGACCAGTTCGATCTTGTAGAGATATTTCGGCATCTTGTAGCCGAGCTGGCGCTCGACGCGGACACGCAGCGGCGCGCCGTTCTCGACCGGCAGCGGTTTGCCGTTCACGCCATAGGCAAGGATGGTCTGGGGGTGGCGGGCATCGATCAGGTCGATGGTGCCGTAATATTTGATGTCGCCGGACAGGCTGCGGTCGATCGTGTCGAGGCAGTGGAACATGACATAGCGCGCCTGCGGCTTGACCACCGCCTGGTCGAGCACCAGCGCCAGCGGCGTACCTGTCCATTTGGCGATGCAGCTCCAGCCTTCGACGCAATCGTGGCGGGTGATCTGGGTACGGCTCGGCATGTTCATGAGCTGCTCGCGGGTGAGCGACAACGGCTTTTCGACGAGGCCTGACACCTCCAGACGCCAATCGGCGAAGTTGTTGGTGAGCAGGGCTTTGTATGTGTCGTCATCCGGCGCGGTGACTCCGTTTGGCCGCATAGGCTGACGGATATCGGCCTCGGTGAATTCCGGCGCCAGCGAATTGCCGCCGCCGAGCAACCGTTGTGCCTTGTGGGTCAGGCCATTGGCGTTTTCGAGGAAACTGCGCAAGCCGCCACCGATGCCGAGGCCGCTATCGAAGGCATCGCAGCCCGACAGCATGATGCCGGAAGCGCCGAGGCTGGCGGCGGTGAGGAATTTTCGGCGGCTGATCTCAAATTTCGCCATGTCAGACACTCCTCTCGGACGTTTTGGAGTCATGCACGGGAGGATCGGTGCGGTACCAGCCGGTGATGATCGAGCGCAGTTCGTTGATCGGGCCGGCGGCAAGGATCATCAGGATGTGGACGACGAAGAAGGCGACCAGCAGAACCATGACGCTGAAATGGATGGTGCGTGCGGTCTGCCGGCCGCCGAGCAGATCGTTGAGAAACGGCAGCACCGAATCCATGCTCGGCGACATGGCGAGACCAGTGATGATCATCAGCGGCAAGAGCACGAACAGCACGCCGCCATAAGCCATTTTCTGCAGCGTGTTGTACTCGCGCGTGTGATGGAATTTGAGCCTGGCGTGGTTGGCGATGTCCTGTGGCAAGCGCTTGAGATCATCCAGGCGCGGCGCCAGATCGCGGCGGATGTGGCCGTTGATCAGGCTGGCGACCAGCCAGACGACCAAGGTCGTCGTCAGTATCCAGGCAAAGAAGAAATGGATGACGCGGGCGGTACCGAGGTCATAGTAGGAGGGGATCGTCGCCCAGGATGGGAAACCGCGCGCTGTCTCGTTACCAGCTGGGCCCGACCAGCCGAGAACGCCGGTCGTGTCGAAACGGTGCCCGAAGATTTCGGTATAACCGCGCGGCCCGGCATTCGTATTCTCGGCGCCTATGGCGAAAATGGTGTTGTTGTAGCCGAAGCCGGATTGCTTGCCGATGTAGAGCTGCGGCCGGGCATTGAAGATCTGCAGGCCGGAAAGAAGCATGAAAAACAACGAGATGGCCCAGAGCCAGTGTGTCAGCCGCGTCCAGCGCGACTGGCGATAGATCAATGTTTTCTCTTTTGAAGCGGGGACACCCGGTTCAATTTCGGATTGGCTTCTGGCAACCGATTCCATCTTGTCTGGTCTCCCGGCCTTGCGGCTTGGCCTGCGCGTTCATTGTCCTCCTGATACGTCGCGATCCAAACCGATGTTTCATCCGATCACGGATTTATTACGAACCACCCAGGCTGACGGCGAGATTGACGGCCGCGGCGACGATGACCGTGTTGAAGAAGAACGACAGGACCGAGTGCACAAGCACGACACGACGCATGTGCGTCGTCGAGATGTTGGTGTCGGCGGTCTGCGCCGTCATGCCGATGACGGTCGAGAAGTAGAGGAAATCCCAGCCCTCGGGGCGTTTGTCGCCCGGGAACAGCAGGCCACCGACCGGGATCTTCTTGTTGGTGTCGGTGTCGACCGCGTCGCCGTCCATCCAGTAGACATGGGCATAATGGAGCGCCGCCATGGCATGGATTGTGAACCAGCCGAGCGGGATCGACAGCAGTGCGAAGCCGAGTTCGATCGGGTGACCTCCGTCCTTCCGATTGATCAGCAGGAACAGGGAGATAACGGCAACGCCGACGACAACGAGCGTCACAGCGAAGATGACCAGCACCGGCTGATCGGTGGCGCGTGCATTCTTGCTGAGATATTTGCCGGTGAGTTTGGGCATCTGGCTGACGACAAGAATGACGTAAGCGGCGAAAAATGCGTTGGCGCCGATCGAGTAGGCGAGCGGGGCGTGCAGCAGCAACGCCACGAGCAGCGCAAACGCACCGATACAAGCCGAGACTGCGAACAGCATATGGCGCTGCATCGGATTCTTAACCGGGGTTTCGGCGGCCATGGCGGTCTCCACCTGGATGGCGCTTTGTTGTTAGCTTGGTGTGGCGGATTTCAGCGCCCGCCGCAAGATACGGTCGAGTTCGCCGAGGAAACGCGAGCGGTCCTGCGGCGCAAAACTGGCGTTGTAGCCCTTGCTTTCGCCGGTTTCGCGTAGATGCTTCTTGAGGTCCCGCATCGCCACCGCCATGCCGATCGTCTCGGGTGTGAAGGGCCGCCCGGTCGGTCCCAGCACATGCGCGCCGAGCGCCACCGTGCGGGCGGCAAGCGGAATGTCCGCCGTCACCACGATGTCGTTGGACTTGGCGTTCTCGACGATCCAGTCGTCAGCGGCATCGGCGCCCTTGGAGACCACGACATTGCGGATCATCGGGTCGCGGGAAGGGCGCAGGCCGCCATTGGAGACGTAGGTTACGACAATGCCATGGCGCTCGGCGACCTTTTCTACCTCGGCCTTCACCGGGCAGGCGTCGGCGTCGACGTAGATGGCGGGTGCGGGCATTGTTTCTCCAGAAAACGCGCAGGGGCCGGAAACATGTCCGGCCCCTGCCTGAAATCTCATAGCGGTCAGGCCGGCAAAGCGCCGGACTTCTTGGCCGTCCAGGTGGCGATGTAGTCCATCAGGCCCGGGTTGAGGCAATCGTAAGGCTCCAGGCCGATTGTCCTCAGCCTGCCGCGAATGCCGTCCATCCGGCTCGGGTCGACACCCGATTCGATGATCGACGAGACAAAGGCGGTGAAGCCCGGAGGCGACCAGCCGTCTTCCTCGAAGCGCTCAGGGTGGATGAAGGACAGGCCCTTGAACGGATGGTCGCGCTCGACCGGTCCGTGCATGTGGACGCCGCATTGGGTGCAGGCATGACGCTGGATCAGCGCTGACGGGTCGACCACCTTCAGCTTGTCGCCGTTCTCGGTGACGGTGACATCGCCGGTACCGGCAACCGCTACCACAGAGAATATAGCGCCTTCGGGCTTCCAGCATTTGGTGCAGCCGCAGGCGTGGTTGTGGGCGATCTGGCCCTTGACCCTCACCTTGACCGGGTTGCTGGTACAGGCGCAGACCAACGTGCCGCCGGCAAAGCTTGCGCTTTCCCTGGGCAGGCCATTGTCGATTTTCGGATGCAGTTTCTCCGCCATTCTTACTTCCTCCCATGTTTCACCACAGAGGTCGCTGGCCGGTTGGCTGGCGGCGTGTGGCCGTCTTCAGTAAAGCACGACACTCCGGATCGACTTGCCCTCATGCATGAGGTCGAATCCCCTGTTGATGTCCTCGAGCTTCAGCGTGTGGGTGATCATCGGGTCGATCTGGATCTTGCCGTCCATGTACCAGTCGACGATCTTCGGCACGTCTGTGCGACCGCGTGCGCCGCCGAAGGCGGTGCCCATCCAACTGCGGCCGGTGACCAACTGGAAAGGCCGTGTCGAAATCTCCTGGCCGGCGCCGGCGACGCCGATGACGACCGACTTGCCCCAGCCGCGATGCGAAGCCTCCAGCGCCTGGCGCATCACCTTGGTATTGCCGGTGCAGTCGAACGTGTAGTCGGCGCCGCCGATCTGGTCGGCACCGCGCTTGGTCATGTTGACGAGGTGGGGGACGATGTCGCCCTCGATCTCCTTCGGATTGACGAAATGTGTCATTCCGAAGCGCTCGCCCCATTCCTTCTTGTCGTTGTTCAAATCGACGCCGATGATCATGTCGGCGCCGGCAAGCTTCAGGCCCTGGATGACGTTGAGGCCAATGCCGCCGAGGCCGAAGACCACTGATGTAGCACCTTGCTCGACCTTGGCGGTGTTGATGACGGCGCCGATGCCGGTGGTGACGCCGCAGCCGATGTAGCAGATCTTGTCGAAGGGGGCGTCGGGATTGACCTTCGCGACCGCGATCTCGGGCAGCACGGTGAAATTGGAGAAGGTCGAGCAGCCCATGTAATGGAAGATCCTGTCCTTGCCGATCGAAAAGCGCGACGAGCCGTCCGGCATCAGGCCTTGGCCTTGCGTGGCACGGATGGCGGTGCACAAATTGGTCTTTCTGGACAGGCAGGACGGGCACTGCCGGCATTCCGGCGTATAGAGCGGAATGACGTGGTCACCCTTCTTGACCGAGGTGACGCCCTTGCCGACATCGACGACGACGCCGGCGCCTTCATGGCCGAGAATGGCCGGGAAGATGCCTTCGGGATCGGCGCCCGACAGCGTGAATTCATCGGTGTGGCAGATGCCGGTCGCCTTGATCTCGACCAGTACCTCGCCATCGCGCGGTCCCTCGAGGTCGACCTCCATGATCTCCAGCGGCTTTCCGGCTCCAACAGCTACAGCGGCGCGGGTTTTCATCGGGCAATTCCTCCAGAGGCGATTTTTGTAGCCAAGTTTTCAGGTTTTGGGCTGCTCATCAACTGTCAGATGAGACGAAATGTCGGCTTTGGTGACGCAGATAGCACACCATTCGATAGCCGGCCCGGCAGCGGGCGCGATGGTGCGTCGGTAGCGGCGACTTTCATGGCGCCATGCCGGTACTTGAGACATGGCGACATAGTCCATAGAACTGAACTGTCTGCCGGAGGGGAATTCTGCCCGCATGTTCACCAAGATCCTGATCGCCAACCGTGGCGAGATCGCCTGCCGCGTCATCAGGACGGCGCGCAAGATGGGCATTGCCACGGTCGCCGTCTATTCCGACGCCGATCGCGATGCCGTGCATGTCGAAATGGCCGACGAGGCGGTGCATATCGGGCCATCACCCGCCGCGCAGAGTTATCTCGTTCCTGAAAAGATCATCGCCGCCTGCAAGGCGACCGGCGCCCAGGCCGTGCATCCGGGCTATGGCTTCCTGTCCGAGCGAGCCACGTTCTGCGAAGCGCTGGAAGCGGAAGGCATCGTCTTCATCGGGCCGAAGCCCAAGGCGATCAAGGCGATGGGCGACAAGATCGAATCGAAGAAATTCGCCAACGCGGCTGAGGTTTCGACGGTTCCGGGCTGGCTTGGCGTCATCGAAAATGCCGACCATGCCGAAAAGATAGCCGGCGAAATCGGCTATCCCGTGATGATCAAGGCCTCGGCCGGCGGCGGCGGAAAAGGCATGCGCATTGCCTGGGACAGGTCGGAAGTGCGCGACGGTTTTGACCGGGCCCGCTCCGAGGCCAAGAGTTCGTTCGGCGACGACCGCGTCTTCATCGAAAAATTCGTCGTCGACCCACGTCACATCGAGATCCAGGTGCTGGCCGACGCGCATGGCAACGCGCTCTATCTCGGCGAACGCGAATGCTCGATCCAGCGCCGCAACCAGAAGGTGGCGGAAGAGGCGCCGTCGCCATTCCTCGATGCCAAGACGCGCAAGGCGATGGGCGAGCAGTCGGTGGCGCTGGCCAGGGCCGTCGACTACCAGAGCGCCGGCACCGTCGAATTCATCGTCGACAAGGACAAGAACTTCTATTTCCTTGAAATGAATACACGATTGCAGGTCGAACATCCGGTGACTGAGCTCGTCACAGGTATCGATCTGGTCGAGCAGATGATCCGCGTCGCCGCCGGCGAGAAACTCGCCATCAGGCAGAGCGACGTGAAGCTGAACGGCTGGGCGGTGGAAAGCCGGCTCTACGCCGAGGATCCCTATCGGAATTTCCTGCCGTCGATCGGCCGGCTGACGCGCTATCGGCCGCCGGAGGAAGGACAGTTCGGCGACATCGTCATCCGCAATGATACCGGCGTCACCGAAGGCTCGGAAATTTCGATGTTCTACGATCCGATGCTCGCCAAGCTATGCACCTGGGCACCGACGCGGCTCGAGGCGATAGACGCTATGTCGGAATCGCTCGACAGCTTTGTCGTCGACGGCATCGAGCACAACATCCCGTTCCTGGCGGCGCTGATGCAGCATCCGCGCTGGCGGGAAGGGGCGATATCGACCGGCTTCATCGCGGAGGAATATCCGGACGGTTTTGCCCCCGTCGTGCCGAACAGCGAGGAAAGAGCCGTGCTGGCATCGATCGTCACGGCGGTGGAACTGCTGCGCCGCGACCGCCTCGACCGGCTGGGCGGACGGCTGGCGCCGCATTCGGGAGCGCTCAAGCGCGATTGGGTGGTGAAGATCGGCGAAGACTATCTGCCGGCTTCGATCCTCGAAGGCATGATTTCGATCCCGATGGAAATCGACCTGTCCATCGATGGCGGCAAGGCGCTGACCGTTTCGTCCGATTGGCGGCCGGGTGACCTGATCTGGCGCGGCACGGTCGGCAAGCGCAGGGTTGCGGCCCAGATCCGGCCTGTCGCCAATGGCCTTCGCATCGCCTGGAAGGGCATGTCGGTGACCGCGCGCGCCATGCTGCCGCGCACCGCCGAATTGGAAAGGCTGATGCCGGAGAAAGTGGCACCGGACACATCGAAACTGCTGCTCTGCCCGATGCCCGGCCTCGTCGTGTCGATCGCTGTCGCCGAAGGCCAGGAGGTCAAGTTCGGCGAGACTTTGGCCGTGGTCGAGGCGATGAAGATGGAAAACGTGCTGCGCGCCGATCGCGATCTCGTCGTGGCGAAACTCAACGCCAAACCGGGCGACAGCCTGGCCGTGGACGCGATAATCATGGAGTTTGCGTGAGCGGGCTGGATCCCTGTGGTCAGTAGTCGTTTGTGCTGGACTGGTATCGCCCGGTCCGGACAATACATTTCCATCGACTCAAAGACCTTCGGCAGCGCGAGAAACCATGGCGGATGACAGACTTCCACGCGATCCCCTGAAGCGCGAAGCAGCAATTGCGGCCGCGCGGCCGGAGGTGCCGGCGCGGTCGTTCGTCCATCTTCGCGTGCATTCGGCCTATTCGCTGCTCGAGGGCGCGCTGCAACTCGGCAAGATCGTTGACCACGCGGTGAAAGACGAAGCGCCGGCCATCGCCGTCACCGACACCAACAATCTGTTTGGCGCCTTGGAGTTCGCCCAGAAGGCGGTGAAGGAAGGCATCCAGCCGATCATCGGCTGCCAGATCGCGCTCGCCTTCTCCGGCGAAAACAGCGACGGCCAGCGTGATCGCCGTCGGCAAGGTCCCGATATGCGGCCGGTCGTGCTGATCGCGGCCACCGAAGCCGGCTATTCCAATCTCGTCCGGCTGGTCAGCCGCGTGTACCTCGAAACACCGCCCGGTGAAGCGGTACACCTGACCACCGAAATGATGAACGGCCAATGTGACGGCCTGATTTGTCTCAGTGGCGGGCCGCGCGGCCCGATCGGCATAGCCCTGAAGGAAGATCGGCGCGATCTTGCCGAGGCGCGCCTAGTCACTCTCAAGACGATGTTCGGCGACCGCCTCTATGTCGAATTGGACCGGGTCTCGGGCTACGATCGCATGATCGAGAAATCCTCGATCGATCTCGCCTATTCCCATGAATTGCCGCTGGTTGCCACCAACGAGGCCTTCTTCTCTTCGCGCGACGAATATGAGGCGCATGATGCGTTGATCGCCATCGCCGAGGGTTCGGTCGTCGCCGTCGATACCCGCCGCCGGCTGTCGCCGGACAATTTCCTGCGTAGCCAGGCCGATATGGCGAAATTGTTCGCCGACCTGCCGGAAGCGATCGACAACACGATCGAGATTGCGCTGCGCTGCTCCTACTATCCGAAAACCCGCAGCCCGATCCTGCCACGGTTCACGGGCGGCGATGCCTCCGACAAGGACGCGGCCGAAAAGGCCGAGGCCGAGGAACTGGCGCGCCAGGCGCGCGAGGGGCTTAACGCACGGCTCGCCTTGCACGGACCGACACCGGGCTACACGGTCGAGCAATATCGTGAGCGGCTCGAATTCGAGCTTGGCATCATCGAGAAGATGAAATTCCCCGGCTACTTCCTGATCGTTGCCGACTTCATCAAATGGGCCAAGGCGCAAGGCATTCCGGTCGGGCCGGGGCGTGGTTCGGGCGCCGGTTCGCTTGTCGCCTATTCCACCACCATCACCGACATCGATCCGCTGCGCTTCTCGCTGCTGTTCGAGCGCTTTCTCAATCCGGACCGCGTGTCGATGCCCGACTTCGACATCGACTTCTGCCAGGATCGCCGCGAGGAAGTGATCCGCTACGTCCAGCAGAAATACGGCCGCGACCAGGTAGGCCAGATCATCACCTTCGGTACGCTGCAGGCGCGCGCCGTGCTGCGCGACGTCGGCCGCGTGCTGCAGATGCCCTATGGCCAGGTCGACAAGCTCTCAAAAATGGTGCCGCAGAACCCGGCCAATCCGGTCAAGCTCGCCGACGCCATCGCCAACGAGCCGCGCTTTGCCGAGGAGGCCGAGAAGGAACCGATCGTCCAGACGCTGCTCGACATGGCGCAGAAGCTGGAGGGCCTCTACCGCCATGCCTCGACGCACGCCGCCGGCATCGTCATTGGCGACCGACCCTTGTCGGAACTGGTGCCGATGTACCGCGATCCGCGCTCCGACATGCCTGTCACCCAGTTCAACATGAAATATGTCGAGCAGGCCGGGCTGGTGAAGTTCGACTTCCTCGGCCTGAAGACGCTGACGGTGCTGGAGACGGCGGTGAAGCTGATCCGTCGCCGCGGCATCGACATCGATCTCGCGACGATTCCGCTCGACGATCCCGATACCTATGCGATGCTGTCGCGCGGCGAGGTGGTCGGCGTGTTCCAGGTGGAAAGTGCCGGCATGCGCAAGGCGCTGATCGGCATGCGGCCCGACTGCATCGAGGACATCATCGCGCTGGTTGCCCTCTACCGGCCGGGACCGATGGAAAACATCCCGACCTACAACGCCAGAAAACATGGCGAGGAGGAGATGGCCTCGATTCATCCCAAGATCGATCATCTGGTGAAGGAGACGCAAGGCGTCATCGTCTACCAGGAACAGGTGATGCAGATCGCGCAGGAGTTGTCCGGCTATTCGCTCGGCGAAGCCGACCTTCTGCGCCGCGCCATGGGCAAGAAGATCCGCGCCGAGATGGACAAGCAGCGTGAACGCTTCGTCACGGGCGCTGTCGAGCGCGGCGTCGCAAAACCGCAAGCCGACTTCATTTTCGACCTCCTGGCCAAGTTCGCCGACTATGGTTTCAACAAGTCGCACGCCGCCGCCTACGCCGTCGTCTCGTACCAGACCGCCTATCTCAAGGCGCATTATCCGGTCGAATTCCTGGCGGCGTCGATGACGCTCGACATGGGCAACACCGACAAGCTGGCCGACTTCCGCCAGGATGCGCTGCGCCTCGGCATCGAAGTCCTGGCGCCGTCGGTGATGACGAGTTTCCGTGCCTTCGAGGTCGGCGAGAACCGCATCTATTACTCGATGGCCGCGCTCAAGGGCGTCGGCGATGCCGCAGTGGAGCACATCGTCGCCGTTCGTGGCGAAAAGCCGTTCAAGAGTCTGGCCGATTTCTGCGAAAGGGTCGACCCGAAGATCGTCGGCAAGCGGGTATTCGAAAGCCTGATCATGGCTGGCGCGCTCGACTGCTTCGGTCACGATCGCGCCCAGATGTTGGCTGGCGTCGAACGGATGATGGGGCTGGCGTCGCTCGCCCAGCAGAACGCCGTTTCGGGCCAGGCCGACATCTTCGGCGCCTCGCTTGGCGCACAGTCGCAGGCGCTCAATCTGCCGGCGACCGATCCGTGGCTCGCTGCCGACCGGTTGCATCGCGAATTCCAGGTCGTCGGCTTCTATCTCTCGGCGCATCCGCTCGACGAGTACAAGGCGGCGCTGCAGAAGATGCGGGTTCAGAACTGGGCGGAGTTCTCGGCCGCCGTCAAGCGCGGCGCTTCCGCCGGCCGACTTGCCGGCACCGTTACCAGCAAGCAGGAGCGCAAGACACGCACCGGCAACAAGATGGGCGTGGTGGCCTTTTCCGACACCTCCGGCCAGTACGAGGCCGTGTTGTTTTCAGAAGGATTGGCGCAGTACCGCGATCTCCTCGAAGCGGGCCGCTCCGTTGTCATCACAGTCGCGGCGGAGGACAGGCCCGAGGGCGTCAACCTGCGCATCAACTCCGTGCAATCGCTGGAGGACGAGGCAAGCCGCATTCAGAAGGCCCTGCGCATTTTCGTCAGGAACGATGGGCCTGCCTCGATGATCCAATCCCAGCTTACCCAGCGCGGTGAAAGCCAGGTGAGCATCATCGTGATCAAGGAAGAGGCGCAGGGCGAGGTCGAGATTGCCCTGAATGGCGGCTACCGCGTCTCGCCGCAGATCGCCTCGGCAATGCGCGCCGTGCCGGGCGTGGTCGAAGTGGAACTGGTGTGATCCGCGCGCTTGCCAGGCGGCTGCCCGCGGGCCGTCACCTGCTGCTCATGCCGGCATGAAGGCCAAGGGGAAGCGCGCATCGCAGGACCTTTCCGCGGCGGCGCGGCTACGCGACATGCTGCGCAGGCTCTACCATGGCCGCTCGCCGGGCGCGTTCTGGTTCCAACTGGTGGCTGTCATCATCGACCTCGCCATCATCGCCTTTTTCATCGCCACGCCGGTCATCCAGCAGTCGGCCTCGTTTCTGTGGCTGGACTATGCGGTGGCGGCTCTCGTCGCCGCCGATCTGATTGCCAGGCTGCTGGCCTCCAACGACATGTTGCGCCTGATGAAGCAGCCTACCTTCTGGGTGGATGCCTTCATCCTTCTGACGCTGCTGATGCCGACGGCGCTCGCAAGTCTCGGCTTTCTGCGCATCCTGCGGCTGTGGTCGCTGTCGCGCAGCGGTTCGATCTGGCGGCATTTCGAAATGCGCGGGCTGCGACCCTGGCGCGAGGCAAGCCACGCGGTCATCAACCTGTTGACCTTTCTCTTTGTCATCACCGGCTTCGTTTATACGTTCTTTTTCCGCAACGGATCCGGACTGGAAAACTACGTCGACGCGCTTTACTTCACCGTCGCCACCGTGACGACGACGGGCTTCGGCGACATCGTGCTGCCGGGCATCGCCGGCAAGCTGACGGCGATCGTCACCATGATCATCGGCATATCGCTGTTCGTCAGGCTGGCGCAGGCGATCTTTCGGCCGGCCAAGGTGTTCTTTCCCTGTCCGCAATGCGGGCTGCGGCGGCACGAGCCGGACGCCGTGCACTGCAAGGCCTGCGGCCATGTGCTCAACATTCCAGACGAAGGGAACTGACCGGCAGTGCTATGACGCCGCGACCTCGGCCGGCTTTACGGTTTTGCGCTGCAAGTTGAGCAGATTGCCTGTCAGGATCAGCAATGCGCCGCCGGCGGTGAAGGCGTCGATCTGCTCCTGATAGAGCAGCCAGCCGATCAATGCCGACAGCGGCACGCGCAGGAAATCCATCGGCGAGATCACGGTCGCGTCGGCATAGGCCAGGGCGCGGGCGAGGCAGAAATGCGACGACATGCCGGTGAAACCGATCAGGACGATCCACGGCCACAGTGCAAGCGAGGGGTTGCGCCATTCGTAAAGGGCCGGAATAAGGCCGACCACTGACTGAATGACCAGCATCCAGAAGATGATCCGCACGACGCTGTCCGTGCGCGTCAGCGACTTGACCAGCACCAGCGAGACGCCGAAACAGACCGCCGCGCCCAGCACGACCAGATGGCCCACATCCGCCGAGCCGACGCCTGGACGCACGATGACGACCACGCCGATCAGCCCGAGCACGATCGCCGCGAGCCGCGGCCGGCTCAGTCTTTCGCCGAGAAACGTGACCGCCAGGATCGCCGTCCAGATCGGCGTGGTGAATTCGATCGAGATCAGCACCGCCAGCGGAATGAGCGTCAACGCGTAGAGCCAGGCAGCCTGGCCGCTATAGTGGACGACATTGCGCACGATATGGGCCAGCGGCCGCTGCGTGCGCATCGCGGCAAGCCCGCCTGTCGCCATCACCAGCGGCAGCAAGATGAAGAACCCGATGATCGAACGCAATTCCAGCACCTGGAAGACGTTGAGTTCGGCCGTCGTGGCGCGGCCGGCGACCGACATCGCCAGGAACGACGTGATCGACAGCGCCATCCAGAACGCGGCCTTGGGGATCGAAGGGGTGGGTGCCATTCAGCTATGTCGCAGGCCGTGGTTGCCGGAGCAATCGCTAGTCCATGTATTCTTCTGGGCCAGTCGCGGCGAAGGCTTTGAGAACAGTCGTGCTGCGAGTGAGCGGAACCTGATACGGCCGCGGGCGTTGAGCCTCTTATTGTCCGTGCCGGGCAAACGCGCATTCCCATCTCGACAAGGAGAGTTTCATGAGACTATTCGCGCAAGTCGCGCTGGCTGGCTGCCTGGTGATTGCCGCGGGCGCTGCTCATGCCGACGAGACCAAATTTCTCCAGTCGTTCAACGGCAATTTCGCTGGCAAGGGCACTGTCCAGGTAACCACGGATGTGCCGAACGTCAGTGTCTCTTGCAGCTTCAAGTCGAACGCGACCTCAGCCTCGCTGTCGCTCGACGGCAACTGCCGCGGCCTGATCCTGGTGACACGCGCCATCAGCGCTCGTCTGAAGGTCAGCGGCGGCAAATACAGCGGCGTCTATGTGGGATCGCGCACCGGACCGGCGCAGCTGAACGGACGCCGTTCCGGCAATGCGATAAACCTCGCCATCCGCTGGGCCAAGGAGGTCAACGGCGACCTCGCCGCGCAGCTTACCGTACAGAAAAACGGGGCCGACGGCATTGTTTTGACCGTGGTCGACCGTGATCCCAAGACTGGCAAAAACGTGGTGACCAGCCGCATCGATCTTCGACGCAGCTGATCGGGCTCAATCTTCGAGCGGCTCCGGCGGATGGGCATCGCGGCCCTTGCCGAAGGTGTAGCCGGTTTGCACAGCCTTGCGCCCGAACTTGTCGCGCAATGCATCGATGGCGCCTTCGGCCATGGCGCGCTTGCGCGACTGGACATCGACCAGATCCGGTGGATCGGCCTTGTCGTCGTCGGAGAGATCGCTGACGCCGATGCCGAGCAGCCGAAATTTCGTTCCGTCAGTCTCCTTGCGAAGGAGTTCCACACCGGTCGAAAAGATACGGTCGGCGAGCCGGGTCGGGTCGCCGAGCTGGCGGTTGCGCGTGCGCAGCTTGAAGTCCTGGGTTTTCAGCTTCAGCACCACGGTGCGCCCGGCGATGCCCGACTTCTTCAGCCGTGCCGAGACTTTTTCCGACAGCCCCCTCAGTACCGAGACCAGCTCTTCCAGCGAGGCGATGTCGGTGTCGAAAGTGGTTTCGGCCGATACGCTCTTGGCGTCCTGGTCGGGGTCGACGCGGCGGACATCCTCGCCGCGCGAAAGGCGGTAGAGCCGTTCGCCCATCACCCCATAGCGGCGCATCAAGTCGCCACGCTCCATTTTCTGAAGCTGGCCGATGGTGCGGATGCCATCCTGTTCGAGCGTGGCGTTGAACGCCTTGCCGACCCCCCAGATCATTGTCACCGGTTGCGCCGCCAGGAAGCCGACCGCCTCGGCCTCGCCAATGACGGAAAAGCCGCGCGGCTTGCGGAAGTCGGACGCGATCTTGGCGAGAAACTTGCAATAGGACAGACCTGATGAAACGGTGATGCCGATCTCCTTCTCCACCGCCAGCGCGAAGCGCGCCAGCACCACCGCCGGGGGCAGGCCGTGCAGCCGTTCGGTGCCGGCGAGATCGAGGAAGGCCTCATCGATCGACAGCGGCTCGACCAGCGGTGTCAACGCCTGCATCATGGCGCGCACCTCGCGGCCGACGGCCACGTATTTTTCCATGTTGGGCGCGATCACGACCGCCTCGGGGCAGGCCTCGAGCGCCTTGAACATCGGCATGGCGGAACGCACGCCGCGAATGCGCGCGATATAGCAGGCGGTGGAGACGACGCCGCGCTTGCCGCCGCCGATGATCAACGGCTTGTCCTTGAGCGCCGGGTTGTCGCGCTTTTCGATCGCCGCATAGAAGGCATCGCAATCGATGTGGGCCAGATGCAGCCGGTAAAGCTCGGGATGACGGGCAAGTCGAGGGCTGCCGCAGCGTTCGCAGCGGCGCGATTCACCGCGCTGAAACGTCAGGCAGTCACGACAAAAACCGTGATCGGGATTGTTGACAGGAGCCGCCATCGCTGCGAACATAAAGAGAACAGAAGCAATGGTACGACAGCGCAAGGCCAGCGACAAGCCTGGCCTGGGGAGAATGCATGAGCACGACCATAGTGCCGCTGGCGCCTGAGCTCTGGCCTGATTTCGAGGACCTTTTCGGCAAGCAGGGCGCCTGCTACGGCTGCTGGTGCACGCATTTCCGGCTGGCTCCGGCGGCGCGGCGCGAGAGCAGCCGTGAACGCAACAAGGATCACATCAAGGCGCGCATCGAAGCCGGCCCACCGCCCGGCGTGCTGGCTTTCGAGGATGGCAAGGCGGTCGGCTGGATGCAGATCGGGCCACGAGCCGACGTGCCCGAATGGAACAACAAGGGCAGGGGTTCGGCGCCGATCGATCCCGCCGACGCGTCCGATCCGGCCGTTTGGGCGATCTCGTGCTTTTTCATCCGCACCAAGGCGCGCGGCAGGGGCATCACGCACCGCCTCGTCGAAGGCGGCATCGATTTCGCCCGCAGGAACGGGGCGCGGCTTGTCGAGGCTTGCCCGATCGACCTGTCCCGCGATTCGCGTTCGATCGGCCTGTTCGTAGGCTCATCCGGGGTCTTCGAGAAGGCCGGATTCGAGAGACTTGTGGAGCGCAAGGCCGGCCGGCCGCTGATGCGGCTGATATTGTAAGGAAGCTTCAGCTCATAGTTGTATATAGTATTTTCTACAGCAAAGCGATTTTTGCTCATCAGGAAATAAGGGGGAGACTAAAGTGAAGCGTGTTCTGCCAGCTGTTCTTGGTTTTGCTCTGGTTGCGCCTGCCTGGGGGCAGACCGTCGACAATCGGGGCGCAAAGCAGCTTTCCGATGAGCTGTCACGCTATGTCGGGAAGCAGGTGCTCAACGAGGGCATTTTGAAGGTCTCGGTCGTAGGCGATGCCTACAAGATCACCTTCGATTTGAAGGCGATCGCCGCCGGCTTGCTGAAACAGGATCCGCCGAAGTTCGATTTCCCGCCTTACACGCTGCTGGTCAAACCTCGCGGCGACCGCAACTGGGACGTCTCCTCGGATTTTTCGACCAGCGGGTCAATTCAAGTAGATGATCCGAATGGTCAGACAAGCGCGCAGATCGTCATCAAGGACGGCAAGTTCACGGGTGTCTACGATCCTGAGCTGGCGGCATTTGCCGAGGGCGCCAGTTCGATAGCAGGCATGACGGTGACGTCGCGCATGCCCAGGCAAGTAACGGAACTCGGCATCGGCTCGAGCACTTCCAAGTTCGGCGCCAGCAAGTCGGCGAACGGTGGTGTCGATCTCAAGGTGACGCGGGCGATAGCCGACTTGGTCGAAACGGTTAAAATCGACGACCGGACTGTTGGAGCGATCAAGGCGTCGGACCTCGTCGTGGATGTAACCGCCAAAGCGATACGGACAAAGCCGTTCCTGGATCTATTGGCCTTCGCCGTAGCCCATGAAGATGAGGCGCGGCTGAAAGCCGACCAGGCGGAACTCAAAGCGCTTCTGCTCGCCGCGCTGCCGCTCTGGGACCGGTTGGCCGGAACCTATTCGTTCAAGAACGTTGCCTTTGATACATACGCGGGCAATTGGGGCGCGGCGCAACTGAGCACCGCGTTCGAGGCCGATGGCGTCGCCCGGAATGGCAAGCTCGATTACGCAATCAAAGCCTCTGGCTTGACCTTCCCCGAGGTCATACCCGGCTGGATCGCCGCAATACTTCCCACCGAGCTTGATCTGAAATTCGGCGGGTCCAACATTGACCTCGACAGCATGGCGAGAAAGACGATCGCTACATTCGATCTCGGCAAGAACCCACCGCTGCCGGCGGGGTTCCGCGATCAGATCAAGGCCGACTTCATGGCCAACACACCAAAATTCATCGTCGGTCACAGCCTTTTCAAGAATGGAGGCACGGAGATTGCGCTAGAAGGCGAAGTGACCTTCCCCGGCCAGAAGCCAGATGCAACCATGACCGTCGATGTCGCGGGCTACGACAAGATCGTTGCGACCTTGCAGACGGCGGCTAAAACCGAACCGGAAGCGGCCCGATATTTCCCCTTCGCATTGGCCGTCAAAGGATTTGCCAAGACGTTGCCGGACGGCAGGATGGAGTGGGTCATCAATGCCAAGCCCGACGGCTCCGTGATGGTCAATGGCGCCATATTGAAGCCGGCCGATCACGGTAGCGGTGGGGGCGGGGCGAAACTGAATCCTTGATTCTGCAGCGGTGCCAGATTGCGCGGCTGGTCGACGAACCATCCGCCGCCGATGCGGCTGGTGTTGAAGCCGAATGCCTGACTGTCATCGTCTTGCAGTCGTGATGGTATTTCCCTACCAGAGATACGAGACGAATTTTGCCTTCGATCGAACGGAGAATTCCCGTGAACCGTATGTTGCCAGTTGCCTTTACCGCGCTTCTGCTCAGTGCGCCTGCTTTCGGCCAGACCGTCGACAGCCAGGGCGCCAAGCAATTGTCCGATGACCTGTCCCGCTATGTCGGCAAACAGGCGCTCGACAAGGGTATTCTGAAGGTTTCGGCCGAAGGCGACGCCTACAAGATCGTGTTCGATTTCAAGGCGCTTGCCAGCAGCTTTCCCGACCAGAAGCTGATGAAATTCGACTTTGCGCCCTACGCCCTCCTGGTCAAGCCGCGCAGTGATGGGTCCTGGGATGTCTCGATTGATTTTTCGCAGAGCGCGTCCTTCGAATTCAACGGCCCCCAGGGAAAGCAAAGCACGCAATTCTCGATCAAGGACGGCAAGGCCAGCGGCGTTTATGACCCCAAGCTGGCGGCCTTCACCAGCGCCACAAGCTCGATGGCCGGGATGACGATGTCGTCGCAGGATAGCAAGCAGCAGATGGAGGCGAGCGCCGGTGCCGGCACTATGACGCTTTCCGCGACCAAGGCGGCCAATGGCGGCGTCGATTTCACGACATCGCAAAAGATTTCGAACTTCGTCGAAGCGATAAAATTCAATGATCCCGAGAGCGGACTGAATTTTCCCGTTACCGTGAAGTCGCCGGAATTTTCTGTGGAGGCCAGCGGCAAGGGCGTCCAGACCAAGCCTCTGCTCGACCTCCTGGCGTTTGGCGTGGCCAATGAAGACGAGAAGATGCTGAAGGCAAACCAGGCGCAGCTCAAGTCGCTTCTGCTTGCGGCACTTCCGGTGTGGGAGCGTATCGACGGAACCTATGGCTTCAAGGATTTCGCGGTCGACAGCCCGATCGGTACGTTCGGGGCAACCCAGTTCGGCATAGCGTTCGGTTCCGATGGGGTCGCCCAGAACGGCAAGGTCAGCTATGGCATCAAGGCTTCGGGGCTGACCGTGCCGCAGCAGCTCTTGCCGAGTTGGAGCGTGGCCCTGCTGCCCACCGATATCGACCTGAATTTCGGCGGCGCCAACATCGATCTCGACAGCATGGCGAAGAAGGCGATCGAAGCCTTTGATCTCAATCAGGATCCGCCGCTGCCGGCCGAATTCGGCGACCAGCTCAAAGCCGACTTCCTGGCCAAGACGCCGAAGGTTATCATCGGCCACAGCACCGTGAAGAACAAGGACATGGAGATCGCGCTGGAAGGTGAGATGACAAGCTTCGGCCAGAAACCCGACGCCAATCTCACTGTCGACGTCGCCGGCTTCGACAAGATCATGGAGCACCTGCAGGAAGCGGCGAAAGCGGAGCCGGAGGTCGGGCAGTACGTGCCTGTTGCCCTCATGGCGAAGGGTTTTGCCAAGACGCTGCCGGACGGCAAGCTGGAATGGGTCATCAACACCAAGGCCGACGGATCGGTCGCCGTCAATGGCGTCATGCTGAAGCCCGCCGACCCGGCGGTGGACGACAGCGTCGACGACGGTGACGGCTCGGGCGAGAGCGGCAGCGACAATGGCGGCAGCGATAATGGCGGCAGCGCTAACGGCGGGGCAGGGGCGAAGCTCAAGCCTTGAGGGTTCTGCCTTCGAGCAATTCCAGGAAAAATTGCGCCCCGGTTTTCCGTCCGGGATCGCACCAAAACGCTTAGATTAGAACCCCAGCGCGCCAGCGATCTTAGGCGCGGCTTCGTGCCAATCCTGGACGACGATGACATCGTTCGGGACCGGCGGCAGGAACGCGCGCAGCGAATTGTCGGCCATCAGGTGGAAAAGATTTGCGTCGGCGACCGAGTCCCGCACCGACGCCAGATTGGCTGGCTGGTCGTCGACGAAGACCACGGGCCGCCTGGTCTTGCCGCGCAGCTTGGCCACCGCCGGACCCTTGGCCATTTCGGTGGTCAGCAGCGGGTAGCTTAGTCCGAGGGCGTCGAGGTGGGCGCGGCGCACGCCACGATGCCTGTGCGGCATGGCCGTCAGCAATATGATTTCCGCCCGGTCTCCGAGCTCCGTCAAAGCTTCCGCGGCCCCATCGGTGATGCCCTGCCAATCGGCTTGCGCGTCGAAGAAATCGCCCAGGAGTGCCGTGACCTCGGGTTGTTCGATCAGGCGACCGCTGGCCGTTTCGGCAATGTTGCTGGTCAGCCGGAAGGAAGCCAGGGTCAGGCCATAGCCGCGCTCCTTGAGAAAATGCGGAAACGGGCGGATGAATTCGAGCACCACGTCGTCGACGTCGAGTACCAGCAGCGGCCGGTCGTCGGCCGCCAGTTCCTCGATCTGCCGCGCGGTTTCGGGATCATCGCTCATGTGGAACGCTCGTGATTGTCGTCGCCAAGCGGCAAGGCGCGCAACGCCTTGCCGACAGCCGCCGGCGGGATGCCGGTTTCCTCGGCGAAGCGCATCAAAGTCGGCTCGTGGGCGAGGATGAACTGCAGGACGCCGGCGAGGAAACCCGGCTCGCCGGCCGCCCTGCGGATCGAATGCGCCTCTATTCCCGTAATCGCCAGAAAGCGCTGCAAAAGCTCCGGATCCGCGGCAACGAAGCCCAATGCCTTCACGGCAATGGTTTCGGCCTCTTCGCGCATTGACGCTGCGTTTGCCATCACTACCTTCGGTGTGTGGAATGAGTCTCTCCCGCAGTAATGGCAAGAGTTGCTTGCGGCAAGCCATTAGAGTGTGGCGCCTTTTGGACGCGTGGGAGGCGAGGGCGGAATTCGTGGTGCTTTGCAGGCCGCGGGTTTCCGTTTCGTCAATCATATTGCCGTATCGTGAAGCAGGGTTTGGTGCGTCCAAGGAACGAGCGCATGACGGCCACCTCCGGGCGGAGGACGGCCGGGACGGGATTTCGATGCCTAAGAAGGTCATGATCGTCGAGGACAACGAGCTCAATATGAAGCTCTTTCGGGACCTCATCGAAGCAAGCGGTTACGAGACGGTGCGCACCCGCAACGGCCTGGAAGCGCTCGACCTGGCGCGCCAACACCGGCCGGACCTTATCCTGATGGACATCCAACTGCCAGAAGTCTCGGGGCTGGAAGTGACCAAATGGCTGAAGGAGGACGACGATTTGCACGTCATCCCGGTCATTGCCGTGACTGCTTTCGCGATGAAAGGCGACGAGGAGCGCATCCGCCAAGGTGGCTGCGAGGCCTATATTTCGAAGCCGATCTCGGTGCCGCGCTTCATCGAAACCATCAAATCCTATCTGGGCGATGCCTGATGTTCCCTTCCAGCCGAGCCGGAGCCTTGTGAAATGACCGCGCGGATCCTCGTCGTCGACGACATCCCTGCCAATGTGAGGCTGCTGGAAGTCCGGCTGCTTGCCGAATATTTCGAGGTGCTGACCGCCACCAACGGGCCCGACGCGATCGAGACCTGCGAGAACGGCAAAATCGATGTCGTGCTGCTCGACGTGATGATGCCCGATATGGACGGGTTCGAGGTCTGCCGGCGGCTGAAGAGCGATCCGGCGACGTCGCACATTCCGGTGGTGATGATCACGGCTCTCGACCAGGTTTCCGACCGCGTGCGCGGGCTGGAGGCGGGCGCCGACGACTTCCTGACCAAGCCGGTCAACGACCTGCAGCTGATGACGCGCGTCAAGAGCCTTGTCCGCCTGAAGTCGCTGACCGACGAGCTTCGGCTGCGCGCCTCGACCACACGCAACATCGGCATCGAAGAACTTTTGAGCCGCAATTTCGCGTCCCAGGATACCACGCCGAAAGTGCTTCTGATCGACGAGCGCAAATCGTCGGTCGAGCGCATCCAGAAGATGTTGCGCGAACGTGCCGACGTCGACGTCACTGGCGATCCGCATGCCGGGTTCTTCCAGGCCGCCGAAACCCCCTATGAATGCGTGATGATCTCGACGGCCTTCGCCGACTTCGATCCGCTCAGGCTCTGCTCGCAACTGCGCTCGCTCGACCGCACCCGTTTCGTGCCGATCATCCTTTTGGCGGAGGAGGGCGAGGATGAGCGCATCATCCGTGGGCTTGAACTCGGCATCAACGACTATCTGATGCGGCCGATCGACCAGCAGGAACTGACGGCGCGGCTGCGCACCCAGGTGCGCCGCAAGCGCTACAATGACCAATTGCGCGCCAGCGTCACCCAGACCATCGAAATGGCCGTGACCGATGGCCTGACCGGTCTGCACAACCGCCGCTATCTCGACAGCCATCTGCAGACGCTGTTCGACCGCGCCGTGGCGCGGCGCCGGCCGCTGTCGGTGATGATCACCGATCTCGACCGCTTCAAGTCTATCAATGACACGCATGGTCACGATGGCGGCGACGAGGTGTTGCGCGAATTCGCGCGGCGGCTGCGCAAGAACGTCAGGGGTATCGATCTTGCCTGCCGGTTCGGCGGCGAGGAGTTCGTGGTCGTGATGCCGGACACAGACGGCACCGTGGCCGAGAAGGTGGCCGAGCGCATCCGCGCCGAAATCGCCCAGATGCCGTTCGCCATCGGTGCCGACGGCAAGACGATCGAGGTCACCGTCAGCGTTGGGGTGTCATCGGTGCTGAAGGGCGTGGATACGGTGGCGGCGCTGATGAAGCGCGCCGATCTCGCGCTCTACGAAGCCAAGAGCGGCGGCCGCAACCGCGTCGTTGCCAAGGCGGCCTGACGGCCGGGCCGGCCCGTCAACCCAAGAGGGTTACCCATTTACCTTAATCCAAGCGATTCGCGAGCCTTGGTTAAGAAACTGTTGATTTTCATAAGCTCTTGCGCAAATGTGCAGGCAAGACGAAGCCGGCACGAGGGTAGATCGCCGGCTCGGTCCCTCAGGAATACCCCATGATGCTCAGGTCCGCCGCATCTCCTGGGTCCGTGGGGTCGGCCGGCCGGCGCTGGCACATAGTGGCCTCCTCGTACCGCTGCCAAACGCCGACCGGCCCCCTTTGTCCGACACGACATTAGGAATCTGCGTCAAGCCCCGGAAGTGCCGGGGCTATTTTGTGCGCGGCAGGGTCTGAAGGAACGCTTTCCTGGCTTGTAACGGCTTCCGTTGCGCCCCGCGTGAGCCGTCACTTCGCAGCGCCGCGACTTTTCACTGCCGTACTAAAAAGGGAAGGAGAAAAGCTATCCCCTCAATTTCGTAGATATGGCGCACAAGGGGCTTGCGGCAAGACCTGGCTGTTCCCGTAAAACCACGACCCAAATTAACGGAAACGGGAGTGGCGAAATGCCGGAATGGTTGTCAGGAGGCCAAGTGCGTCGGGACCACGCGGTGGTGATCGTCGGAGGCGGTCCGACCGGGTTGATGCTGGCTGGCGAACTCGCATTGGCAAGCGTCGATGTGGCCATTGTCGAGCGGCGCCCGAACCAGGAACTCATCGGCTCGCGCGCGGGTGGCCTGCACGCACGCACCATCGAGGTGCTCGACCAGCGCGGAATTGCCGACCGATTCCTATCGCAGGGACAGCGATCGCCGTCCGTCGGCTTCCACATGATCCGGCTGGATGTCAGCGATTTTCCCACGCGGCACAATTATCTGCTGGCGCTGCGGCAAAACCATATCGAGCGGATATTGGCCGACTGGATCAGCGAGTTGGGAGTGCCGATCTGTCGCGGACAGGACGTCACGGGTTTTGCACAGGATGACGGTGGCGTCGATGTCGAGCTGTCCGGTGGCCAGCGGTTGCGGACGCAGTATCTCGTCGGCTGCGACGGCGGACGCAGCATGATCCGCAAGGCGGCGGGCATCGCGTTCGACGGATGGGATCCGACGATGAGCTGGATGATCGCCGAGGTCGAGATGGCGGAGGAACCAGCAGTGGGCTTTCGCAGCGACGCCCATGGTATTCATGCGATTGGCAAGGTCGAGGAAGGTGGCCGGCTGGGTGTCGTGCTGACCGAGAGACAACTGACCATTGGTGGCGAACCGACACTGCGCGATCTCAGCGAGGCGCTCGTCGCGGTGTATGGCACCGATTACGGGGTCCACAGTCCGACCTGGATTTCGCGGTTCACCGATATGACGCGCCAGGCTGCCGCTTACCGCGACAGACGTATTCTGCTGGCCGGCGACGCCGCGCACATCCATCCCCCAATGGGCGGACAGGGCCTCAACATCGGTGTGCAGGACGCAGTCAACCTTGGATGGAAACTGGCACAGGTGGTCAAGCTGATATCACCGGACAGCCTGCTCGACAGCTACCATGCCGAACGCCATCCGGTCGCCGCCCGCGTGCTGCGCAACGCGCTGGCGCAGGTTGCGCTCCGTCGCATGGATGCACGCACCAAGGCTCTGGGCGACACCTTTGCCGAACTGCTCGCCATGGATGGGCCACGCAAACGGACCGCCGCGGACATGTCCGGCCTGGGTGTCCATTACGACCTCGGCGAAGGCCACGCGCTGCTTGGGCGGCGAATACCCGACCTCGACCTGCTCACCGCCAACGGGCCGTTGCGGCTGTTTACCTTGCTGCACGACGCGCGGCCGGTGCTCCTCAATTTCGGTGAGCCAGGCAGACTGGACATTGCGCCTTGGACCGACAGGATTCGGCAGATCGACGCCGTGTATGCCGGCGCCTGGGAGCTTCCCGTACTGGGAACGGTCGCTGTGCCCGACGCTGTCTTGATCCGGCCCGATGGATACGTGGCCTGGGTAGGAGTTGGGACGCAACAGGGATTGGCCGATGCGTTGACCAGATGGTTCGGGCCGGCTGCCGCGCATCCTTCCGAACATGGCGCTTCACAACCTCCTTGGGCCGAAGACTGAAAGTCTCCTGACACGCGATTGACAGGAGGGCTTCATCTGTGCAGAAATTGGTTGGACCATTGGACCACTTGGAGGAAATGTGGACCAGAACAGCCTGCCACCCATTCAGACGACGGCGCGCGACGACGCCGTGCTGAAGGCATTGGTGGGCTTCGTCCGCGCCGAGGCCTTGCAGCCTGGCGAGCGATTGCCGACCGAGCGCATCCTGGCCGAACGGCTCAAGGTCAGCCGCAACACGGTGCGCGAGGCGCTGACCCGGTGGGAGGGATTGGGCCTGGTCGAACGCCGGCAAGGCAGCGGCACCTATCTTAAGGCGGCCGTCTCGCCCGACATGCTGCATTTGCCGCTGACGCTGGCCGGCGGCAACGACTTCACCAGCCTGATGCAGACGCTGGAAATCCGCCGCGCACTGGAAGCGGAAGCGGCGGCGCTGTGCGCCGAGCGGGCAAGCCCGGCCGACATTGCCGAGATCGAACGCAAGCTTGATATCATGGAGCAGGCGTTTCGCACCCTTGACGGCATGTCGTCGGAAGAGGACTGGGAATTCCACCAGGCGATCTACCGGGTCTCCGGCAATCCGCTGTTCGAACAGATTATCGCCGCCATGCACGAACTGTTCCATCGCTTCTGGGAGCATCCGCTCGGCGTGCGCGATTTCGGCCATGCCAGCTTTCCCTATCACCGCACCATCTACGAACGCATCGCCGCACGCGATCCGCAAGGCGCCCGCGCAGAGGCGCTGAAGCTCATCGCAACCGTCGAGGACGACCTGAAGCGCGGTGCGGCCAAACTCAAACTTTCGGACCTGAGATGAACGAGCAGCCAGCCGGTTTCGATCCCGACTATCTCGCCGAGGCGGCGACGCTCTTGGCGCATGACGAACCGTTCCCCGGTGGCGCCGTCGTGCCACCGATCTACCAGACGTCGCTGTTCACCTTCGCCAATTATGCCGAAATGGCCGAGACGTTTGCCGGCAAACGAAAGCAGCCGATCTATTCGCGCGGCGACAATCCGACGGTCATGGAGTTCGAGTCGCGTGTCGCGGCTCTCGAAGGCGCCGAGGCCGCACGTGGGTTCTCCAGCGGCATGGCGGCGATCAGCGCCACCGTGCTTGCCTTTGTCGGGGCAGGCGAGCGCATCGTTGCGGTGCGCAATTGTTATGGCGATGCCTACCGGCTGTTCGAACGCCTCCTGCCGCGGCTCGACATCAAGGTCGACTACGTCGAGGGCTCCGACCCGGACGCGGTCGCGGCGGCATTGCCCGGCGCCAAGCTGCTCTACCTGGAAAGCCCGACCTCGATGGTGTTCGAGCTCCAGGACCTGCCGCATCTGACCCGGCTGGCAAAAGAGCAGGGCATCGTCACCACCATCGACAATTCCTGGGCGACGCCGGTTTTCCAGAAGCCGATCACGCACGGCGTCGACCTGGTGCTGCACTCGGCCTCGAAATATCTCGGTGGCCACAGCGACACGGTCGCCGGCGTGGTCGCAGGCTCGGCCGCGCATATCAAGCACATCAACGAGCAGACCTATTCCTATCTCGGTGGCAAGCTATCGCCTTTCGAGGCCTGGCTTTTGCTGCGCGGCCTGCGCACGCTGCCGCTGCGCCTGCCGCACCACATGAAGAGCGGGCTCGCCATCGCCGAGCGGCTGAAGGCGCATGGCAATGTCGAGCGGGTCAACCACCCCGCCTATTCCAACCATCCGGGCAAGGCGACGCTTGCCGGCTATGGCGGGTTGTTCTCCTTCGAGGTGACGGACGACATCGACATTCCCGTCTTCGTCGACGCGCTGAGATATTTCCGCATCGGCGTCAGCTGGGGCGGGCATGAGAGCCTGGTCGTACCGGCCAAGGCGTCGCTAGAGCAGACGCCGGGACTGAATTCGATGGCGCGCTTCGGCGTCAGCCCCCGAACCATCCGCTTCAATGTCGGATTGGAAAATGTCGAGGATCTCTGGGCGGATGTCGCTCAGGCCTTCGAAAAAGCCAGAAAATAACAAGCGGGTTCAAAATGGGAGTCTTGAACATGAAAAAACTGACCGTCATGCTTGCCACCGTTGCGGGGCTGGCGATTTCCGCCGGAAGCGCGCTGGCCGATTCGACCCTGAAAATGGTCGAGGTGATCACCAGCCCGCCACGCACCGAATTCCTCAAGAAGCAGATCGCCGAGTTCGAGGCGGCCAATCCGGGCGTCAAGGTCGAGCTCGTCTCGCTGCCCTGGGGGCAGGCCTTCGAAAAATTCCTGACCATGGTGCAGGCCGGCGACACGCCTGACGTGGTCGAGATGCCGGAACGCTGGATGGGGCTTTACGCCAACAATGCCCAGCTCGAGGATCTCGGCCCCTATATGGCCAAGTGGGACGACGCCAAGACGCTGGGCGAGCGTGCCAAACAGTTCGGCTCGACCGTGAACAACACCCAGTTCATGATCCCCTATGGCTACTATGTGAACGCGCTGTTCTGGAACAAGAAGCTGTTCAAGGAGGCCGGTCTCGACGGCCCGCCGGCAACGCTCGACGAATTCGTCGCCGATTCCAAGAAGATCTCGGCCATTCCCGGCAAATACGGCTACTGCCTGCGCGGCGGGCCGGGTGCCTTCAATGGCATGCACATGTTCATGAACATCGCCGCCGGCAAGGGCGGCTATTTCAACGAGGACGGCACCTCGACCATCAATGAAGAGGGCTCGGTCAAGGGCCTGCAGATGCTGGCCGACATGTACAAGAACGGTCTTGCGCCGAAGGATTCCGTGAGCTGGGGCTTCAACGAGACCGTCACCGGCTTCTATTCCGGCACTTGCGCCATGCTCAACCAGGATCCGGACGCGCTGCTCGGCATCGCCGACAAGATGAGCGCCGACGACTTCGCCGTGGCTCCGCTGCCGGTCGGACCAAGCGGCAAATCCTATCCGACACTGGGTTATGCTGGTTGGGCGATGTTCGCCAATTCCCAGCACAAGGACGATGCCTGGAAGCTGATGGCGACCCTTCTGTCGCCGAAGGACAATCTGGAATGGGCCAAGGAAGTCGGCGTCGTGCCGATTCACAACGGCGCCGACCAGGATCCCCACTTCAAAACCGAGCAGTTCAAGGGCTGGTTCACCGAGCTCAGCGACAGTTCCAAATACGAAATGGTGACGCCTCCGACGCATCTGGAAAACCTCGGCAATTTCGTCGACCAAGTAGCCATCAAGAATTTTCAGGAAGTGCTGCTTGGCCAGAAGACGGCCAAGGACGTCGCCGACCAGTGGGCTGCCTTCCTGACAAAGGAGCAGCAGGACTGGCTGGCGAAGAACAAGAAGTAATTTTTCGTCCCTTCTCCCCGTTCACGGGGAGAAGGTGGCCCGATAGGGCCGGATGAGGGGCAGCGCCAAGTTCTGCCAGCCTAGCGCCGCCCCTCATCTGCCTGCCCGTCCTCCGCAGCAGCTGCGGAGGGTGGACCGGCATCTTCTCCCCGTTGAACGGGGAGAAGGACGCTTGTCGCCAACGCCGCGCTCCCAGAGGACGTTCCACAGCCAATGACCTATGCCGTGTCCGAAATACGATCTGTCGGCAAGCCGCGACGTAAGTGGCTCACACACGCTGCCATCGAGCCCTGGCTTTATCTCAGCCCGGCGATCATCCTGCTGGTCGTGGTGCTGCTCGTGCCGCTGGTCATCGGCATCAGCTACTCCTTCCGCAAATTCTCTGCCTTCAAGTCGGAATATGTCGGGCTCGGGCAGTATCAGGCGATGCTGTCGGATCAGGTGCTGGGCCAGGCGCTGATCAACACGTTGTGGTGGACGGTGGCCAGCCTGTTCTTCCAATTCTTCCTCGGCCTTGGCCTGGCGCTGCTGCTCGACAAGCCGTTTCGGGGCCGCAAGGCCGTGCAGGCGCTGGTCTTCCTGCCCTGGGCGGTGCCCTCCTTCCTGTCGGGGCTGACCTGGGCCTGGTTGTTCAACCCGATCGTCGGGCCGCTGCCGCACTGGCTGTTCGCCTTGGGGCTGAAAGCCGAACCGACCAATGTGCTGTCCGATCCGGCCACCGCGATGTGGGGGCCGATCATCGCCAATGTCTGGTTCGGCATCCCGTTCTTCGCCATCACGCTGCTGGCGGCGCTGAAATCTATCCCCTCGGAACTGCATGAGGCGGCGGCGATCGACGGCGCTTCGCCGTTGCAACGTTTCACCAAGGTGACGCTGCCGTTCCTGGCGCCGACCATCGCCATCACGGTGATGTTGCGCACGATCTGGATCGCCACCTTCGCCGACCTGATCTTCGTCATGACCGAGGGCGGACCGGCCGGCTCGACCAACACGGTGCCGGTCTACATCTATGTCAGCGCCTTCAAGTCACTGGACAAGGGCTATGCCTCGGCCGTGGCCGTGCTGCTGCTCGTCCTGCTCATCGCCTATGCGATCGGGCTGATCGCGATCCGCCGCTCCCTTGTGAGGCACGTCTGATGATCGCTGGACGCTCAGCCCCACAGCGCTTCTTCGGCGGCATTGGCCTTTACGCCGCGATCGCGGCCTATGTGGTCTTCGCCTTGTTCCCGATCTACTGGACGCTGAAGATCTCGGTCACGCCGGAGCGGCTGCTCTATTCCGAGGGCATCACCTTCTGGCCGTCACACATGACGTTGCAGAACTTCGTGACCGTGCTGGAGGCCACCGATTTCCCACGCTATTTCCTCAACAGCGTCATCGTCTCTGTCTCGACGGCGGCCCTGGTGACGATCATCTCCACGCTCGCCGGCTACGCGATGTCGCGCTTTACCTTTCGCGGCAAGGCGGCACTGGCGTTGATGCTGCTTTTGACCCAGACCTTTCCTCTGGTGATGGTCATTCCGCCGATCTATCGCGTGATGGGTCAGATCGGCCTGATCAACAGCCTGACCGGGCTGATCATCATCTACACCGCCTTCAATACCGCCTTCGCCACCTTCCTGATGCAGTCTTTCTTCGACGGCATCCCGAAGGACCTCGAAGAGGCCGCGATGATCGACGGCTGTACCCGCGCGCAAGCGATGCGCCGGGTGATCGTGCCGCTGACGCTGCCCGGCATGGGCGCGACACTGGGCTTCGTCTTCACCGCCGCCTGGAGCGAGCTCCTGTTCGCCCTGATGCTGATTTCCAGCGACGACCAGAAGACCTTCGCGGTCGGCCTGCTCACCTTCATCGGCAAGTTCGCCGTCGACTGGGGGCAGATGATGGCGGCGTCCATCCTGGCGCTGATCCCGGTCTGCATCTTCTTCGCCTTCCTGCAACGTTATCTCGTCACCGGCCTGACCGCCGGCGCGGTCAAAGGATAGATCGATGGCCTCTGTCACGCTCGAAAAGGTCCGTAAGGATTATGGCGCCGTGCGCGTCCTGCACGCGGTTGATCTCGAGATCGCCGATGGCGAGTTCGTCGTCCTGGTCGGACCGTCCGGCTGCGGCAAGTCCACGCTTTTGCGCATGATCGCCGGGCTCGAGGAAGCCTCGGGCGGCGAGATACGCATCGGCGAGCGGGTGGTCAACGATGTCGCGCCCAAGGACCGCGACATCGCCATGGTGTTCCAGTCCTATGCTCTCTATCCGCATATGGACGTGTCGAAGAACATGGGCTTCAGCCTGATGCTGAAGAAGGCCGAGAAGCCGGCGATCGATGCTCGCGTCGATGGTGCCGCCAAGCGGCTGGGGCTCGATACGTTCCTGCAACGCCTGCCCAGGCAATTGTCCGGTGGGCAACGCCAGCGCGTCGCCATGGGCCGCGCCATTGTGCGCGATCCGAAAGTCTTCCTGTTTGACGAGCCGCTGTCGAACCTCGACGCCAAGCTGCGTGTTCACATGCGCGCCGAGATCAAGGCGCTGCACCAGCAGTTGAAGACCACCTCTGTCTACGTCACCCACGACCAGATCGAGGCTATGACCATGGCCGACCGCATCGTCGTCATGCATGACGGGCTGATCCAGCAGGTCGGCGCGCCGCTCGATCTCTATGACCGGCCGGCCAACATGTTCGTCGCCGGCTTCATCGGCTCTCCGGGGATGAATTTCCTGCCGGCGACGGTGGAGAAGGGCGGCCAGGCGGATGCCGTGTTGTCCGATGGCCAGAAGCTTCGGCTGCCGGACGGCCTGCCGCTCAGGGATGGCGACGTCATCACCGTCGGGCTGCGCCCCGAGCATATCGGGCTCGCCGATGACGGCGCCCTGCAGGGCGAAGTGGGAGTGGTGGAGCCGCTCGGCCTGTCGACGCAGTTCTACGTCAAACTGGCCGGCCAGCAGCTTTGCGTCTTTGCCATGGGCCGCGCGGCCGTGAAGCCCGGCGACTTGGTGCGGCTGGCGGCGGATCCGGCGTCGCTGCATCTGTTCGATCCGAAAAGCGGCGATCGAATCGGCTGAATGAATTCATCCAGGGCCGAGGGAACTCAGCCCGCAGCCTTCCGCCTTGCAAACGAAACGAAAACGCCGCCCGATGGGCGGCGTTTCGGCATTCCGGAGGGAAACCCAGATTACTTGATCTTGGTTTCCTTGAATTCGACGTGCTTCTTGGCGACCGGGTCGTACTTGCGGAACGACAGCTTGTCGGTCTTGGTACGGCTGTTCTTGCTGGTGACGTAGAAGAAACCGGTGTCGGCGGTCGACAGAAGCTTGATCTTGATGTTTGCGGCTTTGGCCATGATCTCAGTCCGTTATGTTCGTGGAGTTTTGGCCGCTGGAGCACGGGGAAAACACCCGGACGCGGGAAACTTGGCGCGACACATAAAGAACGTGCCTGGAAAGTCAAGCCCGGCGTCCCCTGTGTGTCGTAAGCACATGAGTTGTCCGGATTAGGTAGCACATGAGTTGTCCGGTCTTATCGCCAGCCAATGGAGGCTGGGAACATAAATCAGGCGTTTTCCACCTCTGATACCGCAACCTTCTTCCAGTCTCCGGTGGTGTTCCACCAGCGATTCGGATTGGCGCGGTCGTCCAGACCCTTGGAGCGGCTGGCAAGGATCGGCTGGATACGGATCACCGGCTCCTGATAGGAATGCGCCTGGAAAATCGCCTCGACGACGCGGGCTGCCAGCGCTTGGTCATCAGGCAATTCGAATGAAACCTCGACCGTGCCCGGGCGGCGGCGCAATTCGGTCTCGGCGCCGGCCGCGGCCCCTTCCAGCGGCCTGTAGCGCTCGATGCCATGCGCCGACTGATACGCATTGCGGTCATACTTGCCCATGGCGAGCGGTGCGATCGCCACCACCGCATCCATGATGCGGTCGACGTCGGCAGCCGGAGCCTGGAAGCTGACGAGCAGAAGGAGCGTCATTCGCAGCGAAGTGGTTTCAAAGCCGCTGTCGATCATCGGAGTGTCCTCGGTTCAGGGTGTTTTAGGACACCCTTTTAACCGGTGGCTGCTGACACGGTTCTGTCAGCAGCCTGCCGCTGCACAGTGCCGATAAACGACTGGTTGGCCCTACAGGAGGATCTTGCGGACGAGCCTGAAGCAGACCAGGGCGATGTAGGCGGCGAAGAACAGGCCGAGCGACCAGCCAAAGCCGGAAGGCCCGAAACTGTCCATGCCGATGCCGATCGCCTGCGGGCCAAGCACCATGCCGACGCCGTAACATAGTACGAACGCGGCATTGGCCGACGCCAGTTCATGGCCTGAAAGCTGCGAACCGAGATGGGCAAGGCCGATCGTGTACATGGCCGCGACGAAACCGCCCCAAACGAAAAGCAGGGCAGCCATCAAGTGCCAATTCGCGGCAAAGAACGGCATGAACATCGTGCCGGCGAGACCGACCGCGGCGCAGGCGAGCAGCAGATAGCGCCGGTCCGTGACGCGGTCGCTGATCATGCCGATCGGGATCTGCAGCAGCACATTGCCAAGGCCGATCATGGTCAGCAGCAGCGCCGCATCGGCCTCGGAGTAGCCGATGCGATTGCCGTAGACCGGGAACAGCGCGAAGCCGCCGGTCTCGACCGCGCCGAACACAAGCACGGCGAAAGTCGCGGTCGGCACCAGCCAGATGTAGCGCAGGAAGTGGCTGGTTTCGCTGTTCGCCACGATGGTGGGGCTTTCGTTGCGCGCGGCCAGCACCGGTATGGCGGCCAACGTCACCAGGGCGATGATGACGCCGAACGGCCTGAAGCCGGAACTGCCGAGGTGGGCGAACAGCCACGGCCCCGCGGCAAAACCGAGCGACAGGACGGTGGCGTAGATGCCAAGCACGAGGCCGCGCCGGTGTGGCGGCGCCGATGTGCTGATCCAGAATTCGGACAGGATGAACAGCACCGTCAGCGCGATGTGAAGCACGATACGCAGCGGGAACCACATCCAGAAATCGGGCGCGAAATGGAAACCGACGAAGGCCAGCGCGCCGGCGGCGATCATGGCGATCATGGTCCAGGCGACGCCGAAGCGCATGGCAAGCGGCGTGGCGAGCGGCGCTCCGGCGATCGAGGCGAGACCGGCGACGGCCGTGTTGAGGCCGATCATCGAGGCCGAATGGCCGCGTGTTTCCAGGATGACGCTGAGCAGCGGCATGCCGAGGCCGATGGCAATGCCGACGACGCTGATCGACGAGATCGCCGCCACCATCGGCAGCCAGTGTACGCGTTCGTCGCCCTTTGGTTGGGTATCGACCGTCATGAGATGCTGAATACTCTGTCTGTTTGATCTTACGCAATTCCGGACGGAAAACCGCGTCACACTTTTCCTGGAATTGCTCTAGAGAAGTTCGCGGGTGAAGCGGTTGCGGACAAGCCTGTAGAAGGGGACAGGGCCGCCCGGACGCAGCAGTGGATCATTGGCGAGCCGCTTTTCAAGCTCGTCCAGGATCATTCGGGTGATGTCGGGTATGTCAGCCTGCTTGGCCTTGGCGAGCGGCAGCCAGACCAGTTCCTCCAGTTCGTTGGTCGGGCCGCCATCGGGCAATTCGATGGCGACGTCGCCACGCCAGGCACTGAAGAAGCGGGTATCGAAGCGGCGCACCCGGTTCGGCGGGGTGATGGCGCGCGCGACGAAGCGCAATGCCTCCAGCGACGGTGCCACGCCATGTTCGACGAAACCCTGCCAGTCGCGCCTGGTCGTGGCAAAGGCGCCTTTGCGGCCGATCAGCAGGCCGGCTTCCTCGTAGGTCTCGCGGACCGCCGACAAAGCAATGGCGCGGGCGCGGGCGTGACTGGTGCGGCCGGGGCCGGCCGTCAGCTTGGCTTCTTCGTGCTGGTTAAGTGCCGTCGCCGTCGGGATGCGGCTGTCGGCAGGGTCGGTGCGGCCGCCGGGGAAGACGAATTTCCCGGGCATGAAGGCGTGACCGGCATGGCGGCGTCCCATCAGCACCAGGACGTCGTCGCCCTTGCGGTCGAGCAGGATCAGGGTCGCGGCGTCACGCGGACGCAAGGGCCGGCCGCCATGCGTGGCAAGACCCTTGTCGAGCTTGTCGGCATCCGCCTTGGTCATAGCTTCCATGCGCAGGACCTAGCGGAAACTTCTTGCATGCGAAAGTGGCCTTAACGATTGGCATGTTGCGCCAGCCAATACCTCAGGCCCCAGGATGCGGCTCGATCACATCCTTTTCGCCACCAAATCCGTGCATATAGAACGCCCATTGCAGTCCGATGACGGCGCCTTTGACAGGCTGCAGCAGTGCAACCGACAGAAGGATGGTCAAGGGCACCCATATGGCAATGTGCTGCCAGGTGGAGAGCGTCGAGGTCGCTTCCACGCCCATGAAGGCACCGAGAACGATGTGGCCGACGATGACGATGACGAGATAGGCGGGCAGATCGTCGGCGCGATGGTGATGAACCTCCTCGCCGCAGACGCTGCAGGTTTCGACGGTCTTGGTGAAGCCGCGGAAGAGCTTGCCTTCGCCGCAATTCGGGCAGCGGCCTAGCAGACCGCGCTTCATCGCCGTCCACAATGGGCGGGCAATCCGGCCCGAGTGATGTTCGCCACCAAAAACCTGTTGTTCCATCATCGTCTCCTGCCGCGCGACCCCGGTCGCGATTGCGACGCACGGGCGCGGCCCTTGGCCTTGTGAAACGACCTGCTGGAGCCTGGCAGGGGCTTTGGGTCGGTCAACATCTCGAAGCGCATCGCCCCGGCCATCGGCGCCACCTCGACGAGCCGGACCTCGACGCGGTCAGCGAGCTGGTAGCCCTTGCCCGAGCGTTCCCCGAACAGGGAGCGGGCCGTTTCGTCGTATATATAATAATCGCCGCCCAGAGTTGACACAGGGATGAAACCATCGGCGCCATACTGCGGCAATTGGACAAAAAGTCCTGATTTGGTGACTCCGGAGATGCGGGCGTCGAAGCGGTCGTCGATGCGCTCGGCGAGATAGGCGGAGATCAGCCGGTCGACCGTGTCGCGCTCGGCTGCCATTGCGCGCCGTTCGGTGCCGGAGATCAGCACGGCGACGTCTTCGAGGCGAGCCTCCTCATCTTGCGTCAGTCCGCCTGGACCGAGGCCGAGCGCGGCAATAAGCCCGCGATGCACGATCAGGTCGGCGTAGCGGCGGATCGGCGAGGTGAAATGCGCGTAACGCCTGAGGTTGAGGCCGAAATGACCGATGTTCTTGGGTGAATATTCGGCCTGGCTCTGCGAGCGCAGCACCACTTCGTTGACCAGCGCCTCGTTGTCGGCGCCGCGCACGCGCTCCAGAATGCCGTTGAACTGGCTGGGCCGCATCTGGGCGCCACGCGCCAATGACAGGCTGAGCGTCTGCAGGAATTCGCGCAGCGATTCCTGCTTGGCCAGCGACGGCGCGTCGTGGATGCGATAGACCAGCGCCTGCTTCTTGCCCTCCAGCGTTTCGGCGGCCGCGACATTGGCCTGGATCATGAATTCTTCGATCAGCTTGTGGGCGTCGAGCCGCTCCGGCACGATGACGCGGTCGACCGTGCCATCCGGTTTGAGCAGGATCTTGCGCTCCGGCAGGTCGAGCTCGAGCGGCTGGCGGCTGTCGCGGCCGCGCTTGAGGATCGCATAGGCATCCCACAGCGGCCTGAGCACGGTGTCGAGGATCGGGCCGGTCTTGTCGTCCGGCACGCCGTCGATCGCTGCCTGGGCCTGGCTGTAGGCGAGCTTGGCCGCCGACTTCATCATGACGCGGTGAAAGGAATGCCTGATCTTGCGGCCGTCGGCGGAGAAGGTCATGCGTACCGCCAGAGCCGGCCGATCCTGGCCCTCACGCAACGAGCAGAGATCATTGGAGATGCGCTCGGGCAGCATCGGCACGACGCGATCCGGGAAATAGACCGAATTGCCGCGCTTCAGTGCCTCGCGGTCGAGCGCGGTGCCATAGCGGACATAGGTGGCGACATCGGCGATCGCGACGGTGGCGATAAAGCCGCCGAGATTTTTCTCGTCGAGGTCAGGCGTGGCGAAGACGGCGTCGTCATGATCCTTGGCGTCGGCCGGATCGATGGTGACCAGCGGCAGGTCGCGCCAATCCTCGCGATGGGCAAGCGTCGCCGGCTTCACCGCCTCGGATTCGGCGATGACGTCGGCCGGAAAAATGTGCGGAATGTCATGCGCGTGGATGGCGATCATCGAGACCGCCTTTTCGCTGGTCAGCGAACCCAGCACGTTGAGCACCTTGGCGCGCGGCAGCCCATAGCGCGAGGCGCGCGCGGGCTCGACCTCGACCAGGTCGCCATTTTTGGCGCCGTTCTGGAATTCCTTGTCGACGATCAATTCCGGCTGGCGCCGTTCCACCGGCTCGATGCGGAAAGTGCCGTCCTGAAGCACGCGGAAGACACCGAGGACGGCGTCCGCGCGCTTCTCGAAGATCTTCATCACCCGGCCGGTATAGGCGGGGCCTGATGGATCATCGGTCGGAAACGTCTTGGCCAGCACGCGGTCGCCAATGCCTGGCGCCGGTCCGTTGCCCCCACGCGAAACGCGGATCGAGACCACGGGAGGTTCGCCCGGACCAACGGGCTCGGCCGGATGCGCCAGCAAGATACCATCGGCGTCGCGGCCAAAAATGTCGAGCACGGCGACATGGGGCAGGGCGCCGACCCGGGCCAGCCGCTTGCGCTCCTTGGTCAGAACGCCTTCGTCCTGCAAGTCGCGCAGGAGATCCTTCAGCCAGATGCGGTCGTCGCCGCGCAGCGCGAACGCCTTGGCGATGTCGCGCTTTCCGGCGCGATCTGGGTTTTCGGCGATGTAGCGCAGGATTTCGTCACGCGAGGGCCGGTAGTCGTCCTTGACCTTGGCCCGGGTGTCGGCGGTGCGCGGATCGCCGTGGCTTCGTCCGGTGATCCTGCGCGCCACGCCGTCCTATCCTTTCTTCTTTGCGGCCGGCTTCTTCGCAGCCGGCTTTTTGGCCGCCGTTTTCTTGGCTGCGGGCGCCTTGGCCGCCGCAGCCTTGCGGAACGGTTTCTTGCCGCCGCCGCCCTTGGCTTCCTTCTCGGCAATCAGCGCCAGCGCATCCTCGATCGTCACCGATTGCGGATCCTTGCCCTTGGGTAGCGTGGCGTTGACCTTGCCGAAATTGACGTAAGGGCCGTATTTGCCGTCGCGAACGACGATCTTGCCGCCGCCGTCCGGATGGTCGCCGAGCTCCTTCAGGGCTGCCGGTGTGCCGCCGTTGCGGCCGCCCTTGCCCTTCGACTGCTTCTCGGCAATCACGGTGACGGCACGGTTGAGGCCGATCGAGAACACGTCCTCGATGCTGTCGAGATTGGCATAGGTGCCATCGTGCAGCACGAACGGACCGTAGCGGCCGAGCCCGGCCGAGATCATCTTTCCGCTTTCGGGATGCTTGCCCACGTCGCGCGGCAGCCCCAGCAAGGCGAGCGCCTTCTCATGATCGATGGATTCAGGCGTCCAGCCCTTGGGCAGGCTCGAGCGCTTGGCTTCCTTGCCGTCGCCGCGCTGGATATAGGGGCCGAAGCGGCCCGAGCGCAGCGTGATTTCCTCGGCCGTGTAAGGATCCTTGCCGAGCACCCTGGTGCCGTCCTCGCCACCGCCATTCTCGCCATTGGGATTGGCGGCGTCGCCGAGCTGGCGGGTGAAGGAGCATTCGGGATAGTTCGAGCAGCCGACGAAAGCACCGAACTTGCCGAGCTTCAGCGACAGATTACCGGTGCCGCATTTCGGGCAGATGCGCGGATTGGAGCCGTCCTCGCGAGCGGGGAAAACCAGCGGCGCCAGTTCCTCGTTGAGCGCATCGAGCACATCGGTGACGCGCAGCTCCTTGATGTCGGCGACGGCGCCCGAAAAATCCTTCCAGAAATCGCGCAGCACGTCCTTCCAGGCGAGCTTGCCGTCGGAGATCTCGTCGAGCTTTTCCTCAAGCGATGCGGTGAAGTCGTACTCGACATAGCGCTCGAAGAAGCTTTCGAGGAAGGCCGACAGCAGGCGGCCCTTGGCCTGCGGCACCAGCCGGCGCTTGTCGATCGTGACATAGTCGCGGTCCTCGAGCGTCTTCAGGATCGCCGTATAGGTCGACGGACGGCCGATGCCGAGCTCTTCCAGCTTCTTGATCAGCGACGCCTCCGAATAACGTGGCGGCGGCTCGGTGGTGTGCTGGGTGGCATTGATCGCGCGGCGGGCAAGCTGCTCGCCGGCGCGGATTTCGGGCAGGCGGCGGTTTTCCTCGTCTTCGGCGTCGTCGTCCTTCTGGTCGGTGTAGGCGGCGATGAAGCCGTCAAAACGGACGACCGAGCCGACGGCGCGAAGTTCGGCGGTGCGGGCGCCGTTCAGCGCCTCGATTTCGACGGTGGTGCGCTCGATCTCGGCCGACTGCATCTGGCTGGCGATTGCGCGCTTCCAGATCAGCTCATAGAGCCGCATCTGGTCGGCATCGAGATATTGCCTGACCGACGCCGGGGTGCGCATGAAATCCGTCGGGCGGATGGCTTCATGCGCTTCCTGGGCGTTCTTGGCCTTGGTGGTGTATTGGCGCGGCTTTTCCGGCAGGTATTTCGGGCCGAATTCCTTTGCGATGGCATCGCGAGCGGCATCGATCGCCTCGGGGGCCATCTGCACGCCGTCGGTTCGCATATAGGTGATCAGGCCGGTGGTTTCGCCGCCGATCTCCATGCCCTCATAGAGCCGCTGCGCCACCTGCATGGTGCGCGTGGCCGAGAAGCCGAGGCCCGATGAGGCGGCCTGCTGCAGCGTCGAGGTGGTGAAGGGTGGACCGGGGTTGCGCCTGGTCGGCTTGGCTTCGACGGACAGCGCCTTGAAGGTAGCGCCTTCGAGCATCGCCTTGATGTCGTCGGCCTGCGCCTTGTTGGAAATGTCGAGCTTTTGCAGCTTCTTGCGCTCGAATGCGGTCAGGCGGGCTTCGAAAGTCTCGTTGCGCGGTGTGCCGAGGATGGCAGCGATCTGCCAATATTCCTCGCGGATGAAGCGCTCGATCTCGGATTCGCGGTCGCAGACCAGACGCAGCGCCACGGACTGGACGCGGCCGGCGGAACGGGCGCCCGGCAATTTGCGCCACAGCACCGGCGACAGCGTGAAGCCGACGAGGTAGTCGAGCGCGCGGCGGGCCAGATAAGCGTCGACCAGCGGCGCATCGATCTGGCGCGGATTGGCCATCGCCTCCAACACCGACGATTTGGTGATGGCGTTGAAGACGACGCGGCTGACCGGCTTGTCCTTCAGCGCGCGCTTCTGCTTGAGCACTTCCAGCACATGCCAGGAAATCGCCTCGCCCTCGCGATCCGGGTCGGTGGCGAGGATCAGACCGTCGGCATCCTTGACCGCCTTGGCGATGTCGGCGAGGCGCTTGCCCGAAGCCGTGTCGACCGCCCAGGACATGGCAAAATCTTCATCCGGACGCACCGAGCCATCCTTGGCCGGCAAATCCCTGATATGGCCGAACGAGGCCAGAACCTTGTAGTTCCTGCCCAGATATTTGTTGATTGTCTTTGCCTTGGCCGGCGATTCGACGACGACGACGTCCATGAGGTCTCATATCAGCTGTGATGCGGCAGAAGAATTCCGCTGCGCGCGACGAAATCTCGGTTCTGTTCGTCGCTCACATGGCCGCGCTTTGGCATCCGGTCAAGGGGAAGAAGCCAAATTGCGGGGGCGCCGGCAGCAATACACTCTAAGAGTGTATGGAGAAGATCACAGAATTTCGGTCAGGGACGACGGAGGTCGGGAGTCGGCGGAAAACGACTGCTTCAAACTCCGGCCGAGTCGTGGAAAGCCGTTCAATGCCTCGCTGGGCAATGCCGCCGATCGATGCTGGCCGCCGGCTGCGTGGAGGAATGCGGCGACCAGCTTGCCGACGGCAGGCGGAGAGCAGGGCAGGCCTAGTTGGCCTTGACGACGTGCCAGACACCGGCGACGCCATCACCGCTCATGTCGCCGGCCTTCTTGTCCTTGATGAAGGTGTAGACGGGCTTGCCGTCATAGGCCCACATCTTGGTGCCGTCGGTGCGATCGACAACGCTCCATTCGCTGTCGGACTTGGCGCCGGCCTTGGCCTTCAGCGCCGGCCAGTTGGCGGCGCATTTGTCGTAGCAATTGCTCTTGCCCTTCTCGTCCTTGTCATAGGTGTAAAGCGTCATGCCTTTGGCATCGGTATAAATCTTGGTGCCGCCGACCTCGGCTTCCTTCCACGCCTCTGCGGCAAAGGAGGCGGCGGTGCTGAGCAGAAGCGCGGCCAGCGCTGCGGTTATCGTTTTCATGGAAATCTCCGTGGCTGATATTCAAAGGCGCGCGGGAAATCGCGGCCTCGTTGTATCAACGTCCTGCGCGGATGCTTTCTTCCCCGCCCGCGATGACTTGCCACACGATGGTGATTGGCGGACAAACCCGCGTGCCGCTATATCGAACGCCAAACAGTCGGAGCTTCGGAAATGGCATTGGACATCGGCTATGTCAGCGCGGTCGGGGCGGGGGCCATCTCGTTCCTGTCGCCATGCGTGCTGCCGCTGGTGCCGCCCTATCTCTGCTACATGGCCGGCATATCGGTCGACGATTTCCGCGGCAATGCGGGCGCGACCGCAAGTCAGGGCGCACGCGGTGCGCTGCTCTATTCCTCGATCGCATTCGTGCTCGGCTTTTCGACCGTGTTCGTCGCGCTCGGCGCCGGCGCCTCGACCATCGGCCGGCTGCTGCGCGTCTGGCAGGAGCCGCTGGCGATGGGCGCCGGCGTGCTGATCATCTTGATGGGCCTGAATTTCCTCGGCATTCTGCGCATTCCGCTGTTGTCACGCGAGGCGCGCTTCCAGTCGCAGGGCAAGCCGGCCAGCGCCGTCGCCGCCTATGTCATGGGCCTTGCCTTCGCCTTCGGCTGGACGCCCTGCATCGGCCCGGTACTGGGGCCAATCCTGACGCTGGCCGGCGGGCGCGAAACCGTGGGCGAGGGCGCGCTGCTGCTCGCCGCCTATTCGCTAGGGCTGGGCATCCCGTTCCTGATCGCCGCGCTGTTCTCCGGCGCCTTCATGCGCTTCCTCGGCAAATTCCGCGTGCATCTCGGCCGTGTCGAAAAGGCGATCGGCGCGCTGCTGGTGGTCGCCGGCGTGTTTTTCCTCACCGGCGGCGTGCAGACGGTGTCCTACTGGCTGCTGGAGAATTTCCCGGTGCTGGGGCGGCTGGGGTAGGCCTACTGATTAAAAGCCAGTTGCTCTTCCTCCCGCCGATCTCACCGGAATTTAACCGCATTGGTGCAGCATGGGGCCACTGCTATCCTGTCGTGATTCCCAACGCATTTCATATGGTTGCCTTTCCATGAGCCAGAGATCCTGCCTGTCCGTCATCCTCGCCGCCGGCGAAGGCACGCGCATGAAGAGCGCGCTGCCGAAGGTGCTGCACCAGATCGCGGGGCTGCCGATGGTCGCCCATGTGGTGAAGGCGGCCGAGGCCGCTGGTGCGAGCGGCCAGGCGCTGGTCATCGGGCACGGCGCCGATGAGATGCGCAAGGCGGCGGCGAAGTTTGCGCCGAAGGCGGAGACCTTCGTGCAGGAAAAGCGCTTGGGTACGGCGCATGCCGTTATCGCTGCCCGCGCAGCGATATCAAAGGGTTATGACGACGTCCTCGTGATGTTTGGCGACACGCCACTGATCGATGCGGATGCCCTGATGGTGGCGCGGCTGAGATTGGCGGAAGGTGCCGCCGTCGTGGTGATCGGATTCCGCCCACCCAATCCGACCGGCTATGGTCGGCTGATCGAAAAGGGCGGCAAGCTGATTGCCATCCGTGAGGAAAAAGACTGCTCCGAAGAGGAGAAGAAAATCGGTTTCTGCAATGCCGGCACGATGGCGGTGGCCGGCGCGCACGCGCTGAAACTGCTCGACGCCGTCGGCAACAAGAATGCCAAGGGCGAGTATTATCTAACCGACATTGTCGAGATCGCCAGTGCACAGGGTCTCGATGTCGTTGCCACCGAAGCCAGCTTCGAAAGTGCGCTCGGCATCAACAATCGCGCCGAACTTGCGCAAGCCGAAGCCATCTGGCAACAGCGCCGACGCCATGCGGCGATGCTGTCGGGCGTGACCCTGATTGCCCCCGAGACGGTTTATTTCTCGTACGACACCGAAATCGGCGCCGACACGATCGTCGAGCCGAATGTCTGGTTCGGCCCAGGTGTGAAGATCGCCAATGGCGCCAAGATTCACGCCTTCAGCCATATCGAAGGGGCCACTATCGGGTCCAATTGCGATGTCGGGCCGTTCGCGCGGCTGCGGCCAGGTGCCGACCTCAGGACCAAGGCCAAGGTCGGCAATTTCTGCGAGGTCAAGCAGGCCGTTATCGAGGAGGGCGCCAAGGTCAACCACCTGACCTATATTGGCGACGCGCGCGTTGGCGCCAGGGCCAATATCGGCGCCGGCACCATCACCTGCAACTACGACGGCTATTCGAAATTCTTCACCGACATCGGCGAGGGCGCATTCATCGGCTCCAATTCCTCGCTCGTGGCGCCAATCACCATCGGCAATGGCGGCTATATCGCCTCGGGCAGTGTCATCACCGAAAGTGTACCCGACGAAGCGCTGGCCTTCGGCCGGGCTCGCCAGAAAACGATCCCCGGCAAGGGGAAGGAGCTGCGCGAACGGCTTGCTTCCGCGGCGGCGGCAAAGAAGAAGGCTGCCGGCGCCGACCATTAGCGATAGTCGACAGGTCTGCTTTCTTGTTGGAGCAATCGAAAAACCGAACGATTGCAGTAACCGGATTGCAAGAGCGGTCTGTCATAGTGCATGCGTGCGCAAGCGTCCGTTACACCGGACGAAATGCAATGTGACTTTCGCGGCGGGCCGGCTACCCCTAAAATAACGCTGGTTTTCCATGGGCAATCGGGGACTGTCTGCATGTGCGGTATTGTTGGAATCGTCGGCCGCTCGCAGGTTGCGCCGCTCATCGTCGATGCGCTGAAACGGCTCGAATATCGCGGTTATGACTCGGCAGGCGTCGCCACCATCGAGAAGGGCGAGCTCGGCCGCCGCCGTGCCGAGGGTAAGCTGGTCAACCTCGAACGCCGGCTCAAGGATGAGCCGCTCGACGGCACGATCGGTATCGGCCATACACGCTGGGCGACCCACGGCGTGCCCAATGAGGCCAATGCGCACCCGCATTTTTCCGACGGCGTCGCCATCGTCCATAACGGCATCATCGAGAATTTCGCCGAACTGCGCGACGAACTGATCCGCGACGGTTATTCTTTCTCGTCGCAGACCGACACAGAAGTCGTGGCGCATCTGGTGGCGCGCGAACTCGCCAAGGGGCTGAATCCGGTCGAGGCGGCGCACAAGGCGCTGAAGAGGCTGGAAGGCGCTTTTGCGCTGGCGATCATGTTCAAGGGCGACGAGGACCTGATCGTTGGCGCCCGCAACGGTCCGCCTCTGGCCGTCGGCCATGGCGATGGCGAGATGTTCCTGGGCTCGGACGCGATCGCGCTCGCTCCGTTCACCAATTCGATCACCTATCTCGAGGACGGCGACTGGGCGGTGGTTCGCCGCGACGCCGTCGCCATCTTCGACATCGACGGCAAAACGGTCGACCGCAAGCGCCAGCAGTCGCTGTCGACCAGCTTCATGGTCGACAAGGGCAATCGCCGCCATTTCATGGAGAAGGAGATCCATGAGCAGCCCGAGGTGATTTCGCACACGCTGGCTCATTATGTGGATTTCGTCTCCGGCGTCTCCAAACCGCTCGATCTGCCGTTCGATTTCGCAAGGATTGGCCGGCTGGCGATCTCGGCCTGCGGCACTGCCTATCTCGCCGGCCTGATCGGCAAATACTGGTTCGAGCGCTATGCGCGGCTCCCGGTCGATATCGATGTCGCGTCGGAATTCCGCTACCGCGAGATGCCGCTGTCGGCCAGCGATGCCGCCTTCTTCATCTCGCAGTCGGGCGAGACCGCCGATACGCTGGCTTCGCTGCGCTATTGCCGCAAGGCCGGCATGAAGATCGGCGCCGTCGTCAACGTGCGCGAATCGACCATGGCGCGCGAATCCGACGTCGTGCTGCCGACGCTGGCCGGCCCCGAGATCGGCGTCGCCTCGACCAAGGCTTTTACTTGCCAGCTCTCAGTACTGGCCTCGCTCGCGGTGCGGGCGGGCGTGGCACGCGGCACGATCTCGAAAGAGCAGGAGAAAACCCTGGTGCGGGAGCTCTCCGAAGCGCCGCGCTATGCCAACCAGGTGCTGAAGCTCGAAGAGCAGATCGAGCGGGTCGCGCGTGAGATATCGCGCTACTCCGATGTGCTCTACCTCGGCCGCGACACCAATTTCCCGCTGGCCATGGAAGGCGCGCTAAAACTCAAGGAAATCTCCTACATCCATGCCGAGGGCTATGCCGCGGGCGAGTTGAAGCATGGGCCGATCGCGCTGATCGACGAGAACATGCCCGTCATCGTCATTGCGCCGCACGACCGCATCTTCGAGAAAACCGTGTCCAACATGCAGGAAGTAGCGGCTCGCGGCGGCAAGATCATCCTGATCACCGACGCCAAGGGCGCGGCACAGGTGAGCGTGAAGACGATGGAGACGATCGTGCTTCCGGATGTGCCGGAAATCATCTCGCCCATCATCTACGCGCTGCCGATCCAGATGCTCGCCTATTTCGCCGCCGTGTTCATGGGCACCGACGTCGACCAGCCGCGCAATCTGGCGAAATCGGTGACGGTGGAGTAAGTTTTGCCTCCCAAATTGAGAGGTCGAGCCGAGTGACATCGAAATTCGCACGTCCAGTTCATCCTGGAGAATTCCTGCGTGAAGAATATCTCGTCCCGCTCGGCATGAGTGCAGGCGCGCTGGCGAAAAAGCTCAATCTTCCGCGCACCCGTATTGAACGCATCGTCAAGGAGGAGATCGGCCTGACTCCCGACACGGCCCTTCGCCTCGCGAGGTTTTTCAATACCACGCCTGAATTCTGGATGAATTTTCAGCAGGCTTACGAGCTTGAGACCGAGGCGAAGAAGTTGGCGCCGGAACTTGAGAAGATCGCGCCGCTGGAAGCAGCCGCATAACAGAACCTTTAAAAACTTTTAAAAACTTCGCAGTTCCAAAGCGCCTTCCGGTTCACTAGTGTCGCGCTGCAACCCGCGCCCGGTGAACCATGTCAGACGCTCCGAAGACTTCCGGCATGACCCGGCTGAGGAACTATTTCCTCACGGGCTTCGTCGTCTGCGCGCCGCTGGCGATCACCGCTTACATCGCCTGGTCCTTCATCGGCTGGGTCGATTCCTGGGTCAAACCCTATATTCCGTTGCGCTACAGCCCCGACACCTACCTGCCGTTCCCGGTGCCGGGGTTCGGGCTGATCGTCGCCTTGATCCTGATCACGCTGATCGGGTTCCTGACCGCCAACATCGTCGGCCGCGCCATCGTCGGCTTTGGCGAGCGCCTGCTTGGCCGCATGCCCTTGGTGCGCGGCATCTATGGCTCGCTGAAGCAGATTTTCGAGACCGTGCTTTCGAACAAGGGCGACATGTTCCGCCAGGTTGGGTTGGTCGAATATCCACGCAAGGGCGTATGGTCGCTGGTGTTTGTCGCCAGTGAGAAGGAAACAGAGATCAACCAGAAACTCGATCAGGAAGGCGATCCGCTGATTGCGGTGTTCATGCCGTGCACGCCGAACCCGACGACTGGCTTCCTGATGTATGTCCTGAGGTCGGACATCGTGCTGCTCGACATGACGATCGAGGACGGCGCCAAGTTGATCGTGTCGGCCGGGTTGGTGGCGCCCGAGGTGAAGACGAAATTGGTGACGCTGAACGGTGAGCCGATCAACGGAGCCCTGGCAAATCCGCCGCTAGGGCCTCATCCGGCGCGCAGGAGCCGCACGGCCTCGTCGCGGCCGAACAAGTAGAGCAGGAGGCGCAGCGCCCCGCCGCGATCCGATTGCAGTTCGGGGTCGCGCGACAGGATCAGCCTGGCGTCGTCTCGGGCGGCTTCCAGCAGGTCGGCATGCGCCTCGATCCGCGCCACCTGGAACCCCGGCGTGCCGGACTGACGGGTACCCAACAATTCGCCTTCGCCGCGCAATTTCAGGTCCTCCTCGGCGATCAGGAAGCCGTCCTCGGTCTCGCGCATCACCGACAGCCGGCGTTTGGCGGTTTCGCCGAGCGGGTCCTTGTAGAGCAGCACGCAGGATGACTTGATGTCGCCGCGCCCAACCCGGCCGCGCAGCTGGTGCAACTGGGCGAGGCCGAAGCGTTCGGCATGCTCGATGACCATGATGGTGGCGTCGGGCACGTCGACGCCGACCTCGATGACGGTGGTGGCGATCAGGATGCGCGTCTCGCCTTGCTTGAAGGCGCGCATCGCCTCGTCCTTCTCGGCACCCTTCATGCGGCCATGGACAAGGCCGATGCGATCGCCGAACAGTGGTTTCAGCGAGGCGAAACGATCCTCGGCCGACATCAGTTTTATCTCTTCGGATTCCTCGACCAACGGACAGATCCAGTAGATCTTTTGGCCATCCGCGACGGCATCGAGCATGCGGCCGACCAGTTCGTCGAGCCGTTCGAGCGGTAGCGTGACGGTGCGGATCGGCTGGCGGCCGGCCGGCTTTTCCGTCAGCTTCGACACGTCCATGTCGCCGAAGGCGGTCAGCACCAGCGTGCGCGGGATGGGAGTCGCGGTCATCACCAGCATGTCGGGCGCATCGCCCTTGGCGGTGATGGCAAGCCGCTGATGGACGCCGAAGCGATGCTGCTCATCGATGACGGCCAGGACCAGGTCGTGGAAGCTGACGGTTTCCTGAAACAGCGCGTGGGTGCCGACGACGATATCGATCTCGCTGCTGGCAAGACCAGCCAGTGTTTCGGCTCGCTCGCGGCCCTTTTCGCGGCCGGTGAGGATAGAGACGCGCAGCCCGACCTGGGCGGCAAGCGGGGTGATCGTCGCCAGATGCTGGCGCGCCAGGATTTCGGTCGGCGCCATCAGCGCCGCCTGGCCGCCGGCCTCGACGGCGCGTGCCATGGCCAGCAAAGCCACGACCGTCTTGCCAGAGCCGACATCGCCTTGCAGCAGCCGCAGCATGCGCTCTGGATCGGCGAGATCGGCGTTGATTTCGGCGAGCGCCAATTCCTGCGAGGGAGTGAGCGAATAAGGCAGGGCCGTGCGCAGTTTCTCGACGATGCGGCCATGGCCGACGAGAGGGCGGCCTGACAGGCGTCGCACCTTCGCCCGCACCAGCGCCAGCGAGACCTGGCCGGCAAGCAGTTCATCATAGGCGAGGCGGCGCCATGCAGGCCCTTCGACCGCGACATCGATCGGATCGGCGGGATAGTGGATACGGGTCAGCGCGTCGCCGAAGGACGGAAAGCTCTGACCGCGCATGAAGGCACCATCCTGCCATTCCGGCAGTTCCGGCAGGCGGCCGAGCGCCTGGCCGATCGCACGCCGCAAAACCTTGCCGGAGAGCCCCGCCGTCAGCGGATAGACCGGCTCGACCAGCGGCAGGTTCTCGGCTTCGCTGGCGAGTGCGATATGGTCGGGATGGACCATGGTCGGGCGTCCGTTGAACCATTCCATGCGGCCCGACACCACGACATGCTCGCCCACCGGCATTGCTTTTTCGAGATAGGCGGCATGGGCATGGAAGAAGGTCAGGCCGATTTCGCCGGTATCGTCATGGGCGTATACGCGGTAGGGCACCGACCTGTTGCCGCGCGGCGGCGGCTGGTGGCGGTCTATGCGTAGCTCGAGCGTCACGATGGCGCCTTCCGCGGCAAGCGCGATGCCAGGCCGGCTGCGGCGGTCGATGACGGTATGCGGCAGCACGAACAAGAGATCGCCGGCGCGCCCGCCGCGATCGCCGAGATCGGCCGCGACGACCTTCTCGATAAGCACGCCAACTTTCGGCCCGACGCCGGTAAGCGAGGTGATCGGGACAAACAGGGGATCGAGGATGGAAGGACGCATGATGTCAGCTTATGTCGCGACGGCCGCAGCGCAAGGCTGACACCGCCCACTATCCACGCTATATGCGCCGCTTGAAGCGAGGATGCGGCACAATGACCGGAACGAAACGATCAAGCGAGGGGCTGGACGCCCACCGCCGCAAGCTGTTGTTCCGTTCCTGGCATCGCGGCATGCGCGAGATGGACCTCATCCTAGGCACCTTCGCCGATGCCGAGATCGGCACCTTGACCGCCGAGGAAATCGACCAATATGAGAGGCTCCTCGATATTGTCGACACAGATTTCCTGCCGCTGGTCACGGGCGAACGCCCGGTGCCGGCGGAGATCGATTGTGCCGTCCTGCAAAAAATCCTGGCGTCCCGCCGGACCATGACATTCTGAACAAAAGCAATTCCAGGAAAAGTGCGAAGCGGTTTTCCGTCCGGAATTGCGATAAACAAGACCGTGATTTGATGGCTCTCATTCCCACCATTGGCTTGCCGAAGGGCCGCGCCGGCCAGTTCATCGTCGACGGTGTCGCCGACGGCTACGAGGCCTTCGCGCTGGTACAGACGGCGCTCGAGATCGCACCCGACAAGCCGGTGTTGTTCGTGGCCCGCGACGGTCAGCGCCTGCCTTCCATCGTCGAGGCGCTGTCCTTCGTCGCGCCCGGCCTGCCTGTGCTGGAGCTGCCTGCATGGGACTGCCTGCCATACGACCGTGTGTCGCCCGGTTCCGATGCCGCCGCCAAGCGCCTCGATGCGCTGACCGCCATGATCGCGCTGGCGAAGAAACCGCACCGTGCCGTCATTCTCACCACCGCCAATGCGCTGCTGCAGCGCATCCCGCCCGCTGAGCTTGTCGAGGCGCAGACCTTCCACGCCAGACCCGGCAACCAGATTGACATGAATGCGCTGATCGCGCGGCTGGAGACGTCGGGATTCGAGCGGGTGCCGACCGTGCGCGGCATCGGCGAATTCGCGGTGCGCGGCGGCATTCTCGACCTCTTCGCACCCGGCTGGACCGAGGCGCTGAGGCTCGATTTCTTCGGCGACACGCTGGAATCGATCCGCGTCTTCGACGCCGCCACGCAGCGCACCACCGGCCAGCGCAAGTCGATGGCGCTGCAGGCGATGAGCGAAGTGGCGCTGACGCCCGAAACCATCAGCCGCTTCCGCCGCGCCTATATCGAAGCCTTTGGTGCGCCATCGCGTGACGACGGGCTCTACGCGGCGGTCAGCGAAGGGCGGCGCTTCGCCGGCATGGAGCATTGGCTGCCGTTCTTCTATGAGCGGCTGGAGACGGTTTTCGACTACCTGCCCGACGCACCTGTGGTTTTCGACCATCTGGCGCATGAGGCGCTTGCCGAACGCCATACGCTGATCCTCGACCACTACGAGGCGCGCAAAAAGCAGGCTGAAGGGGCGCTTAGGGATGCGGTGCCCTACAAGCCTGTTGCGCCGGACCTGCTCTATCTCTCGCCGGAAAATCTCAAGGCTTCGCTTGGCGAGCGCGAGGACATCGACTTTACCGTGTTCGATGCGCCCGACGTTGGGGGTAAGAAAGTCTTCCACGCCGGCTCGCGCCATGGTCGCAGCTTCGTCGAGGAGCGAGCCGATCCGAACGTCAATGTCTTCGATGTCGTCGTCCGGCACATAGCCGACGAGCGCGCGGCGCGCCGCCGGGTCGTCATTGCCGGCTGGACCGAAGGCTCGCTCGACCGGCTTGGCCAGATCCTGGCCGAGCACCATCTCGGCAATCTCAAACAGGTCGAGACGCTGGCGCAGGCGGAACAGCTCGAGCCCGGACAGGCGGCATTGGCGGTTTTGCCACTGGAATCCGGCTTTGAGACCGAAAAGCTGGTCGTTGTCGCCGAACAGGACATTCTGGGCGACCGGCTGATCCGCCGCTCGAAGCGCAAGAAGCGTGCTTCCGATTTCATTGCGGAGGCCTCGGCGCTGTCGGCCGGTGACATTGTCGTCCATACCGACCATGGCATTGGCCGTTTTATCGGCCTGCGCACCATCGAAGCGGTCGGCGCGCCGCATGACTGCCTGGAAATCCACTATGCCGGCGACGACCGGCTGTTCCTGCCGGTGGAAAACATCGAGCTGCTGTCGCGCTATGGCTCCGACACAGCCGAGGCAACGCTGGACAAGCTCGGCGGCGGCGCCTGGCAGTCGCGCAAAGCCAAGCTGAAACGGCGCCTGCTCGACATGGCCGGACAGCTGATCCGCATCGCCGCCGAGCGGCAGATGCGCGCCGCACCGCCGCTGGTGCCAGCCGAAGGCCTCTATGACGAGTTTGCCGCCCGCTTCCCTTACGAGGAAACCGACGACCAGCAGACGGCGATCGACTCGGTGCGCGACGACCTTGGCGCGGGCAAGCCGATGGACCGGCTGATCTGTGGCGACGTCGGCTTCGGCAAGACCGAAGTGGCGCTGCGCGCCGCCTTCATCGCGGCGATGGAAGGGTTTCAGGTCGCGGTGGTGGTGCCCACGACACTGTTGTCGCGCCAGCATTTCAAGACATTCTCGCAGCGTTTCTCAGGGCTTCCCATCCGTGTCGCCCAGGCCTCGCGGCTGGTCGGTGCCAAGGACCTGGCCGAGACCAAGAAGGGCATTGCCGAAGGCCAGGTCGACATCGTCGTCGGTACCCATGCGCTGCTCGGCGCCGCGATCTCGTTCAAGAATCTCGGCCTCCTGATCATCGACGAGGAGCAGCATTTCGGCGTCAAGCACAAGGAGCGGCTGAAGGACCTGAAGACCGACGTCCACGTGCTGACGCTGTCGGCGACGCCAATTCCGCGCACGCTGCAACTGGCCCTGACCGGCGTGCGCGAACTGTCGCTGATCGCCACGCCGCCGGTTGACCGCATGGCGGTGCGGACCTTCATCTCACCGTTCGATCCGTTGGTCATTCGCGAGACGCTGCTGCGCGAGCGCTACCGCGGCGGCCATTCCTTCTATGTGGTTCCGCGTATCAGCGATCTCTCGGAAATCCATGATTTCCTGAAGGAATCCGTGCCTGAACTGAAAGTCGCGGTGGCCCACGGCCAGATGCCTCCGGGCGAACTCGACGACATCATGAACGCCTTCTACGACGGCCAGTACGATGTGCTTCTGTCGACCACCATCGTCGAATCCGGTCTCGACATCCCGACCGCCAACACGCTGATCATCCACCGCGCCGACATGTTCGGCCTGTCGCAACTCTACCAGTTGCGCGGCCGCGTCGGGCGCTCGAAGGTGCGCGCCTATGCGCTGTTCACCCTGCCGGCCAACCGCAAGCTGACCGACACGGCCGAGCGCCGGCTGAAGGTGCTGCAATCGCTCGACACGCTCGGTGCCGGCTTCCAACTCGCCAGCCATGACCTCGACATCAGGGGCGCCGGCAATCTTCTCGGAGAAGAACAGTCCGGGCATATCAAGGAGGTCGGCTTCGAGCTCTACCAGCAGATGCTGGAGGAAGCGGTGGCCGAGGTGAAGGACACCGGCGAGGTTCAGGATGGCGGCTGGTCGCCGCAGATCGCTGTCGGCACCGCCGTGATGATCCCGGAAGGCTACGTGCCGGACCTGCAGCTCAGGCTGGCACTTTATCGCCGTCTCGGCGATCTCGAAACCACCGAGGAGATCGACGCCTTCGGCGCCGAGCTAATCGACCGTTTCGGACCGCTGCCGGACGAGGTGAAGCATCTCCTCAAGATCGTCTTCATCAAAGCGCTCTGCCGCAAGGCCAATGTCGAGAAGCTCGACGCCGGGCCGAAGGGCGTCGTCATCCATTTCCGCAAGCGCGAGTTTTCGAACCCGGTCGGACTGGTCAAGTATATTGGCGAACAGGGTTCGCTGGCCAAGATCCGGGCCGACCATAGCGTGGTCTTCATCCGCGACTGGCCGACGGCGGAGAAGCGCCTGGCGGGCTCGGCTATCGTCATGACGCAACTGGCGAAGTTGGTGGAGAAGGCGGCCTAATCTCGCCTTCCGGGCCATGCTGGAGGCGCCAGGCCATTCGCCAGCACCGAAATTCCGGTCTAGAATAGGAAATCGGCTTCGTGTATGGAGCCGCCACCCCATTTAGGGGCTGAAATGGCGGGCAAGGGTGTTCGCCGGAAAGAGCGTTGGGTGCAGCGATGACGAAATGGTCGCCGAATTCGTGGAGAGCAAAGCCGATCAAGCAGGTTCCCGCTTATCCGGATCTTGCCGCGCTGAAGAACACGGAAGCCCAACTCGCCACCTTTCCGCCGCTGGTCTTCGCCGGCGAGGCGCGCAAGCTGAAGAAGCAGCTCGCGGCTGTCGCTGCCGGTGACGCCTTCCTGCTCCAGGGCGGCGACTGCGCCGAGAGTTTTGCCGAACATGGCGCGGACAACATCCGCGACTTCTTCCGCGTCTTCCTGCAGATGTCGGTCGTGCTGACCTTTGCCGGTGCGCAGCCGGTGGTGAAGGTGGGCCGCGTCGCCGGCCAATTCGCCAAGCCGCGCTCGTCCGACAACGAGACCAAGGGCGGCGTGACGCTGCCGAGCTACCGCGGCGACATCATCAACGGCATCGAGTTCGACGCCAAGTCGCGTATTCCCGATCCGGCGCGCCAGGAAATGGCCTACCGCCAGTCGGCGGCGACGCTCAACCTTTTGCGCGCCTTCGCGCAAGGCGGCTATGCCAACCTGGAGAATGTGCATAGCTGGATGCTCGGTTTCGTCTCCGATAGCCCGCAGGGCGAAAAATACGAGTCGCTCGCCAACCGCATCACCGAGACGATGGATTTCATGCGCGCGGTCGGCATTACGTCCGAAACCAATTTCGCGCTGCGCGAAACCGACTTCTACACCAGCCACGAGGCGCTACTGCTCGGCTACGAGGAGGCGCTGACCCGTGTCGATTCGACCTCCGGCGACTGGTACGCCACGTCGGGCCACATGATCTGGATCGGCGACCGCACGCGCCAGCCCGACCACGCGCATGTCGAATATTGCCGCGGCATCAAAAACCCGCTCGGCCTGAAATGCGGTCCGTCGCTGACGCCGGACGGCCTGCTGGAACTGATCGACCTGCTGAACCCCGAGAACGAGCCGGGGCGGCTGACACTGATCGCCCGCTTTGGTTCGGACAAGGTTGCCGACCATCTGCCGAAGCTGGTGCGCGCGGTGCAGAAGGAGGGCCGCAGCGTGGCCTGGTCGTCGGATCCGATGCATGGCAACACGATCGAAGCGGCCGGCTACAAGACACGGCCCTTCGACCGCATCCTGAAGGAGGTGCAGACCTTTTTCGAGGTGCACCGCGCCGAAGGCACCCATCCGGGCGGCATCCATGTCGAGATGACCGGCAAGAACGTCACCGAATGCACCGGTGGCGCGCGTGCCATCACCGCCGAGGAGTTGCAGGACCGCTATCACACCCATTGCGATCCGCGCCTCAACGCCGACCAGGCGATCGAACTGGCCTTCCTGGTCTCGGACCTGTTGAAGAAGAGCCACCCGATGCAGCACAGGCAAGTCGCGAACGGCTGAGCCTAGCCAATTGGATCGATAAAGGAAAGGCGACTGGGAAACCCGGCGCCTTTTCCATTTTCAGCTTTTTGTTTGTTCCTCCGACTGCGCTGGCGCGACCGGAAAAAAGCAAAGGCTTCAGTCTTGCTTGTAGAGCAGCCAGCTCTTGCCGGTGCGCCCTGCCATGGCCGAATGCCTGGTAATGCGGTTGCGGCCACCGACTTTCGAGCGATAGAGCGCGCGATCCGCCTTGGTGTAGAGGTCTTCGGGGCCTTCGGCCTCGGACGCCATGCAGATGCCCATCGACACCGTCACCGTGCCGTAGTTCATCCCGGTCTGGCTGCTGGTGAACGGCGTCTGCTCGATCAGGGCACGAATGCGTTCCGCGATCTCGTAGGTTGCGTCCTCGCTGGCGCCCTCGATGATCAGCGCGAACTCCTCGCCGCCGGTGCGGGCGACGAACATGTCGCCGCGAATGCTGGTCTGGAAAATCTCGGCGATGATCTGGATGATCTTGTCGCCGACAGGATGGCCGTAGCGGTCGTTGATGTCCTTGAACCGATCGATGTCGACAAGAACCAGGGCATTGAACAGGATACCCTTGGTGCTGTTGTAGATCCTGGTGATTTCCTTGTCGAAGGCGCGGCGGTTCCAGATATGGGTCAAAGGATCCGTGTCGGCCAGCCGCTTGTATTCCTCGAGCTTCGACTTGACGCTCTCGAGCTCCGCCGTCTTGTCGCCGAGCGTCGAGGCGATCTGCCGGCCGTGATCGATCGTCGAATTGGTCGCGATCGTCATTGCGTTGGCGATCTTTTGCAGAAGATCCTGGGAGAGAAGGCTGCGGTTGCTCAGGCCGCTTGATGTTTCATCGAGGATTCTGCCGTATTTTTCGATGTGGCTGCGCTCGTTGCGCAGGAGCGACGCGACCTCCTCGAGTTCTCGGGCGATGATGTCCCTGGCATGCTCGACGATGCCGGGGCCATGGTTATGGGCAAAGAAGGTGCGCCCGATCTGGTCCAACTCGTCCTGCGTCGGCCGGCTGTTCAGCGATACGACGGCGAGGCTGAGCTCGCGGTTGGTGCCGCTCAAGGCCTCATAGAAAATCTCGTAGTTGCGTGGCACACCGAGTACGCCAAGCTGGCGCATGGTCGCGACAACGGTGGTTGCGATATCGGTGCTTCGTTCGGTCGGGGCTGCTGCCGGCTGCATGTCTGATTCACTCTTCCCCTCGGATCCCGACGCAGAATTCGCGGGTCCATTGATCGCCGACCTGGGGAGCGCTACCCAATGCTCCAGAACAACTTGCGAAGAGGCGCGGCCCCATCCGCACCCTTCGCTTGTGAGATCATAGTTGCGTCATCGCTAAAGTTTCCTTAATTCGCACGACTTCCACAGGTTTTCTCTACCTGTGGCTGTACGCGCGTAAAGTTTTGCATTGCCATCGCGCGACAGCACTCAGTTTGGCGGTCTTGAATTCGAAATTCCGCGGTGTGCCTGCCGCAAATGAAACTGAATTTCGAATTTGTCACGCCAATCGATGTCGTATTTGCTTGCGCGTAACCACCGCGAAGCTGGAATCCTGACAATGATGCTGGACGAGTTTTCTTCGAGGAGTGCCGAAATGAGCGACAACCACCAGGGATCATGTCTGTGCGGAGCGGTCCGCTTCCGCACGAGTGGCGCGCTGCGTGGGGTTGTCTACTGCCATTGTTCGCAATGTCGCAAACAGAGCGGGCATTTCTATGCCGCGACCAATGTCGCCGACCCCGACATCATGATCGACGGCACGGAAAGCATCACCTGGTACGAGGCTTCTTCCTTTGCCAAGCGCGGCTTTTGCAAGACATGCGGCTCGCTGCTGTTCTGGAAGCCGCGGGACGACGCTTATATCTCGGTCCTGGCGGGATCGTTCGACACGCCGACGGAGCTCAAGGGCGAATGCCATATCTTCGTCGGCGACAAAGGCGACTACTATTCGATCGACGACGGGCTACCCCAGTTTGAAATGTCGACACCGTCGATCAAGGTACTGTCGGGCAAATGAAATTTGGGCGATCAGCCTTATTCCATTGATCGGGGCATTGCTTTATCCCGGGCCGGTGATTCCGAGAGGGGCCTTGGCATGCAGCGGCTGATCGATGCTTTTATCAATTCGGTGCGGGCATTTCGCAAGCTTGCGGTCAGCGAGAAGGCTTTCCAGCAGGAACTGATGCTGCTGGTGCTGGCCTTGCCTGCTGGCTGGTTCGTCTCGGTCTCCTGGCGCGGTTACGCCTTGCTCATCGGTGCGGTGCTGATGCTGATCATGGTGGAGGTGCTGAACACCGGCATCGAGGCGGCCTGCGATGCGTTCAGCCGCGAATTCAATGTCGATATCCAGCTGGCCAAGGACTGCGGCTCGCTGGCGGTGCTGATTTCGGTCGTGATCGTTGCCGGCGTCTGGAGTATCGCTCTCATCGAGCGGATCACCGGCGCTTCCATCTGATTTTCCTCGCGAGGAGAGAAGCGGTTCACTGCTCCCGGTCGCGCTCCCGCTTGGCGATGTGGCGGGCGACAAGCCAGGCAAGCACGGCCACGGCAAGGCCGATGCCAAGCCCGACGAACAGCCGCTCGTGGCGCAGCAGCGTCTGGCCAATCAACTGTTCGGCTCCCAATCCGAAGACATAGCCGATCGTGCTGAACAGCACCGCCCAGATCACCGATGAAATGGCGTTGAGGATAACGAAGCGCGGCGCCGCTATAGTCGAAAGACCGGCCGCGACGCCGCCGACCAGGCGCATGCCGTAGACATAGCGGTTCGACAGCACGAAGATGTTGGGATGGGTGTTGAGCAGGCGGTAGGCGCGACGAAAGCCGGGCCGCCGGCGCAGCCTGACGACATGGCGATTGTCGGCGAAACTCCTGCCGAGGATGAAGAAGAAGGTGTCGCCGGCGAAGGCGCCCAGCGCCGCCGCGACAAAGGCATGCCACAACACGAAAACATGCTGGTGAGCGAAGAAGCCGCCCAGGATCGCGGCACTTTCGCCTTCGGCCACGCAACCGAGAAAGACCGCCAGCAACCCATATTGTTCGATGAAATGGTGGATCGTCTCGGTCATGACGCCGACTGTTGCGACAGTCTTTCATCGATCCGCTTGACCACTTCCGCCAGCCGCACGATCTCGTCGCGCATGCCGATGATCTGGCTGTGGCGCAGCTCATCCATTTTCTCATGCAGCGCCATGATCTCGATCTCCGCCTTCAGATTGACCTCGTAGTCGTGGGCGGCATCGATGCGGTCGCGCTCGGTCTGCCGGTTCTGCGCCATCATGATCACCGGCGCCTGCAAGGCGGCGACCATCGAGAGCACCAGGTTGAGGAAGATGAAGGGGTAGGGGTCGAACGCATCGCGCGACAACAGCCAGACATTGCCTGATGTCCACACGATCAGGAAGGCGACAAAGGTCAGGATGAAGGACCAGGAGCCGCCGATGCGGGCGATCGTATCGGCAAGGCGGTCACCAAAGGTCTGGTGGAAGGCGACGGCCTTGTTGGTGTCCCTGGTGATGGTGGTACGCTCGATGGTGCTTTGCAGCACCCGGCTTTCGAGCTGGCTCAGCCCATCCGGCTTTCGCCTCAGCCAGCGGTTCGCCAGATCGTCGATCGTCTTGTTCATGGCCGTCTCCAAGCGCTTTGCTGCGCTAGAGGTAGAGGCTGCCGGCCCGGGCGGGAAGTGCTAGATTGAGGCGAACCGAGGGGGACCGATGGCCGACTTCAAGAAAATTCGCGCTCGCGCGGCAAATCGCAAGGGCGGTGAGGCGGAACTGACCTCCCTGTTGGGGCCGATGCCCGACAATGCGGCGGTGGCCGACATCACCGATGACCGTATCCTCTCGACGATGGCCGAGCGCGTCTTCGCGGCCGGCTTCGTCTGGCGGGTCGTCGAGCAGAAATGGCCGGGATTCGAAGAGGCGTTCCTGCGCTTCGAGCCCAAGCGGCTGTTGTTCCAGCCCGACGATTTCTGGCACGACCTGGCGTCGGATCAACGCATCGTGCGCAATCCGCAAAAGATAAAATCCGTTCGCGACAACGCCGCTTTCGTCGAACGCGTGTCCAGGGAACATGGCGGCTTCGGCAATTTTCTCGCCGAATGGCCCGCCAATGATCAGGTCGGGCTGATGGCCTACCTCGGCAAGCATGGCAGCCGGCTCGGCGGCAACACCGGCCAGTATTTGCTGCGCTGGCTGGGCTGGGATGCTTTCGTCATTTCGGCCGACATGGTGGCCGCCCTTCGCGACGCGGGCCTCGACATCGCCGAAAATCCGACATCGAAGAAGGATCTCGACAAGATCCAGGTCCAGATGAACCGATGGGCCGATGAGACAGGCCTGCCGCGCAGGCATCTCTCGCGCATCCTGGCGATGTCGATCGGAGAGAACCATTCACCGCAATCGTTGCGCGACTATATGGGCGACGATTGACGCTCTGAATTGGTCCAAGCGAACGCCATTGCGGGGCGGATTTTGCCGCGCTAAGTCAGCAGGCATGACCAAGAAGCTCGACATACTGCGTATCGCCATTGCCCAGCTCAACCCGACGGTCGGTGACGTCGCCGGCAACCTCGCCAAAGCGCGCGAGGCGAGGGCGGATGCTGCCCGCCAGGGCGCCGATCTCGTGCTCTATACCGAGCTTTTCCTCGCAGGCTATCCGCCGGAGGATCTGGTGCTGAAGCCGGCCTTTCTCAGGGCATGCGAGCGGGCGGCCGACGATTTTGCCAGGGATACCGCCGATGGCGGTCCGGGCGTTATCATCGGCACACCGCTGAAGCGAAAGAGCGGCACACATAATTCCATCATCTTCGCCGATGGCGGCAAGATCATCGCCGAACGCTACAAGCTCGACCTGCCGAATTACGGCGAGTTCGACGAGAAGCGCGTCTTCCAGGCCGGGCCCGAGGTCCAGGGGCCGGTCAATTTCCGGGGCGTGCGCATCGGCATACCGATCTGCGAAGACATCTGGGGCGAGGCCGGCATTTGCGAGACGCTGGCCGAAAGCGGCGCGGAGATCCTGCTGGTCCCGAATGGCTCACCCTATTATCGCGCCAAGATCGACGTTCGCCACCAGGTCGTCATCAAGCAAGTCATCGAATGCGGATTGCCGATGATCTATGCCAACCAGCTCGGCGGCCAGGACGAGCTGATCTTCGACGGCGCCTCCTTCGCCATCGGTGCCGACAAGACGCTCGCCTTCCAGATGAGCCAGTTCGAGGACGCGGTCGACGTCACCACCTGGAAACGTACTGATAACGGCTGGATCTGTTCGCAAGGCCCGATGTCGAAAATCCCGGACAAGGAGGAGGCCGACTATCGCGCCTGCATGCTCGGCCTGCGCGACTACGTCAACAAGAACGGCTTCAAGAATGTGGTGCTTGGCCTCTCTGGTGGCATCGATTCGGCGATCTGTGCCGCCCTTGCGGTCGACGCGCTCGGCGAGGAGCGGCTGCGTGCTGTCATGATGCCTTATCGCTACACCTCGAAGGATTCGCTGAGGGATGCCGAGGACTGCGCCCGTGCGCTCGGCTGCCGCTATGACATCGTGCCGATCTTCGAGCCGGTTGAAGGATTTCTGCATACGCTGACGCAGTTGTTCGAAGGCACCAAGGAAGGCATCACCGAGGAGAATTTGCAGAGCCGCGCGCGCGGCACCATCCTGATGGCGATCTCCAACAAGTTCGGCTCGATGGTGGTCACCACGGGCAACAAGAGCGAGATGTCGGTCGGCTACGCCACGCTCTACGGCGACATGAATGGCGGCTTCAATCCGATCAAGGACCTTTACAAGATGCAGGTCTATGCGCTGTCGCGCTGGCGCAACAGCCATGTGCCGCCGGGCGCGCTCGGGCCTTCGGGCGAGGTGATCCCGAAGAACATCATCGACAAGGCGCCGTCGGCCGAACTGCGCGAGAACCAGACCGATCAGGATTCGCTGCCGCCCTATCCGGTGCTGGACGATATTCTGGAATGTCTGGTCGAGAACGAGATGGGCGTCGACGACATCGTCGCACGCGGCCATGACCGGGCGACGGTGACGCGCATCGAGCACTTGCTCTACATCGCCGAATACAAGCGCCGGCAGGCGGCGCCGGGTGTGAAGATCACCAGGAAGAATTTTGGCCGCGACCGCCGCTATCCCATCACCAACCGTTTCAGGGATCGTGGATAGGCGTCCTTTCGCTTGCTGAGCGGGAGTGCGCGATGCCGCGGGCGAGTGTGCAACCACGCCGACTGCTGCGGGTCGATTTCCGAACGACCTCCGACCTGTTGATGGCCTGCCGGGGTGAACACCCTGCAACGACGATAGGCACAAGCCTCGACTGTTGCAAAATCGCCTCATCGGCTGGGCCAGACGTGCTTTTGACCGTGGCTTGCCTTGGCGAGCGATCGAAGCATCCCTATAAGGGCCTTTCCGCGATTCCCTTCAGGGAGGACCGAATGCCAGGATTTGACATCGTTATGCGAGGCTGTGAGGCCTAGGTCTGCGCCGGTGTTCCGAAGTATCGGAACCACACCGGACGCAGAAAAGGCATTTTCCGCTGCCGATCGCCGCCCATGGGCAGGCGACCAACCATAGCCGAACCTCCGCATTCACGGGCAACTGGCCCCAGCGCGGTTTTCAACTTTCGACCTTATTGGGATCGGGCTCGTTTGCGCCCGAATGACATCATGGCTCGTTTTAAGATCGATTTGCGCGCGAGCGCCTTTCGCAGCGTTCTTGGCTTCACACTAACCCATTGGCGGCGCCAGCCGTGGCGGCTTTCGCTGATCACGGGCGGTTTCCTGCTGTCGACACTGGCCGACGTGCTGACACCGCTCTATTCCGGCCGGCTGATCGACGCCGTCGCCAGCAGCGCCGGAGCGGATGCCATTGCCTGGAACGCCGCGATGACGGCATTCTTCATCTTGATGGCGCTGGCGCTGACTGGTGTCATGTTGCGCAATCTTGCCTTCATGGGCATCGTTGAGTTGACACTCAAGATGATGGCCGACATCGCGGCGGACGCCTTCCATCGCGTTCAGCGCTTTTCGACCGATTGGCATGCCAACAGTTTTGCCGGCTCGACGGTGCGCAAGGTGACGCGCGGCATGTGGGCGCTCGACCTGCTCAACGACACCGTCCTGATCGCGCTGTTGCCGTCGGTGGTGATGCTTGCTGGTTCGACGCTGCTGCTCGGTTGGTTCTGGCCGCTGATGGGCGCGGTCGTTGCTGCCGGCTCGGTGCTGTTCATCGTGGTGACTGCGATGCTGTCGCTCGGCTATGTCGCGCCGGCGGCAAGGCTTGCCAACACCTGGGACACGCGTCTCGGTGGCTCGCTGGCCGACGCAGTGAGCTGCAACGCCGTGGTCAAGGGCTTTGGCGCAGAGGAACGCGAGGAGCGCCGCCTCGCCAGGGTGGTCGCCAAATGGCGCGCCCGCACACGGCGGACCTGGGTGCGCGGCACCATCAACGGCACCACGCAAGGGGCGCTGCTGCTGGTCATGCGGGCCGCGGTGATCGGCCTGGCGCTGATGCTGTGGTCATGGGGGCAGGCGAGCGCCGGCGATGTCGCTTTCGTGCTGACCTCGTTCTTCGTGCTGCAAGGCTATCTCAGGGATATCGGCACGCATATCCGCAATTTGCAGCGTTCGATCAACGACATGGAGGAACTGGTCGATTTCCAGTCGGAACCGCTGGGCATCGAGGATCAGCCCGGCGCCGGACCGATTGCCATCACGCAGGGCCACATCGCCTTCGACGACGTCACCTTTCACTACGGCAATCACCGGTCGCCGCTCTACCGCGACTTTTCGGTCGACATCGCGCCGGGTGAGCGTGTCGGGCTGGTCGGTCACTCGGGTTCGGGCAAGACCACTTTCGTCAAGCTCATCCAGCGGCTCTATGACGTTGGAGCGGGCCAGATCGTGATCGACGGCCAGGATATCTCGCAGGTCGCCCAGGCGTCGCTGCGAGGCCAGATCGCGATCGTCCAGCAGGAACCGATCCTGTTCCACCGTTCGCTGGCGGAAAACATCGCCTATGGCAGGCCAGGCGCAACGCAGGACGAGATCGAGCATGCCGCCAGGCTGGCGAGCGCGCACGACTTCATCGCCAACCTGCCGAAGGGCTATGGCACGCTGGTCGGCGAGCGTGGCGTGAAGCTGTCGGGCGGCGAGCGCCAGCGTGTGGCGATTGCCCGCGCTTTCCTGGCCGATGCGCGCATCCTGATCCTGGACGAGGCGACTTCGAGCCTCGATTCGGAATCCGAGGTGCTGATCCAGCAGGCGATGGAACGGCTGATGGTCGGCCGCACGACGCTGGTCATCGCGCACCGGCTTTCGACGGTGAGGGCGCTCGACAGGCTGTTGGTCTTCGATCGCGGCAAGATCGTCGAGGAAGGTTCGCACGACGATTTGATCCGCCTGAAGGGCGGCATCTACCGCCGCCTGTTCGAGCGCCAGGCGCTGGAGCTGACTAAAGGCCTGGTCAGCTGACCTGACATGGCCTCCGGCTTCGGCCGGGGGCCATCTCCATCACGCGCTGCGAGACGTCCCCCCAGTCGCCTGGCGTATGCCGGCTGGGCAAATCCGCCAGTGGAGTCCTTTCCAGATATCGAGTTCGAGACGTCTGTTTACGCTACCGACCGAGATTCGTTGTCTCTACTTTTGGTTGCCGTATGCTAAAAATGGCAACCTAAGCGGCTTTCACAATGCATCTTGTTTCCGAAACTACCGGCATGGAAAAGGTGGCTGCGCCATCGGTGCTGGAATCTCGGAACGGCTCGTTTCGGCCGCTCGCCGCCGAAGATCTCGAGCGCGTCGCCGCACTCTTCCTGACAAAGTTTCGCCGGCGGCTGCGCCACCTCCTCGATCGCGCGATCGTGGAGACGGCCTAGTAAATGAGAAGGATCTATCTCGACCCTGCCCGCCAGTCCGGTGAGAGCAACGCTCTTGTGCATATCAACCGGCAGGGCGATCTAGGTGGGTTCCTTGGTGTCCTGAAGGCCCGTTACGAGCTCAACGGAGCGGCATTGAATGCGGCGATCATCGGTCGTTCATGGCAGACACTGGCGTCGATCACGGCTCTGCAGGACCGCAATTGCTGCGTGCCTTGCATCGAGGTGAATTCGATCTGCAGCTGACCGATTCGGCCAACCGCGTATCTCTGGCCTTCGCGCGTCCGATGAAATACCAACTCCTGCCGGTCCATTGTCTGGGATGGACCTATGTTTTCCGGCCGGCCGCGATGGCCGCCGCCGCATTGCATCGCAAATGGCCCCGCATGCCTCGCCTGGCACTCGATCCCCTCGCGAGGGCATTCGACGCCCTCGCGAAGGGAAGGTTTGAACCGCCCGTCCAGCCTTCATCGTCGCAACGGGTCCATGCCGAGGCGATCAATGCCGCGCAATTTGCCGAGCGGCTGCCGACCCTCCTGTCCGATTACGCTCTTCGGCCGAGTTGGAGGGACGGCGAGTTGCCGCGGCTGCTCGCACTGGCGGCCGAGAAGCGGGCCGACGGCCCACTTCATTTCGGCGGAACTTACGACGAGACGGGCAAAATGCTCGGTTGCTATGCCTTCTATGGTCAAGCCGGCGACATGGCGAGCCTGTTGCAAATCCAGGCTTCTGGACACCACTGGGGCGCGACGCTGGATGGCCTTGTCGCGGCTGCGCGGGATATGGGCTGCGTGGGCATCACCGGGCAGACCCAGAGCCGATTCATGCCTCACCTCTTCGGCTACAGGAATCTCTTCTTCCGTTATGCCGGGGGAACGATGGTCCGCTCGCGAATCCCCGAGGTCACCGAAGCGGTTCGCTCCGGCGACATCGCTATCGGCGGCTTGATGGGCGACCGCTGACCCGCCTCAGCTCCGACGACATCGGCCGCTGATCGCTTCAACCATCTCTTCGTCGGCTCAGTCGGCCGACCGCCGCCCATGCGCCGCCAGAGACGCATCCGGCCGGTCTTTTCATTCCAGCCGCCATGTTCTATGTCTGCGGCACGGCGCGGGGGCGCATCTTGTCAATCACAAAGGCATCCGGTACGCCCCGCTCATGACAGTTACCGTTCGTTTCGCCCCGTCACCGACCGGCCGCATCCATATCGGCAATGCGCGCACCGCTCTGTTCAACTGGTTGTTTGCCCTCAACAACAAGGGCCGCTTCATCCAGCGCTTCGACGACACCGACATCGCCCGCTCGAAGCAGGAATTCGCCGACGCCATCCTTTACGACCTGCACTGGCTGGGGATTTTCCCGGATGCCACCGAGTATCAGTCGCGGCGCTTCGAAATCTATGACGCGGCGGTCGAGCGGCTGAAGGCGGCGGGTGTCCTCTACGCCTGCTACGAAACGCCGGAAGAACTCGATCTCAGGCGCAAGGTGCGCCGCACGCGAGGCCTGCCGCCGGTCTATGGCCGCGAGGCATTGGCGCTGACGACAGAGCAGGTGGCCGAATATCAGGCCGACGGGCGCCGGCCCCACTGGCGTTTCCTGCTGCCCAATTTCTCCAGCGATCCGCTGCAGCCGGAGCGTACCGATATCCACTGGCACGATCTGGTGCGTGGCGAGGAGACGGTGGATCTGGCTTCGCTGTCCGATCCGGTTCTGGTGCGTGAGGACGGCACCTATCTCTACACGCTACCCTCCGTCGTCGACGACATCGAGATGGGCGTCAGCCACGTCATCCGCGGCGACGATCATGTCACGAACACCGGCGTGCAGATCGCCCTGCTCAAGGCGCTGGGTGCCGAGCCGCCGGTCTTCGGCCACCACAATCTCCTGACCACCGTCTCGGGCGAGGGGCTGTCGAAGCGCACCGGCGCGCTTTCCATCGAGAGCCTGCGCGAGGACGGCATCGAGCCGATGGCCGTCGCTTCGCTGGCCGTGCTGGTCGGCACGTCGGAGAATGTCGCGGCCGCGAATGACTTGGCCGAACTCGCCGGCCATTTCGACCCGGCCGCGACCTCGAAATCGTCGTCCAAGTTCGATCCGGCCGAATTGTTCGTGCTCAACCGGGTGCTGCTGCACCGTATGCCGTTCGACGAGGCGCGGGACCGGCTGATGGTGCTGGGTATTTCCGGCGAACGCGCCGAACCGTTCTGGCTGGCGGTGCGCGGCAATCTCGACCGGCTGGCCGATGCGGTTGCCTGGTGGCGTGTCCTGCGCGAAGGGCCGCAGGAGAAGCCCGAATTTTCCGATGACGACCGCGATTTTCTGCACCATGCGCTCGATCTCCTGCCTGAGGAGCCATGGAACGGGACGGTCTGGAAGGATTGGACCGGCAAGATCAGGGAAGCGACCGGCCGCAAGGGCAAATCGCTGTTCATGCCGCTCAGGCTTGCCCTTACCGGACTGCCTTCGGGGCCGGAGCTTGCAGATCTATTGCCGCTGATGGGTCGGGAAGGAACGTTGGCCCGACGACCCTGACCTTGCGCTGTTCCGGAGGCACGGCCGAAACGGGCGATGCCACCGGCTTGGCCGAAAGGCGCTTGATGGCTTCACGATCGAGCCCGCCATCCATATTGGCCAAGGTCTCGGGGTCGGCACCCGGATCAGGCTTCGAGGCCGGCACCGGAACAATCGGCGCCGTATCCGGTTCGGGCGGTGATTGTTGCTGGCTTGGCGGGTTGCCGCCAATGATCTGGAAATTCTGCGCGGCATTGCAGCCGCAAGCGGGTGGCCGCGACATGTTGGCCTGTTTGTAGAGATAGGCGGTCGGCAGTTCGCCATAGGGCCTGCCGGTGACCGATGACGTCATCGATGCCGAATCGTCGTCCATGCCGCGCGAATAGAAGACCTGCATCTCCGTGCCGGGGCAGGCCGATTCGCAATTCTTCTGGTCGCGCTCGAAATCGCCGGCCGAGGCTGCGTTCGACATGGGGAAGAAATAGCCGTCGCAAGTGCGCACGCAACTGGTGTGGAATTCGCCGCCGTTGCTCGCAACGTCAGGAATGCCGGGCTGGTTGAGGACGCGGCTGACATCGCGTTCCTCGCCGGAATCGTCAGGCTGATCCAGCGTATCGATCTGCCGGTTGCCGCCGAAAAGCTGGTCGAAGAGGTTGGCATTACCCCCTTCTTCACGATTGGCTTCCTGCGGAGGCGCGCGGCGGGGTGCCGCCGCATCGTCACGGCAGTCATTGGCATCGAGCGCCGCCAGGATACGGCCCCGGTCGCGGCGTGAGCCGCCGCCGGCGAGTTGGGCACGCTTGGCCTGCAAACTGTCGAGATTGGCGTTCATGCGCTCGATGGTGGCGTTCAGCCCGGCACACTGGTTGATGTTGCGCGAAAACAACGAGAACCCGCAGCCGGCATTGTTCGCCTGACCGCGAGCCTTCGAGATCTGTTCGCGCTGCCTTTCGATCGCGGCGTCATATTTCCGGACCAGTGCCGGGCCACCGCCACCGCCGCGTGAGGCCGCGGCGAGGTCGGCCTCCAGTTGCCGGCAGATCCGTGAGGCGGCCTGCGGCTCGCTGACCGCTGCGCCGGACAGCAGGATGCCAAGCAGCACGGCAGCATGCGCCTGCTTCAAACCTCCGGTTGCCATCCGTCTCGATCCCGCTTGTCTTCTGGTCGCCAAGGCTAACCCGTTCGCGGTTAATCGTCCATTTCGGAAGTCGACTTGTCGCCGGCTGAGAAGCGGCGCGCATTGGATGGCGCCCATCAGTCCCGGCAATGGCCGGGCGGGCCGTCAGAACTTGTAGTTCATCCCGATCCTGACGGTACTGAACGTGTTGTCGAAGGTCGTATTGGAGTTGGGTCCGTAGTTGATGGTCTGGTCCCGCAGATCGACATATCGATATTCGGCATTTGCCGACCAATGATCGGTGATTGCCTGCTCCAGCCCCGCGCCAATCGTCCAGCCAACCTTGGTGCTCTTTTCGGAATAGCTGTTGGCGGGCCCATCGAGATATTGGTTCTCGACACCTCCGAAAGCGAGGCCGCCGGTCCCGTAAATAAGGGTGCTGTCGAACGCATACCCCGCCCTGGCGCGGATCGTTCCGAACCAATCCACCTTGGTGTCGTAGACATCGCCTCCGCCTACATTGACCTCGTCGGAATGTCCCTTGATATCGGCGCCCGAAATATCGGCCTCGATCCCCAGAACCGCGGAGTTGACCTGGTAATTGTAGCCGATCTGGACGCCGCCCAGAAAGCCGTCGATGTCGTAATCCTGCGTGCCCCGGATCGTTGGCGTGTTTGGCAGGTTGTAGGTCGCGTCGGTGCTGCCAAAACCATAGCCAAGATGCCCGCCGACATAGACGCCGGACCAGTCATACACGGCCGGCTCCAACCCGATGGCGTCGGCGGCGAACGCCTCTACGCCAGTCACAGTCAGCATTGCCGAAGCGAGCAACAGGGCTCTCATGACACTCTCACCGCCTAATCAGACGGCGTGACCATATCAAATTGCTCCTTCCCGTGAAATCCGCATTCGTTCGATGCCGGACTTCACGGTTAAGAGTTGTTGGTTCGCAACACTCAATCCGGCCAACGCGGTCCGCGGCGCTACCTAGCCTTGATCAACTGGGGCTGGACCAATCCGGTCGCGAGAGCCGGTTCAGTCCAGATTGGCGATCGCCTGCGCCTTGTGTGCGGCTTCGACCACTGCCAGCGCCGTCATGTTGACGACGCCGCGCGAGGTTACCGAGGGCGTCAATATGTGGGCCGGCTTGTCGGTGCCGAGAAGGATGGGGCCGACATGCAGGGCATCCATCATGGCTCGCAGCGCCGTCAGCGTGATGTTGGCCGAATCGAGGTTCGGGAACACCAGGAGATTGGCTTCGCCCTTCAGACGCGAATGCGGATAGACGCGCTGGCGCAGATGCTCCGACAAAGCGGAATCGGCATGCATTTCGCCGTCGCACTGCAGCTCCGGCGCGATGCGCGCCAGAATGGCCGCGGCCTGACGCATCTTCAGCGCGCTCGGCGAATCGCGCGAGCCGAAATCCGAATGCGACAGCAGTGCCGCCTTCGGCTCGATGCCGAAACGCTGGATTTCTTCCGCCGCCAGCACGGTCATCTCGGCGATTTCATCCGCCGTCGGGTCGACGGAGACGTGGGTGTCGGTGAGGAAGATGATGCCGCGCTGCGAGATCAGCATGGAAAGGGTCGACAGGTCCCGGTCCTTGATGCCGGTGCGCGGCCCGATGATCAGCGTCACGTTGCGCAAATGCCGCTCGAAACGGCCTTCGAGGCCGCAGACCATGGCGTCGGCATCGCCGCGCTTCAGTGCCAACGCCGCGATCACTGTGTTGTCGGTGCGCACCATGGTACGCGCGGCCTCCGTCGTCACGCCGCGGCGGCCGGCGAGCTCGATCAGGAGATCGACATAGTAGCGGTAGCGCGGATCGTCCTCTGGATTGATCAGGCCGAAATCGACACCAGGCTTGATGCGCAAGCCATAACGCTTCAGCCTGACCTCGATGACATGCGGACGGCCGATCAGGATCGGCTCGGCGATGCCTTCCTCAAGCACAACCTGGGCGGCACGCAGGACACGCTCGTCCTCGCCGTCGGCGTAGATGACGCGTTTGGCACTGGAAGCCTTGGCGGAGGAGAACACCGGCTTCATCACCAGGCCGGAGCGGAAGACGAAGCGGTTGAGCTTGTCGATATAGGCGGCGAAGTCGGTGATCGGCCGCGTCGCCACACCGGTCTCGCAGGCTGCCCTGGCGACGGCCGGCGCGATGCGCAGGATGAGGCGCGGGTCGAAGGGCGAGGGGATCAGGAATTCGGGTCCGAAGATCGGTGTCTCGCCCGAATAGGCGCGCGCAGCGACATCGGAAGGTTCTTCGCGGGCAAGGGCGGCGATCGCCCGCACCGCCGCCATCTTCATCTCCTCATTGATGGCGCTGGCGCCGCAGTCGAGTGCACCACGGAAGATGTATGGAAAGCAAAGGACGTTGTTGACCTGATTGGGAAAATCGGACCGGCCGGTGCAGATCATGGCGTCAGGACGAGCCGCGCGCGCCACTTCCGGCATGATCTCCGGATTGGGATTGGCCAGCGCCAGGATCAACGGCTTCGGCGCCATGTGTCGCAGCAGCTCCGGCTTCAGCACGCCGGCGGCCGAGAGGCCGAGAAACACATCGGCGCCGGCAATGACGTCGGCCAGCGTGCGCGCCTCGGTGTCCTTTACATAAGGGTCTTTCCAGCGGTCCATCTCGTCGACACGGCCCTTGTAGGCGACGCCGAAACGGTCGGTGACCCAAATGTTCTCGACGCGCACTCCGAGCGAAACGAGCAGGTTGAGGCAGGCAAGGGCGGCGGCACCCGCGCCGGAGGTGACGACCTTGATGTCCGAAATGGTCTTGCCGGCGAATTCCAGCCCGTTGAGCACGGCGGCGGCGACGATGATGGCGGTGCCGTGCTGGTCGTCATGGAACACCGGTATGCTCATGCGAGCCTTCAGGCGTTCTTCGACTTCAAAACACTCCGGCGCCTTGATGTCCTCGAGGTTGATGCCGCCGAAGGTCGGTTCCAGTGCGGCAACCGTTTCGACCATGCGCTCGATTTCCGGCGCGTCGATCTCGATGTCGAAGACGTCGATGCCGGCGAACTTCTTGAACAGGACCGCCTTGCCCTCCATCACCGGTTTGGAGGCCAGCGGCCCGATATTGCCGAGGCCGAGCACGGCCGAGCCGTTCGACACGACGCCGACCAGATTGGCGCGCGCCGTGTAGTCGGCGGCGGTCGCCGGATTGTCGCGGATCTCGAGGCAAGGGGCGGCGACGCCGGGCGAATAGGCGAGCGCCAGATCGCGCTGGTTGCCGAGCGGCTTGGTCGCCTGGATCTCGAGCTTTCCCGGCGTCGGGTGTTTGTGGAAGTAGAGGGCGGCTTCGTCGAGGTCCGAACGTGCCGTTTTCTTGTTCTCGCCTTCCATGCGGCCGCTCCTCGAAACCTGCTTCGGGAGTCCTTTTAGCATGAGGCCAAGGTTTTTCGCGACGCTAATTGACGCGCCGGCAGCTTTAAATACCGGCACGCCAAAATCGAATATTTATCAGGTTGTTATGGTTGTTTCATGCGAAATCAGGTGCGCGCCTTCGCAGGCGCGCCGGTCAAAATGCGCTGACGTAGAGACCGCCATCGACGGGTATGTTCTGTCCGGTCAGATAGCCGGCGTGGACAGAGCACAGGAAGGCGCAGATCTGGCCGAATTCCTCGGGCGTGCCGAGCCGCTTGGCCGGTACGTCGGCACTGATGCGGGTCTTGCGCGCCGCGGACGCCTTCGGGTCCTCTGGCGTACCGGCCTCATGCGGGCCGCGCAGCCGGTCGGTGTCGAGCTTGCCCGGCAGCAGGCTGTTTATGGTCACGTTGCGCTCGATCACCGTGCGCGCCACGCCGGCAAGGAACGATGTCAGACCGGCGCGCGCGCCCGATGAGAGGTCAAGGCCGGGAATCGGTACATAGACCGACAGCGAGGTGATGTTGACGATGCGCCCGAAGCCGCGCGTCGCCATGCCGTCGATGACCGCCTGCACCATTTCGATCGGCGTCACCATGTTCTGGGTAACACCTTCGAGGATTTTTCCACGATCGAGCTCGCGGAAATCGCGAAGCGGCGGCCCGCCATTGTTGTTGACGAGGATGTCGGGTTCCGGACAGGCGGCGAGCAACGCCTTCTGTACCTCCGGCTTCGAAACGTCGCCGACGACTTCCGTCACCGTCACGCCATGGCGCTGGCGGAGCTCCGCGGCGGTTTTGGCGACCAGCTCCGCATTGCGCCCATTGACGACGATGTCGCAGCCTGCTTCGGCCAGCGCCATGGCGCAGCCACGCCCGAGCCCTTTGCTCGAAGCGCAGACGATGGCCTTCTTTCCGCGGATACCGAGATCCATGACGATTTCTCCTTTGATTTGCCCGGCAGGCTAGCGCCAGCGCTGGACCAATCGCAACCGTCATACGGTTGTTGCATGAATCGGGGCATAGGCTGCTCGAAAGCAAGGGTGATCCGCGATGCCAGGCCAAGAGCCCCGCACTTTCCGCAGCATGTTCATTTCCGATGTCCATCTGGGCTCGAAGGCGGCGAAGGCCGATTTCCTGATCGATTTCCTGCGCTACCACGATGCCGACATCATCTACCTTGTCGGCGATATCGTCGACGGTTGGCGCCTGAGGCGCAGCTGGCACTGGCCGCAAAGCCACAATGACGTGGTGCAGAAACTGTTGCGCAAGGCGCGCAAGGGAGCCTCGATCACCTATATCGCCGGCAATCACGACGAATTCGCCCGCCAGTTCCAGGGCGTGCATTTCGGCGGCATCGTCGTTGCCGACCGTGCTATCCACGAAACCGCCGATGGCCGGCAGCTGCTGGTCATTCATGGCGACCAGTTCGACACCGTCGTCCACAACCAGCGTTGGCTAGCCTATCTCGGCGACCATGCCTATGACGCCGCCATGCAGGTCAACCGGCTGATCACGCGGCTGCGACAGCTGCTCGGCCTGCCTTACTGGTCGTTTTCGTCCTGGGCCAAGGTCAAGGTCAAGAAGGCGGTGAACTTCATCGGCTTGTTCCAGACGGTGCTCAGCGAGGAAGCGCGACGCTCGCATGTCGACGGCGTCATCTGCGGGCACATCCACCATGCCGCCATCGAAAGCTATGGCGACGTGCAATATATCAACACCGGTGACTGGGTGGAGAGCTGCACCGCCGTGGTCGAGCATTTCGACGGCCGCATGGAAATCCTGACATGGGCGCATATCCTGCCTGAAGCGCCTGACGAGCCCTTCATCCCGATGCTCATCGAGGACAGGGTAGTGCAGGCCGCCTGAGGCGGAAGCCGGCCCTGAACTTTCTGGTGCCAATCGACTGGTCCAGCCGGTTTCGCCCGGTTTTTCCTCATGTTAAGGATCGGTTTGCGCTGCTCGCCGGTCGTTGAGCGCAGCGTCATTGGATCGATTCATGTCGCTGCCACCGCTTTCGCCCGAACAACTCGTGAAGCCGAGCCGTTTTGAGCTGCGCATGAGCCTGATCTTCGGCACGTTGTTCATATCACTTGGCACCCATTTGCCCTATTTCCCGCTTTGGCTGCAGGCCAAGGGATTTCACGCCGAACAGATCGCGGTCATCCTGGCGGCGCCGATGTTCCTGCGCGTGGTGACGACGCCGCTGCTGACGACGCTCGCCGACCGAGCCAGGGACCGCGCCGATGTCTATGTCGTGCTGGTCGCAGCCTCGCTGCTGCTCTCCGCAGGGTACTTCCTGACACCGACCTACGCGACGGTGCTGGCAGTGTCGTTGTTGCTGACCATTGTCTGGACGCCGCATTCGCCGATCGCCGATTCGCTGGCGCTTTCGGGCGTGCGCCGCTTCGGTTCCAATTATGCGAGCATGCGCAAATGGGGGTCGATCTGCTATCTCCTGGCCAATGTCGCGGGCGGCTTCATCCTGGCGGCCAGCGGCCCTCAAGCCGTTCCGGTGATCATATTCCTTGCCCTTGGCGCGGCACTCGCCGCAGGCCTGCTGGCGCCGCGCATGGGGCGGCCGCGCAAGGCCTCGCCGTTGTCGGCGGCGGAAATCCAGCACGCGGCGCCGGGGCTATTCAATGCTTATTTTCTCTATTTCACGCTTGGCGTTGGCATCATCACCGCCAGCCATGCCTTCCTCTACGGCTTCGTCTCGATCTATTGGAAATCGATCGGCATCAGCGATTCCCTCGTCGGTTTGCTATGGGCATGGGGCGTGGTGTCCGAGGTCTGCATGTTCCTGTTTTTCAATCGCATATTCGCCTCCGTACCCGTCGTCCGGGTCATGCTCATTGCCGGAATCGGTTCGATCGTGCGTTGGATCGCTTTTCCGCTGGTGTGGCCGCTCGGCCTTGGCGTCGGCGGCTTCTTCGCCGTGCAGTCGCTGCATTCGGTGTCTGTCGCAATGGTGCTGATCGGCCTGCAGAAGATGATCGCCGAGACCGTCTCCGAAGAGCGCACGGGTGCCGCGCAAGGCATTGCCTATTTCTTCAACGGCTTCTTCATGGCCGCCGTCACACTGGCTTCCGGTCCGCTCTATGACCGCCTTGGCGTCGACGGGTTCCTGGCGATGATCCCGATCGCGATCATTGGCCTCGTGCTGATCGGGCTTGCCGCGCGCTCAGCCCCACAACGCCCGATCCGGGGGTGAGACGAGCGATCCCTGGTAAACGAGGCCCGGCACACGATCCCGGGCAAGCAGCAGCGGACCGTCGAGGTCGACGAAATCGGCTCCTTGCGCGAGCAGCACCGCCGGCGCCATTGCCAGTGACGTGCCGACCATGCAGCCGACCATGACGCCAAAACCCAATTCACGGGCGCGGTCGCGCAAGGTGAGCGCCGCTGTCAGCCCGCCGGACTTGTCGAGCTTGATGTTGACGGCGTCGTAGAGACCGACAAGCGCTTCGAGGTTGCTTGCTTCATGAACGCTCTCGTCGGCGCAGATCGGCACCGGATGCGCTATGTGGCGCAGAATGCCGTCCCGGCCCGCCGGTAGCGGCTGCTCGATCAGGGCGATTTCCTGTTCGGCGGCAAAGGCGAAGTTGCCAACAATGTTGTCGTCGGTCCAACCTTCATTGGCATCGAGGATCAGTCGGCTCTCGGGCGCGGCCTGTCTCACCGCCCGGATGCGGGCGATGTCGTCGTCGCCGCCGATCTTGACCTTGAGCAGCGGCCGGCCGGCATTGGCGCGAGCCTGTGCCGCCATCGCTTCGGGTTCGCCGAGCGACAGCGTGTAGGCGGTCTCGAGTTGATGCAACGGGGCCGGCCAGATTGCGTCCGCCACCGGATTGCCGCTGATCTTGGCTTCAAGGTCCCAAAGGGCACAGTCTATGGCGTTGCGCGCCGCTCCGGCAGGCATTGCGTCAAGCAGGGCGGTTCGGTCCATGCCGCCGGCGATCCGGTCGCGCATCGCCTCTATCGCGTCACGGACACCGTCCATGGTCTCACCATAGCGCTTATAAGGAACGCATTCGCCGCGCCCGCTATGACTACCCTGGCTGATCGTGCAGGTGATCACCTCGGCCTCGGTCTTGGAGCCGCGCGAAATGGTGAAGGTTCCGGCGATCGGAAACCGCTCGGCCTCGACCGAAATGACACGCGCCATATTTTTCTGCTCCGGCTATGCGAGAAGGGTTGTCGGCAAATCGACAAGGTCAGACCCATCAGGTTAAACAGGACGCCATGTTGACCATCGGCAAACGCGACGCAAGCGGCACGGCCGCCTCAGGGGCTGACCACGACCCGCGCGTGGCGGTCGGCGAGGAGGGTGATGTCTTCGGCTGCGCGTTCTCAGGTATCTGGACGACACGGACCGTGGCGCTGATCGACGCCGACATGCGCAAAATCGAGAAACGAAGCGGTTTCAAGACTTTGGCGCTCGATCTTTCGAAAATCGAAAAAATCGATACCGCCGGCGCCTGGCTAATCGACCGGCTGGTCAGCGCCTTCGAGAAGAAGAACGTCGAGGTCCGGCTGCAAGGCCAGAGCGAGATCGCTTCCATCCTGCTCGACGCGGTCAACGAAGCTGTCCGGCGCGAACCCGAATCCGGACCGGCGCGGCCGCCCAACATCGTCATTCGGGCGCTGGAGGCGGTTGGCCGGCGCGTCTACGAGATGCGCGACGATTTCCTCGCTTCGATGAATATATTGGGCGCCACCATCCGTGGCGCGCAAATGAAGCTCGGCCGCGGTCATGCCGTCAATCCGGCGGCGATCTTCAACCAGATCGATCGCATGGGCGTCGGCGCGATCCCCGTGGTGGTGTTGATGTCGGCGATAGTCGGCGCCATCGTTGCTCAGCAGGGCGCCTATCAGCTCAGCTATTTCGGCGCCGACATCTTCGTCGTCGATCTCGTCGGCGTGCTGATCCTGCGCGAACTCGGCGTGCTGATGACGGCAATCATGATCGCCGGCCGCTCCGGCAGCGCGATCACCGCCGAAATCGGTTCCATGAAGATGCGCGAGGAGGTCGATGCGCTGAAGGTCATCGGCCTCAACCCGATCGGCGTCCTGGTCTTTCCGCGTCTTGTGGCGCTGGTGATCGCCTTGCCATGCCTGACGATCATCGCCAATTTCGCCGCACTCGGCGGCGGCATTGTCGCTGCCTGGCTCTACTCCGATATCCCGCCCGCCGCATTCATCGACCGGTTGCGTGTCGCAATCGATCTAAGCACGATTTTCGCCGGGCTGATCAAGGCGCCCTTCATGGCCATGATCATCGGCACGATTGCCTCCGTCGAGGGCATGAAGGTCGGCGGCAGTGCCGAATCGCTCGGCCAGCACGTGACCGCTTCGGTGGTGAAATCGATCTTCGTCGTCATCATCCTCGATGGGCTTTTTGCCATGTTCTACGCAGCGATCCAGTTCTAGTAACATGGCAAAAGGCAACGGAGTCACTACTGAGGTGCCGGACGAGAGCGAGATCGTGCTTTCGGTGCGCGACGTCACCGTTGCCATCGATGACAAGCTGATTCTCGACAAGCTGTCGCTCGACATCAAGCGCGGCGAGATACTGGGGTTCGTCGGTGCCTCGGGCGCCGGCAAGTCCGTGCTGTTGCGCACCATTCTCGGGTTGATGCCCAAGCAGTCGGGAACAATCAAACTGTTCGGCGTCGATGTCGACAAGGCAAGCGATATCGAGCGGCTGCGCATCGACATGCGTCTTGGCGTGCTGTTCCAGCATGGTGCGCTGTTTTCGTCGCTGACCGTGATGGAGAACGTGCAGGTGCCGATGCGCGAATATCTCGATTTGCCCAGGAAGCTGATGGACGAGTTGGCGCTGCTCAAGGTCGAACTTGTCGGGCTACCGCCGGACGCGGCCCTGAAATTCCCCTCCGAGCTCTCTGGCGGCATGATCAAGCGTGCCGCCCTTGCCAGGGCGCTGGCGCTCGATCCGGACATCGTCTTTCTCGACGAGCCGACATCAGGCCTCGATCCGATCAGCGCGGCCGAGTTCGACGAGCTCGTCGTCAAGCTGCGCGACACCATGGACCTGACCGTTTACATGGTGACCCATGACCTCGACACGCTGTTTACCGCCTGCGACCACGTGGCGGTGCTCGGCAAGAAAAAGGTGCTGGTCGAAGGCACTATCGACGACATGCTGAAGAGCGAGGAACCGTGGGTGAAATCCTATTTCCGCGGAAAACGCGCCCGGCAACTTGATCTTGCCGCACGTGCATAGCCATAAGTGAAGCAATGGAAACCAGAGCCAACTACGTCATTGTCGGCATTTTCACGCTGGTTGCGATCCTGGCGGCTTTCGGCTTCGTCTATTGGACGGCCGCGATCGGCAACAGGGGTGAGACGACGCTGCTTCGGGTGCGCATTCCGGGCTCGGCCTCCGGTCTCGGCCGCGGTAGCTTCGTGCTGTTCAACGGCGTCAAGGTCGGCGACGTCAAGCGCGTCTATATCGACGTCGACAATCCGACTGTCGCCATCGCCGACACCGAGATCGACCGGATGACGCCGATCACCAAGTCGACGCAGGCCGATATCGGCCTTGCCGGCCTCACAGGGCAGGCCAATATCGAGCTCAAGGGCGCCGACCCCAAGGAAGTGAAGCTGCTCGACCAGGCCGAAAAGGAAGGCAAGGTCGCCGAGATCGTCGCCAATCCATCGGCGGTGACCAATTTGCTGCAGACGGCGCAGAACATCTTCACCCGCGCCGACAAGGTGCTGACGGAGCTGGAAGGCTTCACCAAGGACGTCCGCGGGCCGCTGACGCAGACCGTGCACAACGTGCAGACGTTTTCCGATGCACTGGCCAGGAATTCCGACGGTATCGACAAATTCCTGTCCGCCGTCAGCGCGCTGTCCGATGAGCTGAAAGGCGTTTCAGGAAAGCTCGACGGCACGCTGAAGGCGGCGGAAGGCCTGCTCAACGCGGTCGACAAGGACAAGATCAAGAGCATCGTTGCCAATGTCGATACGGTGACGGGGAACCTCAAGGAAACCTCGCGGCAGCTCGATGGTGTGATCAAGAACGTCGATACGGCGGTGGGATCGGTCAACGATTTCGCCAAGCAGACGCAAGGCACACTGGCCAAGGTCGACGGCGTGCTCGACGGTATCGACCCGGCGCAGGTCCGCACGGCCCTAGCCAACATCCAGAAGGCCAGCGACAGCGCCAACAAGGCGGCAGCCGATATCGCGCAGGTGACCGGCAAGATCGCCAATCGGGCCGACGACATCGACCAGACGATCAAGGACGCCAGGCACCTGGCGCAACGGCTCAACGACGCCTCGGTGCGGGTCGACGGCATCCTCGCCAAGGTCGACAAGCTGCTCGGCTCGGGTCAGGCCGACGGCGTGTTGGCCGACGCAAGGGATACGCTGAAATCGTTCAAGCAGGTCGCCGATACGCTGAATGCCCGCCTTGGGGTCATCACCGACAATCTGGCGCGCTTCTCCGGTCAGGGGCTGCAGAATGTCGAGGCGCTGGTGCAGGACAGCCGCCGCTCGATCAATCGCATCGAGGAGGCGGTGACGGATCTCAGCCGAAATCCGCAGCGCATCCTTTCGGGTGGCGAAGGCGAGGTTCGGCAGTTCGACGGCAGGGCGCGGCGTTGACTTCGGCGCCGGCCCGCCGCAAGAACATTGCTCGCGAATGCGGGTTGATCTTACGATCCGGGGACAACGGGGATCACGCGTGACTTTGAGTAGGCTTGGAACGGGCGGGTTGAAATCAGCCGCGGCGCTGCTTGTCCTGGCGGTTGCCGGTTGTGCGGTGCTGGGCGCCAAGCCCACACCGCTCGACACGTTCGAACTGTCAGCGCCATCCGTCGACGCGCATGGCCATAGCCGCAAGCAAATCCTGATCGCGCAGCCTTCGGCGCTGAAGGCGCTGGACAGCCAGAACATCGTTATCAAACCCTCGGATCGCTCGATCCAATATTTGAAGGGCGCTCAATGGGCCGACCGCCTGCCGCTGGTCGTGCAGGCGCGGCTGGCCGAGACGTTCCAGCGCTCGGGCAGCTTTGCCGGCGTCGGGAAGCCGGGCGAGGGGCTGGCGATCGACTATCAGGTGATCGTCGAGGTCCGGTCCTTCGAAGTGCGTGTCGACGGCGGCGAACATGCCGAGGTCGAGCTGTTCGTGCGCGTGCTCAACGATCGAAACGGCGAAGTGAAGGCTTCCAAGAGTTTCACTGCATCGGCACCGGTATCGGGCAGCGGCAACCCGGCCTATGTCGGCGCTCTCGACGCGGCCTTCGGCGATGCTGCCAAACAGATCGTCCGGTGGACCGATTCGGTGATCTGAGCGTCAGGCGCGCAGAGGGATTCCACCAAACTCTTTCAGGCTACGGACGGTCAAAGACGTCCGGCCGCAGCTTTCCAGTCTTCATCAGGTGCTGCAGGGTGTAAGTCACGGACAGCGCATCGTCGAGCGCGTCATGTCCCTGCAATGGCGGGTGTTCGACGCCGTAGTAATCCGCAAGCTTGTTGCTCGGCGTCCTTGCCAGGTCCTCGATCGGCATGCCGGCCGCGATCAGCAACTTGACCGCGTTGTCGAACCGGTTGGCCGGGATGGAAGGCTCGATGCCCGCGACATAGCAACTGATGGCGATCATGTTCAATTCGTCCTTGCCCCAGGACCAGAACCGAGCCCCATCGGAAAAACGATCGATGCCGGAAAGAGCTTCTTCCAGCTCGACGCCCTCGGCCTCGATGACTTCTTCGGTGATTCCGGTCAGCCTGGTGAAGAACGGATCGAGCGCGTATCTCTCGCCAAATCGGTCGATCGGCCTGATGTAGGCCTTGTGCGTGCCCAGCACGGGGAAGTCGCCTTCGAGGCCGAGCCTTGCCGCGCCGATTTGTGCGATGATCGGATCGGGGTCATGCGCCGCGCACCAGAATCTGCGTTGTGAGCCCTCGAGGCAGAGAAACTCGCAGTCGAAGATGATTGCCGTCTTCACAACTCAGGATCCGGTTCCGGGAAAACGAGATAAAACCCGGATGCGTCTCCCGGGTGGCGACATCAGTGCCTTCAAGAAAAAAGGCGGGAGTCCCCCGCCATTTTCGTTTTGGCTCGTCGACCGCTTAGTGCAGGCGGCCGCTGGCATGGGCCAGCATGGTGTAGACCTTGCCGGTGTCCGACGTGAGATAGGTCTGCGCCATGATGTTGTCGCGGTCGTTGCGCGAGACATCCTTGAGCAGCTTCTCGAAATCGTCGCAATAGCGGTCGACGGCGGCTCGGAATTCGGCCTCCGCCTGGTACTTACGGCGGATTTCGTCGAACGTCTGCTGGCCCTTCAGAGTGTAGAGCCTGCGTGTGAACACGTCACGCTCGCCACGCCGGTAGCGGTTCCACAGCTCGATCGAGGCATCGTGATCGATCGCCCGTGCGATATCGACGGACAGCGAGTTCAGCGATTCCACGACATGCAGCGGCGAACGCTGGGCAGGGGTCGGGCGCGGGGCTTCGGCAGGCGCCTGGGGGGCCGCCGGCTGGAGGTCGGCATCGTTCGACGCGGCAGTCAGCAGATCACGCACCCAGCCGCCTTGCGGCGCGCGGGCAGTGGTGTCGGCGGCACGCTGGCGCGGTGCCGCCTCCGCCGGACGCTCCAGATCGAGCGTGCCACGCAGTCCCGCGCCGCCCAGCGGTGCCTGCGGCGGGCGCAAATCCGCCTGCGGCGGTGCCGGGGCGCGACGGGGCGGCTCGGCGGCCCGTGCGGCCGGTGCCTGCGGGGCCGGGCGCAAGGGGCGTGGTTCCGAGGAGTCGCCGCCACGACCGGATTTCGCAACGATATCCGAAAGCTCCTTCAAGGCGTTTATCTGCTCGGAAACGGCGCGGCGGATGGCCGAGGTCGATTCCTTGGCCTCTTCCGGCATCTCGATGACGCCTTTCTTGAGTTCGGCCCGGGTGAGGTCGAGTTCGCTCTTGATCGAGCCCGCCGTGCGCCGCATTTCCTCGGTCGCATCGGCGAAGCGCTTGGTTGCCGACTCGACGACATCGGTGATGGCGTTGCGGATCTTGTCGGCAGATTCCAGCGTCTTGCCTTCGGCGTTCTGCAGCGTCTGGCCGACGAGGTTTTCGAAAGAACGCATGACCCTCTCGAGATCTTCCGACTTCTTGACCAGGCCAACGGCAAGATCCTCGAGCGACGACTGTCTTTCCAGCGTGTGTTCGAGGTTGCTCTGGGCCGAGCTCAGGAGGTCGGAAGCGCCGGCGAGCAGGCGGCTGTGTTCGTCGAACTTGGTGGCGATCGAGGCGACTTCACGCAAGGTCGACGACGACAGTTCCGTCAGCCTTGTCGTGTTCGAATCGACCAGACGAGCCGAGCTGGCAAAGATCTGCGCCGCCTTTTCGGTGGTCGCCGCGAAGCTTTGCGTGCTGCCGGTCAGGCGTTGGTCGACCTCGCCGAGGTTGACCGCGGCCTGCTCGATCAGCTGACCGAGCTGCGAGCTGGACTTGGTCATACGGCCGATGAGATCGGCGACGCTGTCGGACAGCGACGAACGGGCGCCTTCGACCGCCGACAGGGTTTCGGCGGTACGGTTGGCGAGCGCGTTGACCAGGGTCGCATTCTCGCTGCGCAGCTTCTCGGTCGCGCGTTCGGTGACCTCTTCCATGCTCTTTTGCAGTTCCGAGCCGCCCTGGGCGAAGCGCTCGACCAAAGGCCGCGCGGTTTCGTCGAGGATCTTCGACATCTCGGCGGACCGCGCCGCGAGCATGGTGTTGAGCTCGCGGGTGTTGGCGCCGATCGTCTTGGCGGCGTCGTTGGTGCTCTGGCCGATATGCTGGCCGACCGCGGTGAAGGTCTCCGCGATGACATTGGCACGCGATACGAGTTGCGCCTCGGCGGTCGATACCTGCTCGTTGATCTTCTGGCCCATCGTCTCGGCAGTGTAGGCGAGCCGGTTTTCGACGCCGGCGATCTGCTCTTCGACCCGGGCGGCCGCGGCCGCCGCGCTCGACGCGAGACGCTCGTCGGCGCCGGCAAGCGCCTGCTCGATTTCGCGGGCATGCACGGCCAGTTCCTGGCCGGTCTGGCGCGCGCGATCGGCGACCCTCTGTTCGGTGCTTGCGAAGGCGCCGACAATGGTCTGCGCATGCTCGCCGATCGTCGAGGTGCTGTCGGCGATGCGCGAAACCAGGCGCTGGTCGGCGTCGTCGAAGATGCGGGCGATTTCGGATGCCCGGCTGGAAAGCGCGTCCGAGCCTTCGGCGATGCGCGAGACCAAGTGCTGGTCGGCGGCATCGAAGATGCGGCCGAGATCCGACGCGCGGGCGGCGAGCGCCTCGGCGGATTCGCCGATGCGCATGCCGAGCCGCTGGTCGGCGCTTTCGAAGTTGCGCAGGATGTCGCCGGCGCGGGCGGCCAGCGACTGCGCCGTTTCCACGGCCCGGGCGACGAGCTTCTGGTCGGCCGCGTCGAACGTGCCGGCAATCTCGCTAGCGCGGGCGGCAAGCTGATCGGCCGCCTCCTGAGCCCGAGCGGCCAGTTGATCAGTGGTTGCTTGTGCGCGGGCGGCCAGCTTCTGGTCGGCCATGTCGAAGGCGCCGGCGATCTCGCCAGCGCGAGCGGCGAGCTGATCGGCGGTTTCATGGGCGCGGGCCAACAGCGAGCTGGAGGTGTCATCGGCGCGGGCGAGCAAGGCGTTCGTCGTATCTTCCGCTCGGGCGTGGAGGCGACGATCGGCCTCCTCGAAGGTGCGGGCAATGTCTTCGGCCCGTGCCAGCAGGGCGGCGGACGTCTGTTCGGCGCGCTCGGCGATCTTGCGATCGGCGTCGCTGAAGGCGGCACCGGCCTGTTCGTGCAGCGTGCTAGTGACTTCCAGCACCTTTTCGCGCAAGGCGCCGGCGACGAAGACCGCGCTCTTCTCGAGCACGCTGCGAACGTTGTCGACACCGGTCGACAGCGCGCGCTCCATGGTGCCGGCGCGTTCCTCGATGATGCCGGTCTGGCGGCTGAACGCCTGCTCGATCTTGTCGACATCGGCAGCGATCGCGGCGGAAATGTCCGTGCTCCTGGCGGCGATCTGGTCGATGTGGCCCGACAGCGAGCGATCGACGTCCTTGCGGGTCTCGGCGAGCTTGCCGAGATCGTCTTCCAGCGCGCGGCTGAGCATATTGCGGCCTTCGGACAACTTGCCGACATGTCCGGCGATGATGTCGTCGATATCGCCGCGGCTTTCGGTCAGCTTCTGCAGGTCGGCTTCGAGAGCGCGCTTGAGAATGTCGCGGCCTTCGGCCAGCTTCTCGACCTGGCCGGCGACCAAACCGTCGATGCTGGAACGGCTCTCGGCCAGCTTGGCAAGATCGGCCTCCAACGCGCGCTTGAGGACATCGCGGCCTTCGGCCAGCTTCTCGACCTGACCGGCGACCAGACCGTCGATGCTGGAGCGGCTCTCGGCCAGCTTGGCAAGGTCGTCCTCGAGGGCCTTCGACAAGGTCGAACGCTCCTGGACAAGCCGTTCCGCATGGTTGTTGACGTGGCCGCTAACGGTCAGCAGGTCGGCCTCAAGAGCTCTCGACAAGGTCGAACGCTCCTGGGCAAGCCGCTCGGTGTGGCTGTCGACGTGGTTGCCGACAGCTTCGAGGTCGGCTTCCAGCGCTTTCGATAGTGTCGAACGCTCCTGGACAAGCCGGTCCGAGTGGCTGTTGACAAGGCTGTTGACGGCTTCGAGATCGGCCTCCAGCGCACGGGCGAACTGGGTGCGGTCGTCGACCAGTTTCTGGGACTGATCGGCAACGGTGTTTCTGACCGTGTTGAGGTCGGCTTCCAATGCGCGGCGCAGGATGTCGCGACCTTCGGCGAGCTTCTCCACCTGGCCGGCGACCAGCCCGTCGATGCTGGAGCGGCTTTCGGCCAGCTTGGCGAGATCGTCCTCCAGCGCTTTCGACAGGGTCGAGCGATCCTGAACCAGCCTGTTCATGTGGTCGGCGATGACGCTGTTCACATTCTGCAGATCGGCTTCCAGAACGCGCGAGAGCTGTCCGCGATCCTCCGCCAGTTTGTCCGACTGGCTCGATATGACGTTCTTGATTGTGTTGAGGTCGGATTCCAGCGCACGCTTGAGAATGTCGCGGCCCTCGGCCAGTTTCTCGACCTGGCCGGCGACCAGACCGTCGATGCTGGAGCGGCTTTCGGCCAGCTTGGTGAGGTCGGCTTCAAGCGTCTGCGACAGCAGGCTACGGTCTTCCGCCAGGCGCCCGGAATGGCTGTCGATCAGGCCACGTATGCCCGACAGGTCGCTTTCAAGCGAACGGCCTAGCTGCGTGCGGTCTTCGGCCAGCTTTGCCGAATGCGCCTCGATGAGGTTCTTGATACCGGCAATGTCGTTTTCCAGCGCCTTGGCGAGCACCGCGCGGCCCTCGGCGATCTTCTCGACCTGGCCGGCGACGAGGCCGTCTATGTCGGCGCGGCTGTCGGACAGTTTGCCGAGATCAGCTTCCAGCGCACGCGACAGGATGTTGCGGCCTTCTGCCAATTTTCCGACATGTCCGGCGACCATTTCATCAATGATCGTACGAGCTTGCACCAGTTTACCAGAGTCTTCGTTGAGAGCCAGAGAGAGCCGGTTGCGGCCTTCCTCCAATCGTTCGAGATGGCTGCCGAGCGACGCATCGATGGCGGCGCGCGATTCGTTGACCTTGCGCAGATCTTCTTCGAGCGCACGCGCTATCAGGCTGCGGCCTTCGGCCAGCTTCTGCACCTGATTGGTCACGGCGGCATCGATGCCGGCGCGGCCCTCGGCGAATTTCTCCAGGTCCGCCTCCATGGCGGCAGCCATGCGCTCGCGGCTCTCGGAGAGCTTGCGGCTGTGGTTTTCGACGGCTTCCTCGATGCCGACGCGGGCATCGGCAAGCCTCTGGATATCGGCGTCGAAGGAACGCGACACGACGTGGCGGGCTGCCTCCATGCGGCCCGCGAAATCGCTGGCGCGCGCTTCGAGCATGGATGAGGTCGAGGTGACGATGTCGGCCATGTCGGCCCCGATCTGGGTCTTGCCCTGATCGATCATGGCCGACAACGTGTCCTTGCTCTCGGCGAAGGTGTGGGCGATTTCACGCGCACGCTCGACCAGCGTTTCGTTGATCTGGCGGGCACGGGCCTCAAGCGCGGCATTGAGCTTCTGCGTGCCGGTATCCAGCGCTTCCGCGCGGGTCTGGAACTCGCTGATCAGCGCCTGGCCGCGTTCGGCCAAGGTACGCTCGATGCCGTCGAGGCTAGCCTCGAACTCGGAATTGAGGGTGCGCGCGGCGCCGCCGAGCAGCGACACCATGCCGGTGGTGCGGTCGTCGAGCAGGTCGGTCAACGAGCGGGTCAAGCCGTCCGTGGTGTCCGTCAGCTTGGCGATACGGGTGTCGAGCAGGCTGGCGAAAGCCTCGCCGGAGGTCGAAAGCCGGTCGGTGATGTTGTCGAGGCGGCCCTCCACCGAGTCGAAGATCGACAGCGAGCTTTCGTTGATGCGGTCGATCAGCGTGTCGCCGGAATTGGTGATCGTCATCGACAGTTTGGTCGACGCATTGAGGATGCTGTCGCGGATGATGTCGCTTGCCGCGCCGATTTCATCGCGCAACGTCTCGTGCGCGCCGGAGATCGAGGCGCGGACGCGTTCGGCATGGGTGACCACCGCTTCGCGTTCGCTGCCCAGTCCGTCGACCAGCGACCTGATCCGGGTTTCGTTTTCCGAATAGGAGCGCTCGATCTGGTTGACCTCGCTGTGAACCAGCGTTTCCAGTTCCACGGCACGGGCAAGGGTGCGTTCGATGCCTTCACCCATGGCGGCCACCTCGCGGCGGACGGCCTGGCCGATCATCATGACGCGATCCTGAGCCATGTTTTCCGGCTCGGTCAGGCGGAAGGCCACTTCCGTCATCGATTGCGCGGCGATGCGCATGTCCTGGGCGCGGCGAATCATCGCCGCGAAGGCCCAGAACAGGATGACGGGCACGATTGCCGCGACGGCCAGGCCGATCAGTTCGGGGCGGGCAAAGAACTGGTCCAGCGTGCCTATCCGCCAGATGCTCGGTCCAAAAAGCAGGTTGGCCAGTCCGCCGGCGCCGGCGATCCAGGCGAGCGAGACAAAGGCGATGACCCAGTAGATGGTGTTGGAGGCGCGCCTGTTCAGGCTGTGCAGAAGGGTCTTGTAATCTTTCTGGCGATCGTCGTTGGCTGGCGCGAAGCCGGCGGGCTGGCCACCATTGCGCGTCTCTACCGGGCGAAGTTCGGCCGGCTTGGCCTTTGGCGCGGGCTTCTCGGCCTGAGCCTGATTGACGACGGGCGCCGCCGGCTGCTGATTGCGTCCCTCGCGTGCCAGCTCGTCGGCGGCCTGCGATATCTGCGCTTCCAGATCTTCCATCGAAGCCGCGATATCGAGGTCGCCACTGTCGGTATCGCCGCTCAGGTCGAGATCGAGCGCTTTTTCGAGTTCCCTGGCTACGTCGCTGTCGAGATTTCTGGTCGTATTTGGTTTCTTCGCCATGCCTTCGCTACCCTGTACTAGCTGCCGCGGGGGCTTATAATTCTGTTTGTCTTACCCCCGCGCAGGAGGCTGAAAATGGACCCTCGTATCGTAATGACACAGGGGGGTAAAGAAAACATGCATTCCGCGGGATACGTAAAACTTTAAATATAAGGTTAACGGAAGCGTGATTTGGGCGCCGCTTTGGCAACATTTTTCCGGGCCATTCATTAACCCGTTGTCCACTGGAATCGCCTAGTTTTTTCAGGCGGCCGAAGAAAATGGAGTTCGAGTTCATGCGTGGCGAAAGCGGCATTGCCTTCTCAATGCCGGGGGGCGACGTGTCGGGAACGAGGCAGTCCCGGCCGGTCGATTTGGCACACCTTGCCCGGCAAACGATGGGCGACCGCGCCCTTGAGCAAGAGGTGCTGGCGCTGTTTGTACAGCAGGCATTGTCGGTGCGCGACAAAATAGTCGATGCCGACATCAAGGACCGGCTTCTGCTGGCTCATGGCTTGAAAGGATCGGCCCGCGGCGTGGGCGCCTTCGCCATCGCCGATTGCACCACCGATATCGAGCACCAGCCGGAGAACCTCCAGACGCTCAATCGGCTCGGCAAGCTTATCGACGAAGTGCGCGACTTCATCGCCGCCATCAATCGCTGATTCCGGTTTGCGACAAAAACGTCACGGAGCGGCGCTTTCGCGCGGCAGTTGACTTGTTTGCCGGAGTGATTATCTCGGGCGAAACTCGCTTTCGTCCCGGGCGAAATTCCTTTCGTCTCGGGCGAAATTCCTTTCAGGTGACAAATGACCAAACTGACCTTCATCGCCCATGACGGCACACATTTCGACATGGATGCCGAAAACGGCTCGACGGTCATGGAAAATGCCATCCGCAACGCCGTGCCTGGCATAGAGGCGGAGTGCGGCGGCGCCTGCGCCTGCGCGACCTGCCATGTCTATGTCGATGAGGCATGGACGGCAGAAGTCGGTGAGCCCGAGGCGATGGAAGAAGACATGCTGGACTTCGCCTATGAGGTCCAGCCGAACTCGCGCCTGTCGTGCCAGATCAAGGTGCGCGACGCACTCGACGGCCTGATCGTGCGGGTGCCCGAACGTCAGGGCTGAAATCCAGCATCGGCGATTTTTCCCGCTGACGCTTGGCAGCGGGGCAATGGTCATGCAGTCTCGCCCGGACTTTCGCAGCGAGGCGCATCAATGACCGGGATCATCAGCACAGACGTCCTCATTGTCGGGGCAGGGCCGGTCGGCCTGTTCGCCGTGTTCGAGCTCGGCTTGCTGGACCTGAAGTGCCATCTGATCGACATTCTCGACAAGCCCGGCGGCCAATGCGCGGAACTCTATCCGGAAAAGCCGATCTACGACATTCCCGGCTGGCCTTCGATCTCGGCGCAAGGGCTCGTCGACAAGCTGCTCGAGCAGGTTGCGCCGTTCAAGCCGGACTTCACCTACAACCGCATGGTTTCCAGTCTCGAAAAGTTGGACGACGGCGGCTTTCGCGTGACCACGGACGAGAACGAGGTGTTCGAGGCCAAGGTGGTGGTGATCGCCGCCGGCGGCGGCTCATTCCAGCCGAAGCGCCCGCCAATTCCCGGCATCGAAGGCTATGAAGGCACGAGCGTTTTCTATTCGGTCCGCCGGATGGAGGATTTTCGGGGCCATGACCTGGTCATCGTGGGCGGCGGCGACTCGGCGCTGGACTGGACGCTGAACCTGCAGCCGGTGGCAAGGAGCGTGACACTCGTTCACCGGCGGGCGGAGTTTCGCGCGGCGCCCGACAGCGTCAACAAGATGTACGCCATGCAGGAGATGAAGCAGCTGGAATTCAAGGTCGGCCAGGTGGCCGGGCTCACTGGAGCCGATGGCCAACTGGCATCGGCCACCATCAAGGGCGGCCCGGATGGCGACATCGAGGTGCCTTGTACCCGCATGCTGCCGTTCTTCGGCCTGACCATGAAGCTCGGCCCGATCGCGGAATGGGGGCTCAATCTCAATGAGAACCTGATCCCGGTCGACACCGAGAAATTCCAGACATCGGTGCCCGGCATTTTCGCGGTGGGCGACATCAACTGGTACCCGGGCAAGCTGAAGCTGATCCTGTCGGGTTTCCACGAGGTGGCGCTGATGGCGCAGGCCGCCAAGCGCGTCATCAGCCCCGGCGAACGCATCGTGTTCCAGTATACGACTTCGTCGACCAGCCTGCAGAAGAAGCTCGGCGTCTCCGGCTAATTATTCCGGCAGGATCGGCGCCGGATCGTCGACGTGGCCTCGAAGTTCTTTCTCAGGCATCAGGGTCAGCGTGATAAGGCCCAGTACCAGAGTGCCGGCCGCGACGAGAAAGATCATCACGAAGGGCTCGGCCGATACGACATGTCCAGCCACCTCGACGCCTTCGCCGGCCAGCGGCAACCCAAATCCGAGAGCGACGGCGCCGAGCATCGCGACCCCCAATGCACTGCCGAGCGAACGCAGAAAGGTCAGCACTCCCGTCGCTACGCCAAGATGCATGCGGTCGACGGCGTTCTGCACGGATACGGTGGTTACCGGAAATGTCGTCCCCGTCCCCAGTCCGATACAGACGGTCAGGACTTCGACGATAAGCAGCGATGCATGGCCGGCGACAAAGGCCAGCAGGCCCATGCACAGGATGGCGAAGATGACGCCGACCATGGCGATGCGCTTGTAGTGGATGAAGCGCGGTATCAGGCGGCCGCTGGAAGCGGCGCCGGCCACGGTTCCAAGCAGAAGGCCAAGCATTGCAATGCCCGATTCGCTGGCCGTCAGGCCAAGGATCGATTGCAGATAGACGGGCAGATAGACGGCGAGGCCGACGCTGGAGGCCTGGAGCAGGAACATCGACAGAGTGCCAGCCAGGACGATCGGGTTGCCCAGTACCTCGAGCGAAATGAGCGGTTCGGCCGCCCGCGTCAGCCGCAGGGCAAAGGCGCCCCAGAAAAGCACGGAGCACGCCAGGACACCAATGACTTCCGGCGATAACCAGGGATAGGCGCTGCCGCCCCAGTTCAGCGCCAGCAGCAACAGCGCCGTGGCGACGATGAGCAGCAATGCGCCGAGACCATCGATGCTGTGATTCTTGGCCACGATCGGCAGCTTCTTGAGCGGCTTGTTGATGATCGCCATCGCAACAAAGCCCAGCGGGATATTGATCCAGAAGATGAGTGACCAGTGCAGATGCTCGGCAAAAGTGCCGCCCAGCAGCGGACCGGCGACGCTGGCGACGGCCCAGGTGCCTGAGAACCACGCTGCATAGCGCGCCCGCTCGCGCGGCGGGACGAGGTCTCCGACCACGGTCTGCGTCAGCGCGAAAAGGCCACCGCCACCGGCCCCCTGGATCGCGCGCCCCAGGATAAGGACGAACATGTTGGGGGCCAGTGCGCTGACCAGCGATCCGGCGAGAAAGATGAGGATTGCCGCGTAGACGGTCGGCCGACGCCCATGGACGTCGGAAATCTTGCCGTAGAGCGGTGCCACGGCGGTTGCGGTCAAGAGATAACCGGTGACGATCCATGGCAGGTATTCGGCATGGCCGAGCGAGCGCCCGATGGTCGGCATGGCGGGCGCGACGATGGTCTGGTCGAGGGCTGCCAGCAGCATCGACAGGAGAACGCCGCCGATGATGGCGTTCTTTTCGCTTTCTGTCAGCGGCGCGCTCGCCGCCGCCACGGCCTGCTTGTCGACAGCCTGGTCCATGTCTTCTCGTCCACGCGCTTTGCGCTGCCGCATCGGGTCTGCCTGGTGCATCCGCGTCACGATCGATCGTGATGCCCGTGCTTCCAGTTCGTGCCCGTGGCAACCCTGGATATGTCGTTCCGTATAGGCCGATTTCGCCTGGTGCTCGAAAAAAAATCGAAACTGGCTCTACGCTTCCACCCGGTTGGCTTGGACCCTGGCGAACGGAGGCGGCGAGGAAATTCAGGTCGGCGGCTGCAATTGGCCACTTCCGATGCGTTCCATCCGGTAGCGCATCAGCCGCAGGATGCGGCTTTCGAAATTGACACCTTCGACACGGTCGAACCGCAGTTGGTCCTGATCGTGTCTGGCAAGCTCAGCCGCCGTGATCTCGGCGGCCTTGGCTTTTGCCGCATCGCAATCCTTCTGCGGATAGGTCGCCTTGAGCGCATCTTCCAATGCGCGGCCGTGGTTCTTGGCGATCTCGACATGGCGGTCTTCATGGCGCTTGATGTCGGCCGACAATGTATCCCAGAACAGCCGCACATCGGCGTCGGCTTTGCGCGGGCGGCGCCATTCGGGAAGGATCACCTTGACCTTGACGGTGACGACCGCGTCGGCGATCCGGCAGGAGCCGGACTGGCTGGCGTAGCTGATGCGTGTCGTGAAGGCCATCTGGGTGGCGCCAGGGTGGCGCGACCCCGTGCTTTTGACCTGCGGCCCGTGTTTGGCGAGTTGCTGCTCAATATCCTCCAGCGTTCTGCCGCCAATGGCGAAATAGCTGTATGTCTTCACCAGATTAGCCGCATCCGCCGGAACGGCGACGGTAAGCAGCAGTGCGCAGAGCAGGGATCGTGTCATCATGTTGCCTCTTCGGTCACCTTGCTTTACGGCCTTTGCCGGCGCAACGGAACTGATCCGATGCGGATCACACATCGTTGATGGCCCCTTGGTTGGTGAACCCATGGTTGATGCGCAATGACGGCGAGGCGATGGCAGCTGGCACATGAGCGTCATCTCGAGCTTGGCGGCAAGGCCGTGGTCGTCGGCATCCTCAATATCACGCCGGACAGCTTCTCCGATGGTGGCCTGTTTGATGCTCCCGAAACCGCGTTGGTCCAGGCGCGCCGCATGATCGGGGAAGGCGCCGCGATCATCGATGTTGGCGGAGAATCGACCCGGCCGGGCGCAGCCGCGATCTCGGCCGGCGAGGAGCAGGCCCGTATCCTGCCCGTGATCGAAGCACTGGCGCATGCCGGCGACGTGCTGATCTCGGTCGACACCTATCGTGCGGAGACAGCGCGGCTCGCGGTGGCTGCCGGCGCGCACATCGTCAATGATGTCTGGGGTCTGCAGCGCGAACCCGACATTGCGCGGGTGGCGGCCGAAACCGGCGCCGGGCTTGTCATCATGCATACCGGCCGGGATCGCGAGAAGCTGCCCGACGTGATCGCCGACCAGCTGGCGTTCCTGGGAAAATCGCTGGAGATCGGGCGCGGGCAGGGTGTCGCCGACGACCACATCGTGCTGGACCCCGGCTTCGGCTTCGCCAAGGAGACCGCGGAGGAAAACCTCGACCTGATGGCGCGGTTCTCCGAGCTCTGCGCACTCGGCTTCCCGCTGATGGCCGGCACGTCGCGAAAACGCTTCATCGGCACCGTCACCGGTCGCGACGCCGCCGACCGGGCTGCCGGGACAGCGGCGACCAGCGTCATTCTCCGACTCAAGGGCGCGCATCTGTTTCGCGTCCATGATGTCGCAATCAACGTGGACGCGCTGGCCGTGGCGGATGCTATGCTGGCGCGGGAAACCGGATCGGAACGCTGAGCCATGTACGTCATCCGCATGAAGAATTGCGCCTTCTTTGCCCGGCACGGCGTGCTGGATGAGGAAGAAGCGCTCGGTCAGCGCTTCTATGTCGATGCCTCGCTCACCGTCGAGCCCGGACGCGCGCTCGTCGATGACGCCATCGGGGAAACGGTCAATTACGGCGTTGCCTTCACCGTCATCGAGGAAATCATCACCGGACACAGGCGCTTCCTGATCGAGGCCTTGGCCTTGGAAGTCGCAAAGGCTCTCACTGGGCGCTTTCCCCAGATTAGGAAAGCCGAGATCACCGTTCGCAAGCCCAATGCGCCGGTGCCTGGCGTGCTCGATTACGTCGAGGTGACCGTTGTCTGGCCCGAGTAACACCGTCTATCTGAGCCTCGGCGGCAATCTGGGCGATCCGGCCAAGTCGATGGGGGCTGCGTTGCGCCTGCTTGACGCCGATCCAGATACTGACGTGGCCGCCGTTTCTTCGCTCTATCGGACACCGCCCTGGGGCAAGCTCGACCAGCCGGATTTCCTCAACGCGGCCGCCGAATTGTCGACGCGGCTGTCGCCGCGGGCATTGCTCGACCTGTGCCTCGATGCCGAGCGAAAGCTCAAACGCGTGCGCGAGGAGAGGTGGGGGCCGCGTCTGATCGACATCGACATCCTGGTGTTCGGCGACCGCATCATCCATGAAACGGGCCTGGAAGTGCCACATCCGCGGATGCTGGAGCGCGCCTTCGTGCTGGCGCCGCTGGCCGAGATCGCGCCGGACCTTACCGTAGACGGCAAACGCGTTGTCGATCGGTTGGGCTCGGTCGATGCGGCCGGCATCGAGCGGCTGCCATCCGGCCAGGATTGGTGGGTGGCCTAGAACGGCGGTATCAGCCCGAGAAACCACCGTCGTCCAGGAATGCTTTTTCCTCAGCCGTCGTCTCGCGGCCGAGCATTCTGTTGCGGTGCGGGAAGCGGCCGAAGCGCTGGATGATGTCACGGTGTTCCAGAGCGTATTTCAGATTGAACTCGGCCCTGACCGTGTGAAGTTCGACCGACCGGTCCTGGTCGGCAAGATTTTCCGAATGTTCGAACGGCAAATAGAGGAATACGCGGACCTCCGGTTCCAGCGCCAAATCGTGGCCGGCAGCGACCGCCTTTTGCGCGAAATGCTTTGCCAGTGGATCGGTCGCAAACATATGGCCGGTGCCGCGAAAGCAATTGCGCGGAAACTGGTCAAGCAGGATCATCAGCGCCAGCGAGCCTTCCGCATGTCCTGACCAGTCGTCGCACTCGCGGCGGGCGGCAGCGTAATGGAGGTCGAGGAAGCGGTCGCGCAAATCGGCATCGAAAGCGTTGTTCTTTTCGAACCACGCATCCTCGCCGGCGTCGCGCCAGAATTTGGTCACCGACAGGGCTCTGCTATCCAATTCCATGCCTGATTCCCTCGTTCAATCCGCCGGTTCGGATTTATGCAGTACGCCGGCCGTTTCCTCGTTGAGCGCCTGGCCAGGACGGCGGGGCGTGGAGAGCGGAGTCGGGATTGGCGTGCCGATATTGCCTTTCAGGAAACGCTGTCCCGAGCGGATGCCTTCGGCGAGCTGGGTCTCGAAGCGGGCCGTGTCGCGGCGCCTGACGTCCTCGATCGTTTCGGCGACGTCTTCGGGGTCAACGCCCAGCGCTTCCAGCGTCGAGCCGCCAAAGACGAGCGCCGATTCGAAGGTCTCGCGCAACTGATAATCGACGCCGGCGCGGATGAGCTGCAACGCCGTGCCGCGGTCGAACGCACGTGCCAGCACCGTAAGCAAGGGAAATTCCGCCTTGACGAGTTCGGCGATGCGGATGGCGGCGTCGGGCTTGTCGACACAGATGAGCACGGCCCGCGCGCGGCCGGCCCCGGCGGCGTGCAGGATGTCCAGCCGCGTGCCGTCGCCATAATAGACCTTGAAGCCGAAATCGGCGGCCGCCTGGATCATCTCGACATCATTGTCGATGATCGAGACGTCGATGCCGCGCAAGAGCAGCGGTTGGCTGGCGATCTGGCCGAAGCGGCCAAAGCCGATGATCAGCACGCTGCCGGTCAGGCCGTCGGCGACTTCGACGCCGTCCAGCGACTGCTCGTCGCGCGGCGTGAAATAGCGCAAGGCAATGATCGCAAGCGGCGTCAGCACCATGGAGATGATGACGATCGCCGTCAGCGTCGCGTTTGCCTGGCCGTCGATGATGCCGACTGCGGCGGCCGCGGAATAGAGCACGAAGGCGAATTCACCGCCTTGCGCCATGAAGACCGCGCGCTCGAGCGCCTCGCGGTGGCCTGATTTCAGGATGCGGGCGACGATGTAGATGCCGAAGGCCTTCATCACCATGTAGGCGACGACATAGATGGCGATCAGCTTCCAGTTCGCGGCCACCACATGCAGATCGAGCGACATGCCGACCGCAAGGAAGAACAGGCCGAGCAGGATTCCACGGAACGGCTCGATGTCGGCTTCGAGCTGATGGCGGAAAGTCGATTCCGAAAGCAGCACGCCGGCCAGGAACGCGCCCATCGCCATCGACAGGCCGCTGAGCTGCATGGCGAGCGCCGACCCGAGCACGACCAGCAGAGCCGCGGCCGTCATCACCTCGCGTGCACGGGCATCCGCCAGGATGCGGAAGAAGGGGTTGAGCAGGTAGCGTCCCGCCACCACCAGTCCGACGATCGCGGCGATGCCGATACCGACCTCGGTCAGCCGCTCCGACAGGCTGGTATCGGCACCGCCGGGCGCCAGGAAGGCGATCAGGGCGAGCAGAGGCACGATGGCCAGATCCTCCAGCAGCAGGATGGAGACGATGCGCTGGCCCTTGGGCGAGGCGATTTCGCCGCGCTCCTCCAGAAGCTGCATGACGATGGCCGTCGAGGTCAGCACGAAACCGGCGCCGGCGACGAATGATTGCGCGATCGGAAACCCTCCGGCCATGCCGACACCGGTCAGCAGCACCGCGCAGACCCCGACCTGGAGCGCGCCAAGCCCAAAGATCTCGCGGCGCAGGCCCCACAGCCGCGATGGCTGCATTTCCAGGCCGATGATGAACAGGAACATGACGACGCCGAGTTCGGCGACATGGAGGATGGCTCCCGATTCGGAAAAGACGCCGATGCCGAACGGGCCGATCACCGCGCCGGCGGCCAGGTAACCGAGAATCGAACCGAGACCCATGCGCTTGAAGATCGGGACGGCCACCACGCCTGCCGCCAACAACGCCACCACCTGAACTAGATCGCTGCCCGATGCTTCCGCTGCCATGCCTCTTGTCCCTGTGTCCGACAGCACTCCTTGCATGCAGTTGGAGCGGGAGGCAAGGGCGGGGAGCCTGCCAGGACAGGCAGGGGGTGCCGTTGAAGCGATTCCCCTGGTGGAACAGCGGTCTCCGCTTGCCTGCCGGACGTTTGGTATCTATATCGGCGGGATGACTGACCATTCGTCCCGGCCGGGTCCCCCGCCTCACATCCCGATGGATGCGCTCAGCGAAGTTCTACAGGACTTTCGCTTGAGTGGAGTCAATTATGGCCGCTGCGAGCTCCGACATCCTTGGAGCATAGAATTTCCGCAACAATCGCTGCTTCGTTTCCACTTTGTTGGTCAGGGTCCATGCTGGATTCATACCGAAGCGCAAGGCTGGCAGGAGTTGCGCGATGGCGATCTGGTGCTGCTGCCGCAAGGTATCGCCCATCGGCTGGCGAGTGCGCCGGACGTCGTGGGCGACTCGCTCGAGGGTTGCCAGGTGACCAAGTTGGGGGGCAACGTCTGCGAAGTGGTGCGGGAAGGCACGGGCGCGACAAGCACCCTTTTCTGCGGCTCGATGGCCTTGGGTGCCTGTGCGCTAAACCCGTTGATTACGTTGATGCCGCCCATCATCAAGGGTTGCGACGTGGCCGGCAATGACCCGGTCGTTGGTCCTTTACTGGCGGCTATGACCGCGGAAGCCGCGCAACCGCAGATGGGCAGCGCCACCATCTTGTCTCGGATGGCGGACTTGCTGACAGCCCGGCTCATTCGTTGCTGGGTCAATTGCACGGGGGCTTCGACCTCCGGTTGGCTCGCGGCCATCCGCGACCCCCATATTGGCCGCGCTCTGGCAGCCATGCACAGAGACCCCGGCCATAACTGGACGCTCGAAAGCCTCGCCGGCCTGGCAGGCCAATCTCGCTCGATTTTCGCGGAGCGCTTCAGTGCCGTGTTGGGAGAAGGCGCGGCACGCTATCTAGCCCGTCTGCGCATGCAGCTTGCCCGCGAGTTGTTGGGGCAAAACGGCTTGTCGGTGGCCGAGGTTGCCACCCGCCTGGGCTATGATTCCGAGGCGTCCTTCGCTCGCGCCTTCAAGCGCATCACCAATGTTTCGCCGGGCGTTGTGCGTCGCACAATTCCCGGACGAATAGATATGAATTTCGGATTTTAAGATACATATCATCCGGAAAGAGTCGTTTATGAAGATCTCCAAACTTTGGAGATCCTTCCGTGACTGACACAACATTACAGCTTGAAGACGCGGCGATAGACCTTGATGCGGCCGCGCCGGCCACATGGAGCGCAACCACATGGTTCGCGGTCCTTTCGTTGGCGGCCACCAGCTTTGCGCTGGTGTCCGCCGAATTCCTGCCGGCAGGTCTGTTGACGCCGATGGCGCGCGATCTCGGCATCAGCGAGGGGACGGCCGGGCAGGTGGTCACCGCCACCGCCTCCGTCGGCGCCGTGACGGCCATGTTGAGCAATGTCCTCATCGGCCGATTGAACCGCAAGACGGTGCTTGTCGGCCTCATGGCCTTGGCGGTCGGTTCCAACATTCTTGCGGCGCTGGCGCCCAATTTCTGGCTGCTATTGTTGGGCCGGGCCGGGCTGGGGATCGCTCTCAGCGCTTTCTGGGCACTTTCGGTAGCCGTCGTGGCGAGGCTGGTTGGCGCCAATGCGACGGGGCGGGGCATGGCTATCGTCACCCTCGGCGTCTCGCTCGCAACAATTGCCGCACCGTCGATGGGCGCGTTGATCAGCGACTGGCTGGGTTGGCGCAGCGCCATGGCCATGACGGCGGGGTTGGCCTTGCTTGCCATGCTGCTGCAGTTACTCAGCCTGCCGACCTTGCCTGCAACGGCAAGCAATAGTCTTGCAGACGTCCTTCGCCTGACACGGCGGCGTGGCATTCAACTCGGTATGCTTGCTATCCTTTTGCTGATGACAGGGCATTTTGCCGGCTCGGTCTATGTGCGTCCGTTTCTCGAACACGTGACGCTCCTTGCGACCGGGCCAATTGCCCTGGCGTTGCTTGGATTCGGCATCGCGGCTGTGATCGGCAATATTGCCGGTGGCCGCATGGCCGACGCCAATATCCTCGTGGCTCTCGTGGTTACGGCCGCATTGATGGCGTTCGCGGCGCTGGCATTGGTGCTTTGGGGCGTGCACATCGGCGTTGCCTTTGGCTTCGCCACGCTATGGGGTTTCGCCTTCGGCATGGCGCCGGTGGTGCTGCCGACAAATCTGTCTCGCGCGGCGCCGGACGCGCTGGAAGCAGCGGGCAGCCTGATGGTCGCGTCCTTTCAGGTCGCCATCACCATCGGCGCGGTTGTCGGCGGCTATGTTGTGGACACTTACGGCCCGACAGCGCCTTTGACTGCGACTGCCGTCCTTGCCGCATCGACGGCCGTCTTGGCGCTGCTACAACCGCGCAGCTGAACTTTGCCGCCGCCGACGCAGTAGCCTGAATCCGGCCGTTGGCGATGTTGCAGGCGCTTACACAAGTTGACGTCGGTAACGCGTTGCATCTTGCCACAGTCGAAGGCTAAGCACGCTCGGCTTCGGCCATTGGGGGTGAGCGGCGATCAAGTCGCACCCTTTTGAGGAGATGACTGACATGAAGAAGTTTTTGCTCGTCGCCGTCGGGCTGGCGGTGCTTGCCGGTTCGGCCTGTTCGAAGGCGCCGGAATGCACGACCGAGATGGCGACCAAGAAGGCGCAGGACATGGCCGCCGCGCTGCAGGAGGCGATCACCAAGGATCCGACCAAGGCGGCTGACCTGACCGCCAAGGTCCAGGCGGTGACGACCAAGTATCAGGGCTCCACGACCCTGGCCGACGCCTGCAAGGCGTATGACGAGGTGACCGCCGCGATCAAGGGCTGACGCCCGGTTCGTCTGCTCAAAGGAGGCGGTGGCGATGGGGTGCCGCCTCTTTGTGGGGGTATTTCGAGCAATTCCAAGAAAAGTGTCCGGAATTTCGTAAAGAAATAGAGGCGGGGTGTGCTCAGTTCGGCGCGATGGAGCCGACTTCGACGGCATCGACCCGCTTCAGGCTCATACCGATGACCGGCACCAACTGGTCCTGAACGCGCACGGCGACCGTCACCGTCATCGAATTGTCGTCGGGAATGCGTGCCTGCATGACGCCGCGCAATTGGTTGCGATTGATGGTGAAGACCACCTTGCGGGCGTCGACGACGTTGCCGCCGATGATATCGAGCCCGGCGCCGGCCGAGCCACCCATGAAGGAGCCCTTGTAGTCGCGGCCCTTGCGCTCGATCCTGGCCGACATCGGCTGGGTGAACACGCCGACCCGGCAACCGCCGTCAAGCGTCATGCCCATCTTGCCGTCGGGCGTGGAGCCGGTGAAGCTGCAGTTGAATTTCGTACCCTTGTACTTGCCGGCGACGATTTCGCCGGGGCCGACCCATTTGCCTTCGGCTGACTGGAAAAACTGCTTGTCCGGCTCTCCGGCGCAAGCCCCGGAGGCAATACCGGCGGCCGCTGTGCTCGCCACCACCAGGGGCAGGATGCTGGACAGAATTACGCTTTTCATCGACGACACCCGGCAACAACGAGGCTGTTTGAAACCGGTTTGACCATGAAGAAGATTGGTTAATGCTTCGTCACCGGGAGCCTTCGAAACCGCGATCCGAGCAGCGTCCCAAAGAGCCGGACGCTATTTGCCGGGGCCGGCTGTTTCGGCGTCTTTCTTGGTCGCGAACGATGTCAGTGCGGCGAGGAAGTCGCCCAGTCCCGGGCGCCTGGCGGCGCTGAAGGGCAGGGGGCGCGCCGTCTCCATCGCCGCGATGCCGATGCGCGCCGTCATCATGCCGTTGACGACGCCCTCACCGAGCTTTGCCGAGAGGCGCGCAGCCAGGCCGTGGCCGACGATCTGCTGGACAAAACTGTCGCCGACGGCAATCGAGCCGGTGACCGCCAGATGCGCCAGCACGCTGCGCGCCAGGCGGAAGAAACCCAGCGTTCCGGGCCGTCCGCCATAGAGTTCCGACAGCCGGCGGATGAGGCGCCCGGCCTCGAAGACGACATAGGCGACATCGACGAGCGCGCGCGGGCTGACCGCCGTCACCAGAGAGACGCGCTTGGCGGCCTCGAGGATCATCACCTTGGCCCTGACATCGAGGGGACCGAGGATTTCCGCTTCCGCCAGGCGCACCAGATTGGCGCCGTCGATGATCTCGCCGCGCAATTCGGCCAGCGCGCGCCGGCCGGCCGCGGTCTCGGGCTTGGCCGCGACAAAGGCCGACAGTTCGTCGACCACCGCGCGTGCTGCCTTCGGATCGTCGCGCGCGGTGGCATCGAGCGCGCGCTTCTGCAGCTTTTCGACCTCGGCGAGGCGGGCGATCGCCAGGAATTCGCGTATCAGGATCACCAGAAGCGCCAGCAGCGCAATCGCCGCCATGCCGGCGGCCAGCCAGCCCAGCCATTCGGCGCGGGCAAAGAGATCGCGTATCAGCTGGTCGGTCCACAGGCCGACAGCCAGCGAAACCAGCACGCCGGCGGCGCCGAAGAAGATGCTGCCGAGAACCGAGCGCTTTCTGGGGGCGATCGACGGCGGCGGCTCGGCGGCAATCATCTCCGGTTCGTCGAAGACGTCGACCTCCGCCGGGATGACCAGCGCCACATCGGCCTTCATCGGGCGCGGTCTGCGCGACGGTTCGGGCTGGCGTGCTTGTGGCGCGTTTTGTTTCGGCGCGGCTTCCGGCTCGATACGGAATGCCGCCGGTTTGCGGGGCGCGGTCATGCCAGGTGGTCTCCGATCAGGAACTGCAAGGCGCGGTCGAGCCTAATATGCGGCAGCGACAGCGTGACACCTTCGGCCGTGCGTTCGAGTTTCGGCGGGCGGAACCGGACGAAGCGGATTGCCGGGTCCGTGGAGTCCTGCCTGGGGTCCGGTCCCGAAAGGTCGAAAACAGCATCAATGTTTTCCGGTAAATCTCCAGGAAATATAGCTGTTTCTGTTTTTCCGTCGAATGTTTCGCCATTGATCTTCTCGCCGGCTATCGGCGTGCCGATGATGACAGGCAACGTTTCGCGGCCCTGCTCTACGGTGCCTTCGCGGGTCGCGCGCATCGCCGCCATGGCGACCACGTCGACATCGGCGCCAGTGAAATTCGCCCGCGCCACGGCGCGGTCGGCAAGGCGCCGCACGATCGCCTGCAACCGGTCATGGCTCTCGTGATGCAGATGATCGGCCTTGGTCGCTGCAACCAGGATGCGGTCGATACGCCGGGAGAAAAGGTCGGTGAGGAAGCTGCCCCGGCCGGGACGGAAACAGCTCAGGATCTCGGTGACGGCGCGCTCCAGGTCGGCCATGGCACCAGGCCCGGCGTTCAGCGCCTGCATGGCGTCGATGAGCACGATCTGGCGGTCCAGACGGGTGATATGCTCGCGGAAGAACGGTTTGACGACATGTGTCTTGTAGGCCTCGTAGCGTCGTTCCATCATGGCGTGCAGGGAACCGTTGCGCGCGCGCCTGTCGCCTAGGCCTGCCAGCGGCGCGAAGGTCAGCGCGGGCGAGCCTTCGAGGTCGCCGGGCATCAGGAAACGTCCGGGCGGCAAGGTGGAAAGCGCCCGCTCGTCCAGCTTGCATGCCTTGAGGTAGGCGGCGAAGCTTTCAGCCAGCCGGCGTGCCGTCATTTCGTTGGCGTCGGCATTCGGGTCGATTTCCTCCAAGATCGCTCGCCAGTCCCGCGAAAGCTCCTCGCGCACCGGCAGCGTGGCCATTTCGAGGGCCTCGCGCGAAAAATCGGCGAAGGATTTGCCGAGCAGCGGCAGGTCGAGCAGCCATTCGCCGGGGTAATCGACGATGTCGACCGACAGTTTGCCTGACGAGAACATGCGGCTCCAGCCGGAGGCCGATTCATATTCGATCGTCAGCCGCAGCTCCGAAATGGCGCGGGTCGAGTCCGGCCAGACGCGATCGTTGACCAAAGCGGCGATGTGGTCCTCGTACTGAAAGCGCGGCACGGCGTCGTCGGGCTGCTGTTCGAGGAAGGCGCGCGCGATACGCCCCGATTTCTGCGCCTCGAACAGCGGCAGGCGTCCGCCGTGGATCAGATTGTGGACGAAGGCCGAAATGAAGACGGTCTTGCCGGCGCGGGAGAGACCCGTGACACCCAAACGCAGCGATGGAGAAAAAAGTCCGGTGGCACGTCCCGACAATGTGTCGAGGGCAATTCTTGCCTCGTCGGTGAAGGTGGTCAGCGATGATGCCAAAATATGATCTCTCGGACTTGCGTCCGCTCGATATAGGCGCTGGAACCCGGCTTTGAAATGGCGCCGGAAATCGGCATCAGAGATCGACCGGTGTCAGGAACGCTTCGAGATAGCCCGCTCCCTGGGCCGCTTTCGCCAGGTTGCCGGGGAAACGGACGACCGCGAGGCCCGAGGTCGGAAAGCCATGATTGAGCATTGCCCGCGCCGTCTCGCCACCATCGCCCGAAACCGCCATGGCGAGATCCTCCGTCATCGGGTTGTGGCCTATGACCAGCAATGAGCCGGATCCGCCATGATCCCGGACGAGGCGGAGATAGCCGGCTGCGTCGTCGCTGTAGAGCGAGTCGAAAAACAGCACCTTGCCCGTGTCTGTCTGGCTGGCCAGCCCCTCGAGCGTTTCCCTGGCGCGTTTGGCATTGGAGCACAGCGTCAGGTCCGGCACATAGGAACGGGATCGCATCGCGGTCCCCATCTTTTCGGCATCGGCGCGGCCGGATGCGTCGAGTGGACGATCGAAATCACGCATGCCCGGCAAGGCCCAGCCGGCCTTGGCGTGTCGCAACAGATAAAGCCTGCTCACCCAACCTCCAATGACGCCCGAGAGCCGATGTCCCGCCGCGATTAGCCACGAGAAAAGCTTCACGCACAATGGTGCGCGCTCTTCAGTGCGGCGAATCACTTGCGGGGCGAGCGGTGAAGATCGTCCTACTTTCGCCATCAAAACAGACCCATCCCCCTCCGGAGAAGGCGGCGGACGCACTTTAACAATTGCGTGAGACAGCCGCTGATTGCGCTTGTACAGGCGTCAGGCGACGAATATATAGGCGCCAAATTTGGGGCAGTTGGGTGAGTCGAATGAACGACATCGTTACCGCCGATTACGTACCCTCCGAAGACGAGCCGTTCATGAACGAACGGCAGAAATCCTACTTCCGCCTGAAGCTCGTCACCTGGAAAAATGACATCTTGCGCGAAGCGCGCGAAACCCTCGAAATCCTGCAGCAGGAAAACGCCAACCATCCCGACCTCGCCGACCGCGCCTCTTCGGAAACCGACCGCGCCATCGAGCTCAGGGCCCGCGACCGTCAGCGGAAGCTCATCTCAAAGATCGATTCGGCGCTGCAGCGCATCGACGAAGGCACTTATGGCTATTGCGAGGAGACCGGTGAGCCGATCGCGTTGAAGCGGCTCGACGCGCGCCCGATCGCTACCTTGTCGATCGAAGCGCAGGAGCGGCACGAGCGCCGTGAAAAAGTCTATCGCGACGACTGATAGATCGCCTCCGCATTGATTTCCAAATGGCCGGTTTTCCGGCCATTTTTGTTCGATGTCGCCGCGCACTTCAACAGGCCAAGCGCGCTTGAACGTCGACCAGTTCAATTCACTGGCGGGCGGTCCAGGTGCAAATCATTTCTTCTGGCTCGAGAGTTCGCCCAAAAGCCTGGTCATTTCATCGTCGAGCGACGGCGGAGCCTTGGCCGCCGGTTTGCCTGTCGAGGCGCCGGACCGGGGCTGGTCCAGCGAAACCTCGAGCTCCTTCATCAGCGTGTCGTCGATGCTGTCCTGCCTCGGCGGCGGTGGCGCTTGCCTGGCGCCATTGGTGTTGGCGGAGCCATAGGCAGGCAGCGGCGTGACATTGGTCGACTGGTAGTTTTGCGTCGCTGGTTTCGGCGCGGGCGTGGGCGCCGGTGGTGGCGCAGCCGGACGCTGGCGGGCGGGCCCTGCCACCGGCTGCGGTGCGGGTGCTTGTCGGGGAGGCGCGGCAGCGGGCTGCGGCGGCCGCGGCTTCGCGGCCGGGACCGCGGCCGCCGGGACGGGCTGCAGGCCGCCATCTCCGGTCAACGCCGGACGGCGCGGCGCGGCGAGGCGGATGTCGCGTTCGACAACGACGTCGGTCGGGCCCCCGATCAGAAGCAGATGTTCGATGTCGTCGCGTCGCACCAGCACCAGTCGGCGATGGCTGTCGACGGCGGTGGCGTCCATGACAGCGAGCCGCGTCTTGCGGTTGCGGCCGCCGGCGACAAACGTGCCGAAGGTCAGGTTGCGCACGAGCCTGACGATGATGAGAACGATGACCAGCAGGATCAGCGCCGCGAAAGTCCACAGGAGTGCCGCCGCATAACCGGGACCCGCCACGCTATCCAGCCACTGCATTGGTTTCCCCTGATCGGTTTTGGAAAGTGACGCGACACTAGACCGTTGCGACTGGCTACGGCAAGTTGCCTTTCACGCATCGTGAACAGGCTTGAAACACTCGAAGGCCGGCCGACATCATTTTTATCCGACATTTGCCGCACGGGCCTTTTCCGGACTAGGAGAATGTGATTCAACCGGCTAAAGCGCGTCGCGCTGAAACGGATTCATGCGACGCGCTTCAGGTCCTTGTTTTTCATGCATGTCGTTTTCCCAAAACCGAAGTCACTTTTGGGCGATATGCATTAGGGGCGGGTGTCGGAAACTCGGATTTCACGAGCAGGGGGCATATGGCCAAGGAAGCGCGCGCCGATTTCTATCCGGTACCGATCGTCGACCAGAATACGCGACCGGGCGCGGTCACCCGGCTTGTCATCTTCATCGTCGTCCTGACGGGCGCGGCCGTCGTCTTCGGCCTTTTCCGCGAGCGCCTCGGCGATCCCTTCCTGCTTGGCATGCTCGGCGTGCTGGCGATGATCGGCGTCGGCTTCCTGTTCGCGACCGCGATCGGCTTTGTGCAGATCACGCCGCGCTCGACGGGTGACGAACTGTCCAAGGCTTTCGTCGATTCGATGTCGCAAGGCCTGCTGGTCACAGACACCAAGGGCCGCGTCATCTACGCCAACCGAGCCTATGCCGATATGACCGGAGCCGCCTCGGCTGCCGACCTGAAGACGGTCGAAGGATTGCTCTCGGATGTCCCCGAGGCCTCGGTGACCATCTATCGGCTGGCGTCGGGACTGCGTGACGGACAACCGGGCGATGGCGAGTTCCGGCTCGCGCAATCGATCCGGCCCGGCGCCGAACCGGGCGCCCGCTGGTACCGGGCACGCGCCCGCACGTTCAGCGTTCCGGGCCAGCGCTTGCCGATGCTGGCATGGCAGCTCGCCGATATTTCGCAGGAGCGGGCCGAGCAGGAGCGTTTCTTCCTCGACCTGCAGAAAGCCATCGATCACCTCGACCACGCACCGGCCGGTTTCTTTTCGGCGGACCAGGACGGCCGCGTCACCTACATCAACGCCACGCTCGCCGGATGGCTGGGCATCGACCTTGCCAGCTTCACGCCCGGAGCCGTCACCTTGCCCGATATCGTTGCCGGCGACGGCATGGCGCTTGTGCGCTCCGTCAAGGCGGACCCCGGAACGACGCGCAATGCGGTCATCGATCTCGACTTGACGACGATGACCGGCGAGGCGCTGCCAGTACGCTTCATGCATCGCGTGTCCGCCAGCCGCGAAGGTGTCGGCGGGCCGACGCGCACCATCGTGCTCAACCGCACGCAAGGCGAGGATGCCTCGGCCGATCTGCGGGCTTCGGAAGTGCGCTTCACCCGCTTCTTCAATTCGACACCGATGGCGATCGCCGGCGTCGATGCCGGCGGGCGCATCCTGCGCACCAACGCACCATTCCTGTCGCTGTTTTCCTCGGTCGTCGACCGCGATGCCGTGGATCGCCGTGTGCGGCTCGATACGGTGATCCATGACCGCGACCGGCCGGCCTTTGCCGCCGCGTTCGAGAAAGCCCGGCAGCGGCAGGCCGATATCGATCCGATCGACACCGTTCTGCCCGGCAATGAAGAGCGGCATATCCGTTTCTACGTCAACGCCGTCGCCGACGGCACGGGCGGCGAAGGAGCCGAGGAATCGGCCATCGTCTACGCTGTCGAGACGACCGAGCAGAAGGCGCTCGAAGGGCAGATGGCGCAAAGCCAGAAGATGCAGGCCGTCGGCCAGCTCGCCGGTGGCATCGCGCACGACTTCAACAATGTGCTGACCGCCATAATCATGGCATCCGACCTGCTTTTGACCAATCACCGGCCGTCGGATCCGTCCTTCCCGGACATCATGAACATCAAGCAGAATGCCAATCGCGCGGCCTCCCTGGTGAGACAGTTGCTGGCCTTCTCGCGCAAGCAGACGCTGCGGCCGGAAGTGCTGAACCTCACCGACGTGCTCGCCGATCTCAGGATGCTGCTTGCCCGCCTCGTTGGCAACGACATCAAGCTCAAGATCGACCATGGCCGCGACCTGTGGCCGGTCAAGGTCGATATCGGCCAGTTCGAGCAAGTGGTGGTCAACCTGGCGGTCAACGCGCGCGACGCGATGCCGGCCGGCGGCGATCTTACGGTGCGCACCCGCAACGTGACCGCCGAGGAGTGCAAGACCTTTCCCTATCGCGAACTCACCGCGGCCGACTATGTGGTGGTCGAAGTCGAGGATACCGGCAGCGGCATCGCGCCCGACGTGCTGAAGAAGATCTTCGAGCCGTTCTTCACCACCAAGGAGGTCGGCAAGGGCACGGGCCTTGGCCTGTCCATGGTCTACGGCATCATCAAGCAGACCGGCGGTTTCATTTTCTGTGATTCCGAACTCAGCAAGGGATCGACCTTCCGCATCTTCCTGCCGCGTCACGTCGCTGAAGCGAAAAAGGCAGCCGAACCCGGCGAAGCGCCGGCCGCGGCACCGGCCAAACCGGTCGACAATGCCAAGGACCTGTCCGGGTCGGCCACGGTGCTGCTGGTCGAGGACGAGGACGCGGTGCGCATGGGCGGCATGCGGGCACTGACCTCGCGCGGCTACACCGTTCACGAGGCGTCCTCGGGCGTCGAGGCGCTGGAAGTGTTCGAAGCGCTCGGCGGCAAGGTCGATATCGTCGTTTCCGACGTGGTGATGCCGGAAATGGACGGGCCGACGCTGCTCGGTGAATTGCGCAAACGTCAGCCGGACATCAAGTTCGTCTTCGTCTCCGGCTATGCCGAGGACGCGTTCGCCAGGAACCTGCCGGCGGAGGCGCATTTCGGCTTCCTGCCAAAGCCGTTCTCGCTCAAGCAACTGGCCACGATCGTGAAGGATGTGCTTGAAGCTTAGGTATTTCTGATGCTGCGCCCTTGTACAACGCCGTAACAACGCCATGATTATTGACAATACGGCAGGCGGGCTCGGGGGAGCAGCTGTTGACGCCACACATCGAGGCAGGCAAAGGCGACTACGCCGACACGGTATTGTTGCCGGGCGACCCGCAGCGCGCGGAGTGGATGGCGCAGACATTCCTGGACGCGCCTCGCTGCGTCAATCGTCGTCGCGGTGCGCTTGGTTTTACCGGCTCGTTTCGCGGCAAGCCTGTCAGCATTCAGGCGACGGGTATCGGCGTGTCGTCGTTCCTGATCTATGCCCATGAATTGCTTGAGTATTATGGCGCCCGAACACTGATCCGCACCGGCACCTGTGGTAGCCTGAGCGCCGAGGCAAGGTTGCGCAGCCTTGTGATCTCGCAATCGGCACGGCCTGAAAACACCGAGAGCGGTCGGGTCTTCGGCCTTTACGAAGCTGATGTCGGCCCGGATCCGGCGCTGCTCGCTTGCGCATTGGCCAAGGCAGCCGAACTCGGCATCGATCACCACGCCGGCCTGACAGCCTGCACCGACATATTCTACCATCCTGAAGCGCGCGCCCGCTATGCCGACGCAAGGGCGCTCCGAGCGCTGGCCGTAGACATGGAAACCAGCGCTCTCTATCGCATCTCGGCGCATTTCGGCGCGAGGGCATTGTCGCTGCTGACCGTCGTCGACGATCTGGTCACCGGCGAACAGACCGACTATTCCGAACGCCAGGAGCTTTTCACCGACATGAGCCGCCTGGCGCTCGAAATTGCCACGGCAGGGCGCTAGGCGGCCTCGCGCTTCAGCACCTCCTCCATGGATGGCCGGTGGCCGCGCAGATAGAGTGCGCAAGTGGTGCGCAGCATCGACGCGAAGTTCGGGATTTCGCCGTTGATCTCGATCGCTTCGTCGTAGAGTTTCGAGATGAACTTCGGCGTTGTCAGATTCTGGCTTTCCGCGATTTCGTCAAGCAAGGCCCAGAACGTGGCCTCGAGCTGAATGCTGGTCGAATGTCCGTCGATGCGGATCGACCGGTTGATCTGGCGATAGCCTTCCGGATCTTGTGCGGCAAAGACTCTGCACATCGTTACCTCCCGTTTTTGTTGGTCTTGGGCACCGACGGGCGGTCGGTGCCTTTTGAACACTGCCTGCGGTTTCATCATCGACCGGACGGTCGTCAACGGCAAGCAGACTTTCGTCCTTAGGATGGGGACATATCGGTTTTTCCAATCTCATGCGTGGTAATCGGCTGCCACCACCTTTCTTCGCAGGCGCGCATAATCAGCCTCGAAAGCACGAAGCTGCGGAGTCTGATTTGGCGAAGGCAATCCACACCATGATCCGGGTTCTCGACGATGCCCGCTCCATCGATTTCTACACCAAGGCATTCGGCCTGGAGGTCGCCGAACGGCTGGATTTCGAAACCTTCACGCTGGTCTACCTCAGCAATGCCGATGCACCTTTCGAGGTCGAACTGACCGTCAACAAGGGGCGGCAGGAGCCCTATGTGCTGGGCGACGGCCATGGCCACCTGGCGGTCTCGGTCGCCGATCTCGACAGCGAGCACGACCGGCTCGGCGCTCTCGGCCTCAATCCGAAGAAGATCGTCGAATTCAACCGCGACGGTGCGCTCATCGCCCGCTTCTTCTTCATCGAGGATCCCGACGGCTACAAGATCGAGGTCCTGCAGCGCGGAGGGCGCTTCCAATAAGGGACATCACAGCGCACCGGCAAGGGCGCAGCCAGCAACGGCGCTCCTACGGAGTGCAAATAGCAAGCAGGGAGGAATACATGGTCACGATCTATGACGGAAAGCCCGGACTTTCACGTCGCGAACTCTTGAAACGCAGTGGTATCGGCGCGCTGCTCGTCATTGCCGGCAGTGCCGTTATCAGCCCAGAACACGCCTGGGGGCTGGAGACATCGGCGCTGAAGCCTGAAACCATGGCGACGCTGATCCAGATGGCGCGCGACGTCTATCCGCATGATCAGGTTCCCGACAAATACTATGCCGTTGCGGTCAAGGGCCATGACGAGATGGCCGCCAAGGACCCGGCTCACAAGGAGCTGATCGAAAACGGCATCGCCGATCTCGACAAGAGAGCCGGCGAGGGCGGTTATCGCGGGCTCGGCTGGGAAGAGCAACGTGTGGCGCTGCTTCGGGACATCGAGAGCTCGCCTTTCTTTCAGGCGGTGCGCGGCGGCCTCGTCGTCAGCCTCTATAACCAGAAGGAGGTCTGGCCGATCTTCGGCTACGAGGGCGAATCCTACTCCAAAGGCGGCTATATCGCGCGCGGTTTCAGCGACATCGAATGGCTCTGACCTCACTGCGCGCAACCGCATTCAATTGATTTCATGGGAGGAAACCATGGCAGCAGCATTTGACCTGAAAAACGATGGCGTGGTCGTCATCATCGGCTCCGGCGCCGGCGGCGGCACGCTCGGCAACGAACTGGCGCAGAAGGGCATCGACGTCGTCATCCTCGAGGCCGGCGCCCGCCATGAATATGAGGACTTCATCAACGACGAGTGGGATTCGTTCGCCCAGCTCGCCTGGACCGACAAGCGCACCACATCCGGCGACTGGCGCGTGGCCAAGGATTTTCCCAACCTGCCGGCCTGGATCGTCAAATCTGTCGGCGGCTCGACCACCCACTGGGCGGGCGCTTCGCTGCGCTTCCAGGAGCATGAGTTCAAGACGCTGTCGACCTACGGCAAGCTGGACGGCGCCAATCTTCTGGATTGGCCGGTGACGCTCGCCGAAATGGAGCCCTACTACGCCAAGGCGGAGGCCAAGATGGGCGTCACCGGCACCAATGACTGGCCGCGGCTGCCGGGCAACAACAATTTCAAGGTGCTGAAGGCTGGTGCCGACAAGCTCGGCTACAAGGAGTGCCATACCGGCAACATGGCGATCAATTCGGTCGAACGCGATGACCGCAATTCCTGCCAGCAGACCGGCTTCTGCTTTCAAGGCTGCAAATGGGGCGCCAAATGGTCGACGCTCTATACCGAAATCCCCAAGGGCGAGGCGACAGGCCATCTCGAAGTCCGGCCGAACGCGATGGCGATCAAGATCAACCATGACGCCTCGGGAAAGGTCACCGGCGTCGTCTATGCGGACAAGGACGGCAAGCTGCAGGAACAGAAGGCCCGCATCGTCGCCGTCGCCGGCAACTCGATCGAGAGCCCGCGCCTGCTGCTCAATTCGCAATCGGCCAAGTTCCCGCACGGCCTTGCCAATTCGTCGGGGCAGGTAGGCAAGAACTACATGCGTCATACGACGGGATCGGTCTATGCGATCTTCGACAAGCCGGTGCACATGTATCGCGGCACCACCATGGCCGGTATCATCCGCGACGAGGCTCGCCATGATCCATCGCGAGGGTTCGTCGGCGGTTACGAGTTCGAGACGCTTTCGCTCGGGCTGCCGTTCATGGCTGCCTTCCTCGACCCAGGCAGCTGGGGTAGGTCGTTCACCACCGCACTCGACCACTACGACCACATGGCCGGCCTGTGGATCGTCGGCGAGGACATGCCGCGCGAAGAGAACCGCATCACACTGCATGCCGACGAGAAGGACGAGCACGGCATGCCGATCGCCGATGTGCATTTCGACGACCATCCCAACGACACGGCGATGCGCAACCATGCCTACAAGCAGGCCTCGGCGCTTTACGATGCGGTCGGCGCCACGCGCACCTTCCCGACGCCACCCTATCCCTCGACCCACAATCTCGGCACAAACCGGATGAGCGAGAAGGCGGCCGACGGCGTCGTCAACAAGCATGGCCAGACGCACGACATCAAGAACCTGTTCGTGTCGGACGGCAGCCAGTTCACCACGGGTGCCGCCGAGAATCCGACCCTCACAATCGTGTCGCTGGCGATCCGCCAGGCCGATTACATCGCTGCGCAAATGTCGGCGAAAACCATCTGACCTCCCGACTGCCTGCTGGTGCGGAACCTGACCGGGTTCCGCGCCATTTTTTGTTGTTCGCGGCCTCAGGCTCCGACCGGCCGGCGGTCGTTGCGGCAACATCCAAATGACGTGATAAGACGGGCAGGGTTGCAGACCGCACCGAGGCGGTGCCGTTGCAAGGGAAGACCTACTGATTGCCTCCCCGGGTGCAGGTCGAGGCGGTGAAGGCACCATCGGGCTGCTTCATGATGATGTCGAAGGAGGGCGGGCTCTCGCCGTCCAGCGTGGCCTGGGTCATCGAGAGCGCGTTGCCGCCAGTAGTGTAGCCGCCCAGTGGACCCAGCCAGGAGATCACACCGTTTGCGTCCATCTGGTAATTGTAAGCCTGTTGGGCGGTACCGAAGGTGACGGGGCCTGTATAGATGTTTCCCTTGATGGTGATGTCGCCGAGATTGAGGAACATGCCGAGCAGGTAGACTTCGCAGTGATAGGTGCCGTCGGGCATCTTGCCGTCGCTGAAATCGGCCCGCGCCGCCCCGGTTGCCGCCGCCAGAAGCACTGTGCCAATAAAAGTGCGGGAAATCAGGGATGCCATGACGTTGCTCGGTTGAAACGCGAGCTTGCCCTATTTCCGTTCCGTGCCGCAACATCCGCTGTCTGCGATCTGTTTGTCGAGATCAAAAACTAGGCACTTGATCAATTTGGGCAAAATTTAGGCAAATGCCTGTGTGCTGCGCAAAATTCCCTCAGCCAATTCTTAACCGGCTCTCTTTATTGTGTTCAATCTAATATAATAACCCACTGACAATGTTCGCCTATTTTCGCATTTCGGGATACCCACAGCGGTTGGCATGGGGGTTGCATCGTAGTGTTGCGGTGCAATCAACCAGCTTGGGAGTCTTCCGCAATGAGGGGTAATTTCTCGACAATAACAAAAATGTTCTCGGCGAGCGTGGTTGCCGCCGGTCTGATGATGTCCGCTCCGGCCAGGGCTGCCGACGACACGATCAAGGTCGGCATTCTCCATTCGCTGTCGGGCACGATGGCGATTTCGGAGACGACGCTTAAGGACGCCATGCTGATGCTCATCGACGAGCAGAACGCCAAGGGCGGGCTGCTCGGCAAGAAGCTCGAAGCTGTCGTCGTCGATCCGGCTTCCAACTGGCCGCTGTTCGCCGAAAAGGCGCGCGAGCTGATCTCGAAGGACAAGGTCGCGGCGGTGTTCGGCTGCTGGACTTCGGTGTCGCGCAAATCGGTGCTGCCGGTGTTCTCGGAGCTCGACAACATCCTGTTCTACCCCGTCCAGTACGAGGGCGAGGAGAGCGAGCGCAATGTCTTCTACACGGGTGCCGCGCCGAACCAGCAGGCCATTCCGGCGGTCGATTACCTGATGAGCGAGGATGGCGGTTCGGTGAAGCGCTGGGTGCTCGAAGGCACCGACTACGTCTATCCACGCACCACCAACAAGATTCTCGAAGCCTATCTGAAAGCCAAGGGCGTCGCGGCTGAAGACATCATGGTCAACTATACGCCGTTCGGCTTCTCCGACTGGCAGACCGAAGTCTCGGCGATCAAGAAATTCGGCTCGGCCGGCAAGAAGACCGCCGTTGTCTCGACCGTCAATGGCGATGCCAACGTGCCGTTCTACAAGGAACTCGGCAACCAGGGCATCAAGGCCGAGGACATCCCGGTCATGGCCTTCTCGGTCGGCGAGGAAGAACTGGCCGGTCTCGACACCGCCCCCCTGGTCGGCCATCTCGCCGCCTGGAACTATTTCGAGAGCGTCGATACGCCCGAGAACAAGAAGTTCATCGCCGACTGGCACAAGTTCATCAAGAACGACAAGCGCACCACAAACGACCCGATGGAAGCCCATTATATCGGCTTCAACATGTGGGTGAAGGCGGTCGAGAAGGCCGGCACCACCGATCCGGACAAAGTCATCGACGCCATGATCGGCGTTTCTGTGCCGAACCTGACCGGCGGCTACTCGACGATGATGCCGAACCATCACATCACCAAGCCGGTGCTGATCGGCGAAATCCAGGCCGACGGCCAGTTCGAAACGGTTTCGCGCACGCCGGGCCTGGTGATGGGCGACGAATGGTCGGATTACCTGCCCGACTCCAAGGACCTGATCTCCGATTGGCGCAAGCCTCTGTCCTGCGGCAACTTCAATGTTGCCACCGGCAAGTGCGGCGGCAAGGGAACGAACTGATCCTCCCAGGTCTACCGGCTGGGCCTTCGGGCCCATGCCCAAGACCGCGCGCGTCCGGACGGTTTCCTCCATCGTCCGGACGCCCCATTTCAAGCCTCCAAGGGTTCACGGAAGCCGATGACCTTGATCCGCACGATTGGCCTGACGCTGTTGTTCCTGCTGGCGACGCTGTCGTCGTCGGGGGCAGGCGAAGCCGATCTGCGCGCCATCATCGCCAAATTCGCGACGGCCAAGGGTTTTTCGGAGACCGGAGCTGTCGTCCATGAACTGGCGGCTACCGGCGATCCGACCGTCGAACGCCCGCTCTCGGCACTCGCCGACGGCAACCTCTATGTCCGCAAGACCGATTCCCTGGTCTTCGTCGGCAAGGAAACCGGCGAAAGCGTCCAGCTTTTCGATCCGCTCAGCAGCGATGCATCGGGCGAGGCTGCCAAGGACGACGTTGCCAAGATCAAGGTCAACAATACATTGCGCCGTGTCATCCGCGACGCGCTGGGCACGTTGACGCTTGGCGCCAAGGATCCGGCTGTGCGGTTGGCCGCGGCCGACACCATGTTCAAGACGCCCGATGCCGCAAATATCGGGCCGCTCGACACGGCGATCGCCAGCGAGACCGTGGCCAGCGTCAAGGCCCTTCTAGAACAGGCCCGTGCGGCCTCGGTGCTTGTTTCCGATAGGCCTGAGGCCGACAAACTCGCCGCAGTCGCCTCGATCGGTGCGCGTGGCGACCGCGACGCGGTTTCGCTGCTCACCTCGGTCGAAGCCAATGCGTCCGGCACCGTCAAGGACGCGGCGACGGCTGCGATCGCCAGTATCAATTCGACGCTGGCCTTGTGGGATGCCGGCCAGAACATCTGGTACGGGATTTCGCTGGGGTCGGTCTTGCTGCTGGCCGCAATCGGTCTTGCCATCACGTTCGGCGTCATGGGCGTCATCAACATGGCACATGGCGAGATGGTGATGCTTGGCGCCTACACGACCTTCGTCGTCCAGCAGGTGATCCGGACATCCTTTCCCGCATTGTTCGACTGGTCGCTGGTGATTGCGCTGCCGCTTGCCTTCCTGGTTGCGGCGTTCGTCGGTCTCATCATAGAACGCGGTGTGATCCGCTTCCTCTACGGCCGGCCGCTGGAGACGCTGCTGGCGACCTGGGGCGTCTCGCTTATCCTGCAGCAGATGGTGCGCTCGATCTTCGGACCCACCAACCAGGAGGTCGGCAATCCGTCCTGGATGTCCGGCTCATTCGACATCGGACAACTGGCCATCACCTGGAACCGTCTGTGGATTCTGGTGTTCGCGCTCACGGTGTTCGGCATGTTGCTCTACGTGATGAAGCGCACGCCCTGGGGTTTGCAGATGCGCGCCGTCACCGCCAACCGGCGCATGGCCGCCTCGATGGGCATCAGGACGCCATGGGTCGACGCGCTGACTTTCGCGCTGGGATCGGGAATTGCCGGCATTGCCGGCGTCGCGCTCAGCCAGATCGACAATGTCTCGCCCAATCTCGGCCGCGGCTACATCATCGACAGCTTCATGGTCGTCGTCTTCGGCGGTGTCGGCAATCTCTGGGGCACGTTGGTCGGCGCCTTTTCGCTGGGCATCGTCAACAAGGTTCTCGAGCCCTATGCCGGCGCCGTGCTCGGCAAGATCGTCGTCCTGGTGCTGATCATCCTGTTCATCCAGAAGCGCCCGCGCGGCCTGTTCGCGCTCAAGGGCAGGGCGGTGGAAGCATGATGTCAGGACGCTTCTTCGCCGCGGGCGCTGACCGCCGCATCGCCATCACCATTTTCGTCCTGCTGGCGGTGGCCGTCATCGTGCCGCTGCTCAACCTGGCCGTTTCGCCGACCAGCGCCTTCTACGTGCCGTCCTACATCGTGGCGCTGACCGGCAAATATCTCTGCTATGCGCTGCTGGCGCTCTCGCTCGACCTAGTCTGGGGGTATTGCGGCATCCTCTCGCTCGGCCACGGCGCGTTTTTCGCGCTCGGCGGCTATGCGATGGGAATGTATCTGATGCGCCAGATCGGCTCGCGCGGCGTCTATGGCAACCCGATCCTGCCCGATTTCATGGTGTTCCTGAACTACAAGGAATTGCCCTGGTTCTGGACCGGCTTCGACCATTTCTGGTTCGCCGGCCTCATGGTGCTGGCAGTGCCCGGCCTGCTTGCCTTCATCTTCGGCTGGTTCGCTTTCCGCAGCCGTGTCACCGGCGTCTATCTCTCGATCATCACCCAGGCGATGACCTATGCGCTGCTGCTTGCCTTCTTCCGCAACGATATGGGTTTCGGCGGCAACAACGGGCTCACCGATTTCAAGGATATTCTGGGCTTCAACGTGCAAGCCGATGCGACCCGTTCGGTGCTGTTCGCCGCCAGCGCCATCATGCTCGCGCTCGCCGTCTTCATCACCTGGGCGATCATCGGCTCCAAATACGGCAAGCTGCTGATGGCCGTGCGCGACGCCGAGAGCCGCACGCGCTTCCTCGGCTGGCGGGCGGAGAACGTAAAACTGTTTGCCTTCACCGTCTCGGCTGTCATGGCCGGCATTGCCGGCGCGCTTTACGTGCCGCAGGTCGGCATCATCAATCCCGGCGAGTTCGAGCCGTCCAACTCCATCGAGGTGGTGATCTGGGCGGCGGTCGGCGGGCGGGGCACCATTGTCGGACCGATCATCGGCGCGTTGCTGGTCAATGCCGGCAAATCCTGGTTCACCGGCGTGCTGCCGGAATTCTGGTTGTTTGCACTCGGCGGCCTGTTCGTCGCCGTCACCTTGCTCCTGCCGAAGGGCATCATCGGCATGTGGGACAGCTGGCGCGGCAATGCCAGGGCGTTGCGTGCGGCCTCCGTCGCTGAAGAAGCCGGCACCGAGGTTGGGATCGCGTCCGCGACGTCCAAGCCCGCTCGCTCGCCGGCGCGAAATCCGGGCGAATGGTCCTGGTCCGCCCCCGAACCGCAGGCGGCGGAGTAAGCGGCCATGAGCAAATCCAACACCATCCTCTATCTCGACGGCGTCTCGGTCTCCTTCGACGGCTTTCGCGCCATCAACAATCTGTCGCTGGTGCTCGACAAGGGCGAGATGCGCGCCATCATCGGTCCCAACGGCGCCGGCAAGACGACAATGATGGACATCGTCACCGGCAAGACACGGCCCGACGAAGGCGAAGTATTCTTCGACGGCCAGGTGGACCTCACCAGGCATGACGAGGCCGAGATTGCCATGATGGGCATCGGCCGCAAATTCCAGAAGCCGACCGTCTTCGAAAGCCACAGCGTTGAAGACAACCTGATGCTGGCGCTGAAGGGGCCGCGTTCGATCTTCCCGGCGCTGTTTCACCGCCAATCGGCCGCCGAGGCGCGGCGGATCGATGAGATTCTCGGCATCGTCCGGTTGGGTGACAAACGCCGCGAGCTCGCCGCCAATCTCAGCCACGGCCAGAAACAATGGCTCGAGATCGGTATGCTGCTGGCGCAGGACCCGAAGCTGCTTCTGGTCGACGAGCCGGTCGCCGGCATGACCGATGCCGAGACCGAGGAAACCGCGCGGCTGCTCAGGGATATCGCCCACGACCATTCGGTCATCGTCGTCGAGCACGACATGCACTTCGTGCGCGAACTCGGCGTGAAGGTGACCTGCCTGCATGAAGGCTCGGTGCTCTCCGAAGGGACGCTCGATTTCGTCTCGGCCGACGAGCGCGTCGTCGAAGTCTATCTGGGAAGATGAGCATGATCTGGCGGGTGCAATTCCATCACTTCGACATGTCGTTCCTCCGGTTCTGGAGAAGGCGCTGACATGCTCGAAGTTTCCAATGCCACGCTCCACTATGGCGCCGCCCAGGCGCTGCGTGGCGTGTCGCTGAAGGCGGGTGCGGGCAAGATCACCTGCGTGCTCGGCCGCAACGGCGTCGGCAAGACCAGTTTGATGAGATCGATCGTCGGCCACCACCGGCTGACGAGCGGAAGCGTTGCCTTCGAGGGGAAGGCGCTCGACCGGAGCGCGGCGTATGACCGCGCCCGGTCGGGCATCGCATTCGTGCCGCAGGGCAGGGAGATCTTTCCGCTGCTCAGCGTAGGGGAAAACCTCGAATCCGGCTTCGCCCCCTTGAGGCGCGCCGACCGCAACGTGCCGGCGCATGTCTTCGAGCTGTTTCCGGTGCTGAGGCAGATGCTTGGCCGCCGTGGCGGCGATCTTTCCGGCGGTCAACAGCAGCAGTTGGCCATCGGCAGGGCGCTGGTAATGCGGCCGAAGCTGCTGGTGCTCGATGAGCCGACCGAAGGCATCCAGCCCTCTGTCATCAAGGATATCGGCCGCGCCATACGCTATCTGCGCGACCAGGCCGGCATCGCCGTGCTGCTGGTCGAACAGTATCTCGACTTCTGCCGCGAACTCGCCGACGAGGTCAACATCATGGATCGCGGCCAGATCGTCCACACCGGCCCGGCGGAAGATTTAGACCGGGCTGATGTTCGCAAATTCCTCACGGTCTAGAATCGGCACTGAACTTCATTTGAAGATTTCAAGTTCTTGGCAAGTCCAATATTTCTTCCGTCCATCATCTGCGTCTCTGGCACATGCAATATCGCATGCTAGTCTTTTCCAGGCTTTGTGAGTCGGCCGTTTCCGTATCAGTCTGGTTATCGCAGATCGAGGCGCGGCGAAGGTTCTGCAAGTTCCACGCAAGCAAGGCTTCCTAGCTTCCCGATCTGATTGTCGTTCAAACGCGTTTGGGCACACAGGCTAAGGGACAGCCATGGAACGTTACGTCGAGGACTACCAGAAGCGGCGGCTTACCGAACGCGTCGACATCATCGCCGCCATCAATATCTTGAGGTCACAGGGCTGCGACTACGACGATCTGATCGAGGAGATCACCAAGGTCTTCTACGTCGACCTCGATGCCTTCAATGAAATCGTCATGGCGGCCTAAGGGCGGCCTCCGCTATCCAACAATCACAGGCTCGGCATGTACGCGTGATCAGCTCGCGCGCCGGAAGGGAGAGGCGGTCACGACGCGGTTGCGACCGCCTCGCTTGGCGTCGTAGAGCGCCTTGTCGGCGGCGTTGAGCACCTTGTCGAAGCTGAGCCCTTCCTTGCTGCCAAACGCAAAACCGGCGCTAACCGTGCAGCTCAGCGAGCCGTTTTCGGTTTCTATCTGCCGCGTCGCGAACACGGCCCGGATGCGCTCTGCCGATTCCTCGACCGTTTCCGGCAGCGTGCGCTTCAGTACCAGTGCGAATTCTTCGCCGCCCATGCGCGCGGCGACGTCGGTCTGGCGAAGATTGCCAGCGAGTTCCCTGGCGAACACCTTCAGCACTTCATCGCCCGCCGCGTGGCCGAATTCGTCGTTGATGGCTTTGAAATTGTCGAGGTCGAAGACGACCACCGCGGTAAAGGCGCCGACCGGGACGTCGCCGTGCATCTCGAACAGAGCGCGCCGGTTGAGCAGGCCGGTCAAGGAATCCGTCAGGGCGTTGCGGTGGTGGTGCCGCGCCAGACGCCCCTGGTTGAGGGCAAGCGAAAGCGCGCCAATACCCGTCATGCTGGCGATAACCACGATGAGGCTTAGCTCCTCGGCCCAGTTGCTTGGTGCGTGTCCGAGCACCAGTTCGCCATCCCAGGCAAGAACCATGGCGCAGAGCGCGAAGGACGTGGCCGTGGCCGAATAGAGCGCGATGATGCCGATCGTCAGGGCGGGTGCCTCATCGCGGCCTCTCCAATATTCGAACGCCGTGGCAAACAGGAGCAAGGCGGCGAACATGTTCTCGAACATGAAGCCGAGGCCATCATAGCCCAAACCCATGGGAGGCAACGCTATCGCCAAGGAAACGCAACCCCACAGCGCCCGTGGCAATGGCGAGCCGCCGGTTCGGAACTGATAGGCAGCACCCAGCATGGCCGAAAAGCCGATCAGCAGGAACGCCGAGGTGGCGATGCCGAGCAGGCGTCCCGGCATCTCGATATAGGCGTCATAGATGAAGATATCGCCGACCACGAACACCAGACTGATCGCCCATGTCAGCAGGAATTTTTCCGTGCGGGCGGTCAGCCACATGCCAAACAATGTGAGGCTGAGGCAAGCGGCGGAGAACCCGACGGCCAGCAGAAGCGAAGTGTAGTCGAGCGACATGCCTCTCTTTCCCTGCCGGCGGTCCCAGCTCTGCGGCTTGGCGTCGGCACATTCATGCGGCAAGGAAGTGTCGATAAGGTTACGATGGGCCGAGAACGCCAAGGATTTCTCTGTGTCAGAGAATTGCCACCGACAACAGCATGATGATGCCGATCGCCATCATCAGCAAACCCGGCCAATGTTGCGAGAGGCCCAGGAAGCGAAGGCCACGCCGGGGTGGCTCAAGCGTCGGACCCGTCATTGCCAGGTTTGGCTTCGGTTGATCCGAGCCCACAGCCACCGAGCCGCCGCTCAACTGGCCGCGCCTCAGGGCGGCAACCGCCATGTACACAAGGCCGCCTATAGTCAGCAGCGCTCCGATGAGGATGATAGCCATCTCTCCTCGCTTTTGCCCACCCGGCCGCCGTGGAAACCGGCTCTCGGCGAGATAGGCAAAACGGTCAAGCTGCCCCGCAGGTTCCGAACACGCAGCAACACCCGACCTCGAAGTCGCGACAAAAGACATGGCCGCGGCGCAAGCTTGCCACTTTAATCGGCTTAATCGGCCACACGCTTCATCAGCGCCATCGCCCCGAAGGGTGCGCGCACCTTTCCCTCGGTGATGAAGTAGACGAAGACGTCGCGCGGCTCGACCGGGGCGTCGGTGGCGGGGTCGGCGCGCCGCAGATCGGCCGGCTGCTTGCCTTCCGCCCAGATTTTTGCGCGCTCTGCCCACTCGTCGAGGCCCTTTGGCGTGTAGCAATCGGGATTGTCGTCGCTGCCGGTCTGCAGCCGCGCATAGACGAAATCGCCAGTGATATCGGCGATGTCAGGATATTTGGCGTGGTCGGCATAGACGATCGCCGCCTTGTATTTGCGCGCGAGCGCGGCGAATTCCGGCACGATGAAGCTGTCGTTGCGGACCTCGAGCGCGTGGCGCAGCGCGACGCCGTCCTGTTTTTCCGGCAGCAATTTCAGAAACGCTTCGAAATCGTCCGGATCGAACTTCTTGGTCGGCGCGAACTGCCACAGGATCGGCCCGAGCTTGTCGCCGAGTGCTGCAACGCCGGAACCCAGGAAACGCATCATCGATTCGCCGGCTTCGCCCAGCACGCGTCTGTTGGTGACGAAGCGGTTGCCTTTCAGCGAATAGACGAAACCGTCCGGCGCCTCGTTGGCCCATTTGACGAAGGTCGGCTCCTTGAAGCTCGAATAATAGGTGCCGTTGACCTCGATGCTCGGCACCTGCCGGGTGGCATATTGCAGTTGCTTCGCCTTCGACAGTTTTTCGGGATAGAAGGACGTGTCCCAGGGCTCGAAGGTCCAGCCGCCCATGCCGGCGCGGATTGTTCCCGATGTGCTCATTGTCGTCCTCCCAGATTTCTCAAAGCGATCAGGCCGCGCTGGGCCTTCCGACGGGTTTGGCCATGTCGACCAGTATCCACCCTGGCCGATAGGGGTTGGGCCGGCGACCCGTTTCGTGAAAACCATAGGCGAGATAGAGCGCGATGTTCCGCTCCATCTTGGCGTTGGTGTAGAGCCGCACCTCCGGCAAACCCCACAGACGCGCCTGTTCATCCGCGTGATCGAGCAGCGCTATGCCGAGTTTTTTGCCCTGAAAAGCAGGGGAGACGGCGACGCTGAAGATCATCACGTGATCGGAATGGCGCTCCAGTGTGATCAGTCCGGCAAGCGCGTCGCCACTTTCCAGAAGCCAGACTTCGCCTTGGGCGATGCGTGGCGCGTAGTCCTCGGTAACCGGGATCGGTGGCGCGTCGAGTATCGCATTGTAGGGAGCATAGGCCGCTTGCGTCAGCGCGACGATCGCGGCGAGATCTTCGGGACGGGCAAGCCTCATGCCAAAGCGGCTCTGGACCGTGATCAGACCATCCTCTGTCATCACTCCGCCGCTTCGCGCTTGCCTCCGGGGCGGCGCTCCAGAAGCTCTTTCAGGAACTGGCCGGTGTAGCTGCGTTTCTCGCGCACGATGGCTTCCGGCGTGCCGGAGGCGACCAGTTCGCCGCCGCCATCACCGCCTTCGGGGCCGAGATCCAGCACCCAGTCGGCGGTCTTTATCACTTCGAGATTGTGCTCGATGACGACCACCGTATTGCCCTGGTCGACCAGTTCGTGCAGCACTTCCAACAGCTTGGCGACGTCGTGGAAATGCAGGCCGGTGGTCGGCTCGTCGAGGATGTAGAGCGTCTTGCCGGTTGCCTTGCGCGACAGTTCCTTGGCCAGCTTGATGCGCTGCGCCTCGCCGCCGGACAGCGTCGTCGCCTGCTGGCCGATATGGATGTAGCCAAGGCCGACCTGCTTCAGCGTCTCCAGCTTGTCGCGCACGCCAGGCACGGCGGCGAAGAAATCGACGCCTTCCTCCACGGTCATGTCGAGCACGTCGGCGATCGACTTGCCCTTGAACAGCACGTCGAGGGTCTCTCTGTTGTAGCGCTTGCCGTGGCAGACGTCGCAGGTGACATAGACATCGGGCAGGAAGTGCATCTCGATCTTGATGACGCCGTCGCCCTGGCAGGCCTCGCAGCGGCCGCCCTTGACGTTGAAGGAGAAACGGCCCGGCTGGTAGCCGCGCGCCTTCGCCTCGGGAAGACCAGCGAACCAGTCGCGGATCGGCGTGAACGCGCCGGTATAGGTGGCGGGGTTCGAACGCGGTGTCCGCCCAATGGGCGACTGGTCGATGTCGATGACCTTGTCGAGGAATTCCAGCCCCTCGATGCGGTCATGCTCGGCCGGATGCTCGCGCGAGCCCATGATACGGCGCGAAGCCGCCTTGAACAGCGTCTCGATCAGGAAGGTCGACTTGCCGCCGCCCGACACGCCGGTGACGGCGGTGAAGGTGCCGAGCGGGATTTCGGCGGTGACGTTCTTCAGATTGTTGCCGCGCGCGCCGACGATCTTCAGCCGCCGGTTCTTCTTGGCTTCGCGGCGAATGGCTGGAGTCGCCACCTCCAACGCGCCCGACAGATATTTGCCGGTGATCGAATTGGGGTTGGCCATCACCTGCTGCGGCGTGCCCTGGGCGATGATCTCGCCGCCATGGATGCCGGCGGCCGGGCCCATATCGACGACATAGTCGGCATGCAGAATGGCGTCCTCGTCATGCTCGACGACGATCACCGTGTTGCCGATGTCGCGCAGATGCTTGAGCGTGTCGAGCAGGCGGGTGTTGTCGCGCTGGTGCAGGCCGATCGATGGCTCGTCCAGCACATAGAGCACGCCGGTCAGCCCAGAGCCGATCTGCGAGGCCAGCCGGATGCGCTGGCTTTCGCCGCCCGACAGCGTGCCGGAATTGCGCGACAAGGTGAGATAGTCGAGCCCGACATCATTGAGAAAGCGCAGGCGCTCGCGGATTTCCTTCAAGACGCGGACAGCGATCTCGTTCTGCTTGTCGTTGAGCTGCGCCGGCAGGTCCGTGAACCATTTGTCGGCGTTGCGGATCGACTGTTCCGTGACCTCGCCAATGTGCTTGCCGGCGATCTTCACCGCCAGCGCTTCTGGCTTCAGCCGGTAGCCCTTGCAGACCGGGCAGGGTGTTGCCGACATGAAGCGCTCGATTTCTTCGCGCATCCAGGCGGATTCGGTCTCTTTCCAACGCCGCTCGAGATTGGGGATGACGCCTTCGAAGGTCTTGGTGGTTTTGTAGGAGCGCAGTCCGTCATCATATTGGAAGGTGATTTCGCGCTCGCCGGTGCCGCGCAGGATCGCCTCCTGGGCTTGCGTCGAAAGATCCTTGAACTTGTCGCCGAGCTTGAAGTCGTACGCCTTGCCCAATGCCTCGAGCGTCTGCGAGTAATAGGGCGAAGTTGACTTCGCCCACGGGCTGACGGCGCCGTCGCGCAGCGACACGTTTTCGTCGGGCACGACGAGGTTGGGATCGATGGCGCGCTGGCTGCCGAGACCGTCACAGGTCGGGCAAGCGCCGAACGGGTTGTTGAAGGAGAACAGCCTGGGTTCGATCTCCGGAATGGTGAAGCCGGACACGGGGCAAGCGAATTTCTCCGAGAACAGGATGCGCTCATGCGTCTCGTTCTTCGATTTGTTGACCGAATCCTCACCGGTCTGGCTGGCGTCGAGCGGCTTGTCGGCGAACTCGGCCACCGCCAGCCCCTCGGCCAGTTTCAGCGCTGTCTCGATAGAGTCGGCGAGACGCGTCGCAAGGTCGCCGCGCACGACGATGCGGTCGACGACGACGTCGATGTCGTGCTTGTATTTCTTGTCCAGCGCCGGCACGTCGGCGATTTCATAGAAGACGCCATCGACCTTGACGCGCTGGAACCCCTTCTTCTGCAACTCCAGCAGTTCCTTGCGGTACTCGCCCTTGCGGCCGCGCACGATGGGCGCCAGCAGGAACAGGCGCGTGCCTTCCTCGACCGCCAATACCCGATCGACCATCTGGCTGACCGTCTGGCTCTCGATCGGCAGGCCGGTGGCCGGCGAATAGGGCACGCCGACCCGGGCAAACAGAAGCCGCATATAGTCGTAGATCTCGGTGACGGTGCCGACCGTCGAACGCGGGTTCTTCGACGTGGTCTTCTGCTCGATGGAGATGGCCGGCGACAGGCCATCGATCTGGTCGACGTCGGGCTTCTGCATCATCTCGAGGAATTGCCGTGCATAGGCCGAGAGGCTCTCGACATAGCGGCGCTGGCCCTCGGCATAGATGGTGTCGAAGGCGAGCGACGATTTGCCGGAGCCTGACAGGCCGGTCATGACGATCAGGCTGTCACGCGGCAGGTCGAGATCGACGTTCTTCAGATTGTGTTCGCGCGCCCCGCGAATGGAAAGGAATTTATGGTCGGCCATCGCCGGTCGCCGCCTCAGATCTGGAATTCGTGGGATTGGCGGGTTTTCCCAGCCATCCCCTATGTAGGTCTTTTTGCCGCCACGTCGAGAGACGCCACAACTCCCGACAGAACTCGTTTAACCGTCTTTCGCGCGAGGGGGCAAGCGGAAAGAACAAAGGCCGAACACGCTCCTGACAAAGCTGTGCGGAAACTGACCTGAACGTAACCTCCCGGCGATCACGTTTTCCCGTAACCGGCTATTGATGGTTGACGCGGCCAACTCATGGGAGCAGTCTTCGGAAGTCAGCGAAGCCGGCCGTCTTTCGATGGCCTCGCCGCCCCAAGGCGGCCTGCGAGACGCCGCAGGCATTAGTGATTTGCGCTTCGCCACGACAATGTCGCAATGGACACAGGAGCGGAGCATGACGCCACCGGATAGTCCACCAGGGCTTCAGTTGTCACTGGAGCCGCGGCAGGCATAAGTGCCAGAGGCAGGCGTTTGCGCCGCCCGACAAACCGTGACCTGCCGTATCCCTTAAAATCAGAGACTATGGTCGGATCGTCGGCTGAATGCCGCGAAGCATCCGAAATCAAACGCCGGCAGTACACTCCCGGCAAGAATGGATTAAAAATCCAGAAAAGCCCCGTCCGTTTGCCCAAGGCACGGCGGGGCTGTTCTTTTTGGGCGAGGGCTTGCGTTGGCGGCCTGCCTATCTGGGCGGCTTGATCCCGCCAACTCCGACATCGACGGTGATGCTGCCGGAAATCCTGACATCCGTATCGCCGATCTTGAACTGTCCGTTGCCGCTGCTGGGGAACGCGTCGTCTGGTTCGGGCGCCGGGGCCGGCTTGGCGATGCGATAGTCGCCGGTCACGCCAGGCAGGGCACTTTTTTGCGCCGACAACGAAGCGTCGTCTGCAAGTGCCGAACTGGACGCAAGGCCGACGATGGCAAGCACCATGGCGGCTGCGACACGGTGCGATGTTCCGGATCGATGAGTGTCGGTCATGCCCCTGTTATAGGGACCTGCCGCCAGCGGAACCAGATCGGTGTCGTCAAATTTTCGACACCTAACAGGATCTGATCTGGCCTCTGCTTCACGCCGCCTTTTTGCGGGTGTCGAAGACATGGTCGACAATGCCCCATGCCTGGGCCTCGCGGGCCGTCATGAAATGGTCGCGGTCGAGCGTGCGCTCGACCTCTTCATAGCTGCGGCCACAATGCTGGGCGTAGAGTTCGGTCATGTGGCGTTTGGTCTGGCCAATGCGTTCGGCGTGCCGCTGGATGTCGGAAGCCTGGCCCTGGAAGCCGCCCAGCGGCTGATGCAGCAGGATGGTGGCGTTCGGCAGCGCGATGCGGCGCCCGGCCGCACCCGCCATCAGCAGGAACGATCCCATCGATGCGGCAAAGCCCATGCACACGGTCGACACCGGACAGCTGATATACTGCATCGTGTCGTAGATGGCGAAGCCGCTGGTCACCATGCCACCGGGCGAGTTGATGTAGAGCGAGATCTCCTTCTCGGGATTGTCCGACTCCAGCGACAAAAGCTGCGCGCAGACCAGCGCCGAGACGTCGTCGTTGATCTCGCCGTTGATGAACACGATGCGTTCGCGCAGCAGCCGCGAAAAAATGTCGAAGGCGCGTTCGCCGCGGCTCGATTGCTCGATCACCATCGGCACAAGACTGGCAACACCACTCATTTTTCTTCTCCGATTTTCCGTGTTCAGGCCGCGCGCAGCAGCTGAAGGCGTGGTGTGTTCGCGGCGATAGGTTTTCCGGCCCCGCGCAGCGAAAGCCGGCAGCCGGCGCCAGCCATCGCAACTGCGGGCATCGTCTTGCGGGCAAAGCCGTCATGGACGATGCGCAGATGCGTGCCGCCGGAGACGGTACGGGCGAGCGTGAAGGTGACGGTGCTGTCGAGTGGATGCGCCGCATCGTCCGACTGCTCGCGCCAGGAATAGCGCAGCAGGCGCTCGGGCTCGGCGTCGAGGATCTCGCATTCGATCGGCGCGTCAGACCCGGCGAAGGCAAAGCGGCTGCCAGTCCGAGGCCTAATGTCATTCGGCATCATCCAGGCGGCGAGCAATTCCGGCACGGTCAGCGCCCGCCAAACCTTTTCCGGCGGCTCGGCAAGGTCGTATTCGAACTCGAGCGCATCTGGAGCGACTTCGCTTTGGTTCTTCATTGATCCATGTCCTTCAAAACGGCCTTCAGTCTTTCGATGCGTTCCGGCCAGAACGTCCGATAGCGTTCAATCCAGGAGAGCAGCGGGGCAAGTCCCTGTGGATTGGCGCGGTAATAGGCGTTGCGGCCGGCACGCCGTTCGACCACCAGGCCGGCGCCGCGCAGCACCGCCAGATGCTGGGAGACGGCCGGCTGCGACACCGTGAGGCCGCTGCGCAGTTCCGACACGCTCATCTCGCTCGTCGCGAGACGCTCGAAGACGGCGCGGCGCGTCGGGTCGGCCAGGGCGCGGAAAATCTCTGCTTCGATCATGGCAAAAACATAAGTCGATACTTATTGATTTGGCAAGCGCTGTTTTGAGACCCATATGCAGCGTGGAGGCATTGCTGCCATTCCTTGACAATCAGCGGCAGTGCATATAGGAACGAACAGGGAACAAAAACCTTGTGGGAAAAGCCAGCCTTGGCAGGCGGCTGACGCCGGTAGCCTGTAAGGTGCTGCGACAAAATTTGTTTGAGATGAGCGCGGAGAAATATCATGGCGGGTAGCGTCAACAAGGTCATTCTGGTCGGCAATCTCGGCGCGGACCCTGAAATCCGCCGCCTGAATTCGGGCGAGCCGGTCGTCAACATCCGCATCGCCACTTCGGAAAGCTGGCGCGACAAGAATTCCGGCGAGCGCAAGGAAAAGACCGAGTGGCATAACGTCGTCATCTTCAATGAGGGCATCGCCAAGGTGGCCGAGCAGTATCTGAAGAAGGGCATGAAGGTCTATGTCGAGGGCCAGCTGCAGACGCGCAAATGGCAGGACCAGACCGGTGCCGACAAATACACGACCGAAGTCGTGCTGCAGAAATTCCGTGGCGAACTGCAGATGCTCGACGCGCGCGGCCAGGGTGAGGGCGGTCAGGTCGGCGGCTACAGCGGTGGCAGCAGCAGCCGCGGTTCCGATTTCGGCCAGTCGAGCCCGAATGAAGGGTTCAACCGCGGTGGCGGCAACGCTCCCAGGGGTGGCGGTGGCGGCGGTTCGTCGCGCGAACTGGACGACGAAATTCCGTTCTGATCGGAAGCCGTACCAAACGGCGAATGCTTGTGCTTGATATGCCCCGAAGGTCCCGCATGGACTTTCGGGGTTTGTATTTTGATTATGAGCCGACAGTCGGCGCGATCAAGGGACTGAAAGGACGGTACGATGAAGGCACGGGTAAAATGGGTCGAGGAGCGCACCTTCGTCGGCGAGTCCGGCAGCGGCCACAAGGTCGTGCTGGGCACGGCGTCCAGTCCGGAAGGCAAGACGCCGGGACCGAGCCCGATGGAGCTGGTGCTGATCGGCACCGGCGGCTGCTCGGCCTATGATGTCGTCCATATCCTCGAGGCGGTCGAGGACTGCGTGGTCGAACTCGAAGCCGACCGGGCCGAGACCGACCCGAAGGTGTTCACCCGCATCCATATGCATTTCATCGTCAAGGGCCGTGCGCTGTCACGCGACAAGGTCAAGCGCGCGATCGATCTTTCCATCGACAAATACTGCTCGGCTTCCGCCATGATGGCCAAGACGGCCACGCTTACGCATGATTTCGAGATCGTCGACACGGCGAAGTAGGGCGGTAGGCTCAACCGGCCATCAGCGCCTTGATGCCATCTGCCACGAACTGCACCGCCAATGCCGCCAGGATGACGCCGAGCAGGCGGGTCAGGATCGAGCGGCCGGTCTGGCCGAGGATGCGGTCGATGCGTTCCGACAGCATGAACACCAGATAGGTTATGACGAGGCAGACGAGAATGATGCCGACCAGGGCCGCCTGCGCCGCAAAGCCCTGAAACGAACCGGAGAGCAGCACCGTCGCTGAAATCGCGCCGGGGCCGGCGATCAGCGGGATCGCCAGCGGGAAGGCGGCGATGTTGTGGATCATGTCCTTGGTGATGGCGACGTCGCCGATCTTCTCCTTGCGGTCCTGCCGGCGCTCGAAGACCATTTCGAAGGCGATGAAGAACAGCAGGAACCCGCCAGCGACGCGGAAAGCCGGCAAGGTGATGCCGAACACCGACAGGATAGAGGCGCCGGCGACGGCGAACAGCGCCATCACCAGGAAACCGATTACCGAGGCGCGCACGGAAACTTGGCTGCGCTCGTCGCGGTTCATGCCGCGTGTCACGGCCAGGAACAGAGGCGCCAGGCCAGGCGGATCGATGGTCACGAGAATGGTGACGAAGGCGTTGAACAGGCTGTCGAAACTCGGCATCGCTGACCCTCCCGCCGGGCCAAGCCCGTACCCGCATTGGTAGAGCAAAGCCCGGTCAGTGGGAACTGTCGGAGGGCTGGAGACTTCGATGCGGTATGTCGCGTCGAGTCGAAAACCAATTCAGGCGACGCGCTTTGTTCGGTGGGCTAAATGTTCATAGGTGATTTGCCAAGGGTCGCTCTCGGAAGGTCGTTCCTCGCCGATCCAATGGAAGCTGTTGGCCGTGATCTCGGTGAAACGCCATCGAGTTTGCAGACCGCGCGAGTCATCGCCGATCTGGACAATGTCCCTACCCTCGGCCCGCCCGATCTGGCGCGAGTAATCCTGGTTGAGCGGATCATTCCAGATGATGTGCCAGCCATCGATCCCCGGATCGAAGATGCGCAAAGTCGTGCCATACATGGTGGACCGCGCAGGGCGCCTTGGCCTGATCCAGATATCCTGAATCGCGCGGCCTTCGAGCACCCAGCCGAAATGGCATTCTCCAGTCCATTTCTGGATTGTGCCATCGTCAAGGTGGCGGACCGTGTCCATTTCCCAGCTTCCGATCAGCCATCCGTACAGTTCCATGTCTTTCGCTCGATCGGCTGTGGGAGCTTCGGATCCAAGAGCGGTGAGAAACGAAGAAATCGCCATAGTCACGAGGCCTTTTCGTATCTGGTATATTGGGCGTCGCGGACACCGATTGAGACATGATCGAACATGTTTTTCTCCATTCTTACAATGTATTACAGCCTCATCTTGTTGCCGTCCGCCGCGCCAGGAACTCGACTTCGAGGTGCCAGTCCGCACCGTCGTGCGAGCGCTCGCCGAGCCATCGGAAGGAATCTTCGGTAATGCGCGAAAAGCTCCAGCGCACGGAGGAGCCGGTGCCATCGGCGCCGACCTGCACGATCGTGTCGCCTTCGGCGCGGCCGAGCTGGCGGCTGAAATACTGGTTGCGCGGATCGCTCCAGAAAATGTGCCAAGCATCGACACCGGGGTCATAGACTCGCAGCGTCGTGCCGTAAAAGGTCCATTTGCCGAGCGAGGGCGAGGGGCCGGCGTCACGCGCGGGCAGGATCCAGACGTCCTGAATGGCGCGGCCTTCGAGCACCCAGCCGAAATGCACCTCGCCGCGTCCGGTCAGCACCGTGCCGTCTTCGAGATGTCGCGCGGCGTCAAACGTCCAGGCGCCGACGAAGCGGCCGTAAAGGTTCAGTTTTTCGGCAAGCCCTTCGATCGGTCCGGGACTGTGCAAGGCTTCGGCAAACGAGGATTGGTCGAACATGGCTGGGGTCTCTTCTTGTCAGGAGACCGCGAGGAATAGGCGCTGACGGGGTTTTGGGCTTGGGAAAAATTGCTATATTTCAGCCATGACGGCGATTGCGGATACCCTTGCATCCGGACCCGGTTGGCACGTGGCGGATGTAATCTGCACGGCCAGCGCCGGCGATCGGCCGTACGAGGAAGCGCATCGGGATTTCTGCGTCGCGGCGGTCACCAGCGGCTCATTCCGCTACCGCGCGCAGCAAGGCACGGCAATGCTCGCGCCAGGCAGCCTCCTGCTCGGCAATTCCGGCACATGCTACGAATGCGGCCACGAGCACGGCAGCGGCGACCGTTGCCTCTCCTTCCATTTCGGGCCGACCTATATGGACCGAATCGTGGCCGACGTACCGGGCGCCCGGACGCTCGCCTTCGCGGCGCCACGCCTACCGCCGTTAGCGGCCTTGGCGCCGCTGCTGGCCGAGGCGGAAGCCGCGCGCGACATGGCCGACACGGACGCCTTCGAGGAACTCGCCCTGCGCGTCGCGGGTGCCGCCGTGGCCACGATCTCCGCCGCCACGCATGCCCGTTGCGAGCCAAGCCGCCGCGATCAGAAAAGGGTTGCCGAAGCGGTACGGCGGATCGAAGTGGATGCCGACGGACCGATCTCGCTTCCGGCGCTGGCGGATGGGACCGCGCGACCAGTCCCTATCATTTCCTGCGCATCTTCAGGCAGATCGCCGGCATGACGCCCTATCAGTACCTGCTCAGGACCCGGTTGCATCGCACGGCGGTGCGATTGCGCACATCGAACGATGCCATCTCGGCAATCGCTTTCGAGTCCGGTTTCAACGATCTGGCGACCTTCAATCGGCGGTTTCGGCGTGTCATGGGCGAGACGCCGGGCCGCTATCGCGCCAGGCGCGCGGGCCGCCGCTGAAAAGTCGCGACACACCCGCGGCATCAGTCCATGATCGGTCCGCACCAGCCGGGCAGATAGTCGGCGTCCTTGCCCTTGGCCAGCACCAGCGCGTCCTTCATCGCCTTGTCGAAATTTTTCGCCACGGCACTCCTGTCGATGCGCCGGCGCAGGAAATCCGCCCACAGGAATTCGCTGAACGGGGTGGTGTCCTTGGCATAGCCGCCCAGCCGCCGCAGTTCGCCCGCCATGCTCCGGTAGGGGTCGTCGACCAGTTCGCCGATGGTCTTTGGCAGGGCGGCATAGTCGCGGCGCTGGCCGTTTTCATCGAACGGGTGCATCCAGCCGCGGTTGTCGAGCATGAAAAGGAACGCGTCCTTGTCCAGCGCCGACAGGTCGCTGATCACCGTCACGAGCACATCCTTGACACCTTCGTCGATCAGGGCGCGGGCGAGATGATGGTGGTCGGTGACGTAGTTGCGCTTTTTTGGCCCCAACACGACTGGGATCATGTGCTTGCCCAGAAAAGCGCCTGTTTTCGCGGCGCTCTGCGAGCGGATCAGCTGGCGTTTGAGGTCCACCTCGCGCATCCCGACGGTAATCTGCGTTGGCCGCAGTTCCTTGACCGGAACCGGGGTCACCAGCGGTTCTCTCAGGACGACCATGGCGTACTCTCCTGGTTTTCCGGCTGGCCGGAATGCAGAGCCCTGATGGCGGCATCGACACTGTGAAAGATCCGTTGCGGGCCGACGAGATCGATGATGCCGAACCTTGCAAGGGCTTCTTGGGCACGCACCGACTCCATTCGAGCAATGGCGAATATTGCGCCCGCATTGCGGCAATAGGCGATGGTTTCGATCAATGCCTGGGCGGCGGTGTAGTCGATCTCGACAATGTTACTGGCCTCCAGCACGACGAGTTTTACATCGCCCTTGCCGGCGTCGACCAGATCGCAAAAGCCGCGTTTGAAACGGTCGGCATTGACGAAGGACAATGGCGCCTGGAACGCCGCGACCAGCACGCCGGGGAGTTTTTCGCCAGCGCCCGGCTTGGCCGGCGGCCACCAGACCGAAGTTCCCGGCACTTGTTCCAGTTCGATCGGCAGCGTCCGGGTCGCGCTCCAGATTCCATGCAGCAGCGAGAGGCCGATGCCGACCGCCACGCCGGTTTCGATGGGCAGCACGACGATGGCCGCCATGGTGATCAGGATCAATGCGAATTCGACCGGCGCTTGCCGGTAGACGCTGGCGAACACCTTCCAGCGCAAAATGTGCTGGGCGACGAACATCAGGACCCCGGCGAGGGCGGCCTGCGGGACGTCGGGGAGCAGACCGCCGCCAAAGGCGCCAAGGGCCAGAACGATCGCCGCTGCAACAAGGCTCGAGAATTGCGAGCGGCCGCCCGACTGGGAGACGATTGCCGTGCGTGGTGGGCTGGCGTTGACGGCGAAGGCGCCGAACAGGCTGGACGCGATGCTGCCAGCGCCGACACCAACGAAATCGCGATTGACGTCGGGCGCGTCGCCCTGCTGGGCGAAGGAGCGGGACGTGGCGGCCGTCTGCACCATGACGACGATGGCGATCAACAATGCCAGCGGAACGAGCGCCTGCACATCGTTGAGACTGGCAAGCGGCAGTCCGGCGTGCGGCAGTCCATTGGGCAGGGCGCCAAGCACCTCGACGCCACGATCCTCGAGGCCGAAGACGGCGACCGCTGTCGTGGCAAGCACCATGCCAATCAAGGCGCCGGGAATGCGGGGGCTGATGTGGTCGGCGCCAAGGACGATCGCGAACACGCCAAGGCCGAGCCCGAGGCTCCAGGGATTGGTGAGATGGAGACTGCCGGCAATCTCGCCGACACGTCGTAAGGTTTCACCGCTCTCGGAGGGCAAGCCGAGCAGTCCGGGCATCTGTGAAACGATGATGTGGACGGCGATGCCGGCCAGAAATCCCGTGGTGACCGGAACCGACAAAAGATCGGCAACCCAGCCAAGGCGAAGAATGCCGCTCAACGTCACAATCAGCCCGACCATCAGCGCCAGTATGGCGGCCAGCGCCAGATAGTGCGGCGAACCGGACGCGGCCAGCATGGCGAGGCCGCCGGCAAACAAAGGCGTGATGGTCGAATCCGCGCCGGCCGAAAGGTGGCGATTGGCGCCGAACAGCGCAAATGCCACCGAACCGGCGACAAAGGCGAAAAACCCGACCTCGGGCGCAAAGCCGCCGAGCCTGGCTGTCGCCATCTGTTCGGGAATGGCGATCGCGGCCAGTGTCATACCGGCGATCAGATCGCCATTGAGATCCCGCGGTGTCCAACCGCGCAGCGCCCGCAAAGGCAGCCACGAGCTCAGGCCCATCGCGCTCGCTGCTTTCGACTGGGGGAAACGGTCCATTGCCGGCTTTTGCCTTACTGGCGGCGAAAGCGCCGTGGCCATATCGTCGCAATTAGCGGTATCCTTTTGAAATTACCACTAAAAATGACACTGGAAAAGTGCCGCGGACATTGGAGTTTCAGCCTCGCTTCCTATATAAGCAGCGAGTGATTCCTGTTTAGATTGTGATCCGATTTGACCGACCAAAAGACACCGCGCGGCGCCGACGGCGGCCCCACCGGCATCGAACCCATCTCCATCATAGAGGAGATGCAGAGTTCTTATCTTTCTTACGCCATGAGCGTGATCGTCAGCCGTGCGTTGCCCGATGTCCGCGACGGCCTGAAGCCAGTGCACCGTCGCATTCTCTATGCGGCGCATGAGAGCGGCTACCACTGGAACCGCAAATATGTGAAGTCGGCGCGTCCGGTCGCCGACGTGATGGGTAAATACCATCCGCATGGCGACGCCTCGATCTATGACGCCTTGGTACGCATGGCGCAGGACTGGTCGTTGCGCGTGCCGTTGATCGACGGGCAAGGCAATTTCGGCTCGATCGACGGCGATCCGCCGGCCGCGATGCGCTATACCGAATCGCGCCTGACCAAGGTCGCGCATGAGCTGCTGGAGGATATCGACAAGGATACCGTCGATTTCCAGGACACATATGATGCCTCGGACACCGAGCCGAAGGTTCTGCCGGCGCGCTTTCCCAATCTGCTGGTCAACGGCTCGGGCGGCATTGCCGTCGGCATGGCCACCAACATCCCGCCACACAATCTCGGCGAAGTCTGTAACGCCGCCATCGCCGTCATCGACAATCCGGCGATCGACCTGCCGGCGCTGATGGAGATCATTCCGGGCCCCGATTTCCCGACCGGCGGCATCGTGCTTGGCCGCTCCGGTATCTACAGCGCCTATTCCACCGGCCGCGGCTCCATCGTCATGCGCGGCAAGGTCAACATCGAACAGCGCGGCAACGACCGCGAATCGATCATCATCACCGAGGTTCCCTATCAGGTGAACAAGGCCTCGATGATCGAGAAGATGGCCGAACTGGTGCGCGACAAGCGCGTCGAGGGTATTTCCGACATCCGCGACGAAAGCGACCGTCAGGGTTATCGTGTCGTCATCGAGCTCAAGCGTGACGCCGTTGCCGACGTCGTCCTCAACCAGCTCTACCGGTTCACCCCGCTGCAGACGTCTTTCGGCGCCAATATGGTGGCGCTGAACGGCGGCAAACCGGAACTGCTGAACCTGATCGACATGCTGACGGCGTTCGTCACCTTCCGCGAGGAGGTGATCAGCCGGCGGACAAAGTTCCTGCTCCGCAAGGCGCGCGACCGCGCCCATGTGCTGGTTGGTCTGGCAATCGCCGTCGCCAACATCGATGAAGTGATCAAGCTTATCCGCACCGCGCCGGATCCGCAGACGGCGCGCGAGCAGTTGATGGAGCGGCGCTGGCCCGCGGGTGACGTCGAATCGCTGATCCTTCTGATCGACGATCCGCGCCACCGCATCAACGAGGACGGTACCTACAATCTGTCCGAGGAACAGGCGCGCGCCATCCTCGAACTGCGCCTGCAGCGCCTGACCGCGCTCGGCCGCGACGAAATCGCGGATGAGTTGAACACGATCGGCGACGAGATCAAGGACTACCTCGACATCCTGTCGTCTCGCGCGCGCATTCAGCAGATCGTCAAGGACGAGCTCGCCGCCGTACGCGACGAGTTCGGCACGCCACGCCGCACCGAGCTCACCGACGGCGGCGCGGACATGGAAGACGAGGACCTGATCCAGCGCGAGGACATGGTCGTGACGGTGAGCCATTCTGGCTACATCAAGCGCGTGCCGCTCTCGCTGTACCGGGCGCAGCGCCGCGGCGGCAAGGGCCGCTCCGGCATGTCGACCAAGGAAGAGGATTTCGTCACCCGGTTGTTCGTCGCCAACACGCACACGCCGGTGCTGTTCTTCTCCTCGCGCGGCATCGTCTACAAGGAAAAGGTCTGGCGCCTGCCGATCGGCAATCCGCAGTCACGCGGCAAGGCACTGATCAACATGCTGCCGCTGGAGCAGGGCGAGCGCATCACCACGATCATGCCGCTGCCCGAGGACGAGACGAGTTGGGGCGAGCTCGACGTGATGTTCGCCACCACGCGCGGAACCGTGCGCCGCAACAAACTGTCCGACTTCGTACAGGTCAACCGCAACGGCAAGATCGCCATGAAGCTGGAGGAGGAGGGCGACGAGATCCTCGGCGTCGAGACCTGCACCGACAATGACGACGTGCTTTTGACCGCCAGCTCCGGCCAGTGCATCCGCTTCTCGGTCGGCGACGTGCGCGTCTTCCAGAGCCGCAACTCTGTCGGTGTGCGCGGCATCACCATGGCAGACACCGACCGCATCATCTCAATGTCGGTGATCGAGAATGTCGATGCGCCGCCGGCCGAACGGGCCGCCTATCTCAAGCGGGCGGCGGCCGAACGGCGGCTCGCCGCCGGTATCGCCGCCGGTGAAGAGGAAGAGATCGCGCTGACCAACGAAGAGGTCGGCGAGGAGACGGAGCTTTCAGACGAACGCTACGAGTTCCTCAAGATGCACGAACAATACGTGCTGACAGTGACTGAATATGGCTACGGCAAGCGCTCTTCGTCCTATGATTTCCGCCTGACCGGGCGTGGCGGCAAGGGCATCCGAGCCACAGATGTCTCGAAGACGGCCGAAATCGGCCGTCTGGTGGCAACTTTCCCGGTCGGCAACGACGATCAGATCATGCTGGTTTCGGACGGCGGCACCGTCATTCGGGTGCCCGTCAACGGCATCCGTTTCGCCAGCCGCGCCACCAAGGGCGTGACCATCTTCAACACGGCTGAAGGTGAAAAGGTGGTTTCGGTCGAGCGAATCTCGGAGCCGCAATCGGACGAGGAAGTGGAGGAGGCCGTCGAGGATGGCGCGGAGCCCAATTCGACGACTGACGGTCCGGATAGCGCCGAATAGCTCCTGGGGCGGGTTTGACATAGCAACGCCGGCCTAGTCGCCGGGCGCGGCAGCAAGTCAAGACTGACTTAGTAGTGACGATACGGCTTGCGCGAGCCGAAGCCTTCGAAGCGCTTGGTGGTTGCCTTGACGCGGATGCGCTGTGCCTCCTGATGCAGCCCGAATACTGTGGCGATCAGCATGGCGACGGTCATCGCTGTGGCGAGCATGTAGATCAGCATGTGCGTGTTCTCCTGCGTCTTACCAACGGATATATGGGAGTTTGGTTTCATCTTATTAAGGGTGGAACCTAGTGAACGCTGCGTGAAGGCTTCGTGATCAGCGTATTCATCTGTCGTTCATGTGCCGGAAAAGGTTCACGGGCCGCCTGCTGATCGGATTTGCCTTTGTGAGAGAGGCTCGCTAGAAGCTCCCGCATGACCGAACGCATCGCCCTATATGCCGGCTCCTTCGACCCGCTGACCAACGGCCATCTCGATGTGCTGAAAGCATCGCTGGCCGTTGCCGACATCGTTTATGCCGCAATCGGCATTCATCCGGGCAAGAAGGCGCTGTTTTCCTTCGAAGAGCGGGTGCGGTTGATCGAAGCCGCCACGAAAGCCGAATTCGGCAGCGATGGCACCCGCATCAAGGTCGTAGCCTTCGATGGGCTGGTGATCGATGCCGCCAGAAGAGAAGGCGCCTCGATCATGATCCGCGGTCTGCGCGACGGCACCGACCTCGACTACGAAATGCAGATGGCCGGCATGAACGAAACCATGGCGTCGGAGCTGCAGACGGTTTTCCTGCCCGCCAGCCCGTCGGTGCGAACCATTACCGCCACACTTGTGCGCCAGATAGCCTCGATGGGTGGCGACATCCGCCCCTTCGTGCCGGCGGCGGTGGCCGGTGCGCTCACCGCAAAATTCGCGAAATAAGCTCGGAGAAAATCCTCATGCAGCTCAAAAGGCTCGCCTCATTCTTTGTTGTGCTCGCCGGTCTTTTGACCGCGTCCGCTTCGGCCTATGCCGCCGATCCGGAAAACACCATGGTCATCACGCTGAAAGATGGCGACGTGACCGTCGCGCTGCGCCCCGACCTGGCGCCCAAGCATGTTGCCCAGATCAAGAAGCTGGTGCGCGATCATGCCTATGACAATGTCGCTTTCCATCGCGTCATCGACGGCTTCATGGCGCAGACCGGCGACGTCAAGTTCGGCAACATGGAGAAGGGTTTCAATGCCCAGGCCGTCGGCACCGGCGGCTCGGACCTGCCCGACCTGCCGGCCGAATTCTCGCAGACCGAGCACTACAAGCGTGGCGTGGTCGGCATGGCCCGCTCGCAGGATCCGAACTCCGCCAATTCGCAGTTCTTCATCATGTTCGCACCGGCACCGCCGCTCGATGGCCAGTACACCATCGTCGGCAATGTCGTCAGCGGCATGGACCTGGTCGACAAGATCAAGAAGGGCGACGAGGCGGACAACGGCACGGTCACCGAGCCCGACCGGATGATCAAAGTGCGCATCGCCGCTGACAAATAATTCAATTTTTCAAAAGGATATCTAACATGGCTGAGATCAAGGATCGCGAGAACGCGCTCATCATGGAAACGACCAAGGGCAAGGTCGTCATCGAACTGTTTCCCGATTTGGCCCCCGGCCATGTCGCCCGCATCAAGGAACTGGCGCGCGAAGGCGCCTATGACGGCGTCGTCTTCCATCGCGTCATCGAAGGCTTCATGGCGCAGACCGGCGACGTCAAGTTCGGCAATTCGAGCAAGCCCTCGTTTGCACCGTCGCGCGCTGGCATGGGCGGCTCTGAAAAGCCTGACCTGAAGGCTGAGTTCTCCAACGCGAACCACGGGCGCGGCACCTGTTCGATGGCTCGTTCGCAGAACCCGAACTCGGCCAACTCGCAGTTCTTCATCTGCTTCGACGATGCCGCTTTCCTCAACCGCCAGTACACGGTCTGGGGCCAGGTCATCGAAGGCATGGACAATGTCGACAAGATCAAGCGCGGCGAGCCGGTGCAGGATCCCGACAAGATCGTGTCGCTGAAGGTCGCGGCAGACGTCAAGTAAGGCGAAACGACAATGATGGGCGTCGTCTGGTCGCTTCTCGGCATCCTGTCCGGCGCCTTCATTGCCATTCAGGCGCCGATCAACTCGCAGCTTGCACGCGGCCTGGGTCTCCCGGTCGCGGCGGCCGCGTTTTCATTCCTGTCGGGCGCGGTCGTGCTTGGCATCATCTCGGTCACGGTGGTGAAGCTGCAAGGCATATCGCTCGACTGGAAGGCGCCGGCGCCGTGGTTGTTCGTCGCCGGCGGTATGCTCGGCGGCTTCTACGTCACGCTTTCAACCATCCTGACGCCGCGCATCGGTGCGGCCGCCCTGATGGCGTTCCTAGTGGCCGGTCAGTTGATCGCCGGCATGCTCATCGACCGCATCGGCTTCCTTGGCGTTGCGGTGCGTGAAATCTCGCTCGGCCGGATCGCCGGCGCGGTGCTTCTGCTGGCCGGAGCGCTGCTCGTTCGGCTGTTTTGATTCCCGATGCGCGTCGACCTCTTTGATTTCGACCTGCCGGAGGAGCGTATCGCGCTTCGCCCGGCGGAACCGCGCGACAGCGCCAAAATGCTCGTCATCAAGCCGGGCGAGGAGCTGGAGGACCGGACGGTTGGCGATCTGCCGTCCTTGCTCGGCGCCGGCGACGTGCTGGTCTTCAACGACACCAAGGTCATTCCAGCGCAGCTGAAGGGCATCAGGCGGCGCGGCGAAGCACAAGCGCAGGTCGAGGCCACGCTGCACATGCGCATGGCTCCTGACCGTTGGCTGGCGTTCATGCGGCCGGGAAAGCGCATCGCCGCCGGCGACCGCGTCCATTTCGGCCATGACGGCAATTCCTGTTTCCTCGGCCAGCTCGACGCCACCGTGATCGAAAAAGGCGAGGGCGGTGAAGCGCTGCTCGGCTTTGATCTATCCGGGCCTTTCCTCGACGAAGCGCTGCACGCGGTCGGCCACATTCCGCTGCCGCCCTACATCGCCTCGAAGCGCGACGACGACGAGCGCGATCGTGCCGATTACCAGACCATCTATGCCCGGGAGGAGGGTGCGGTAGCGGCACCCACCGCGGGCCTGCATTTCACGCCGGAGCTTTTCGCGGCGCTGGATGCCAAGGGCATCGAACGCCACTTCGTCACGCTTCATGTCGGCGCCGGTACGTTCCTGCCGGTGAAAGCGGACGACACCGCCGACCACAAGATGCATGCCGAGATCGGCTCGGTCAGCGCGGCGACCGCCGAGGCGCTCAACGCCGCGAAGGCGAGGGGCGGGCGCATCGTTGCCGTCGGTACGACCTCGCTGCGCCTGCTGGAGAGCGCGGCGCGTGAAGACGGCACGCTGGCGCCATGGTCCGGACCGACCGACATCTTCATCACGCCCGGTTACCGCTTTCGCACCGCCGACATGCTGATGACCAATTTCCATCTGCCGCGCTCGACATTGTTCATGCTTGTCTCGGCCTTCAGCGGCCTCGACACGATGCGTGCCGCCTATGCGCATGCCATCGCGAACCGTTACAGGTTCTACTCCTATGGCGACGCAAGCCTGCTTTACCGAGCGGAGATGAGCGATGGACGATGATCTGCAAACCCTCGATGGCGAGAGCCTGATCGCGGAAGTGAAAAAGCTCCGCGCCGGCATTCGCGCGCACCGCGATACATCAGGCCACGATCTGTGCTGGCATCACCCCGATCTGTGGGACCTGCTGCCTGAGAAGACCGAGCCATCGATCGCCGTGCCGCCCTGGCCCAAATTCATGCGAGGCTGCATCCGGTACCGTCAATCGCTCGACAGGCAGGCGCCGGATGCGCCGGTCCACGACAAGGAATTCAATGACTGAGACGTTCAGCTTCAAGGTGCTGGCGACCGATGGCAAGGCGCGGCGCGGCCTGATCGACATGCCGCGCGGCGAAATCCGCACGCCGGCCTTCATGCCGGTCGGCACCGGTGGCACGGTCAAGGCCATGTACATGGACCAGGTGCGCGGCGTCGGCGCCGACATCATCCTTGGCAACACCTATCACCTGATGCTGCGGCCCGGGGCCGAGCGCGTGGCGCGGCTCGGCGGTCTGCACGAATTAGCCCGCTGGCCGCATCCGATCCTGACCGACAGCGGCGGATTCCAGGTGATGTCGCTGTCGAAGCTGAGGAAGCTGACCGAGAAAAGCGTCACCTTCCGTTCGCACATCGATGGCGCGGCTTATGAAATGTCACCGGAGCGCTCCATAGAAATTCAAGGATTGCTCGATTCCGACATCCAGATGCAGCTCGACGAATGCACGGCGCTGCCCGCCGAGGTGAAAGAGATCGAGCGCGCCATGGAACTGTCGCTGCGCTGGGCGGCACGCTGCAAGACGGCGTTCGGCGACCAGCCAGGCAAGGCGATGTTCGGCATCGTGCAGGGTGGCGACAACGCCGCGCTCAGGGTGCGCTCGGCGCAGGCGCTGAGTGCGATGAACCTCAAGGGCTATGCTGTCGGCGGCCTGGCTGTCGGCGAGCCGCAAGCGGTGATGCTCGATATGCTCGACATCACGTGCCCGGAACTGCCCGACAACAAGCCGCGCTACCTGATGGGCGTGGGCACGCCGGACGATATCCTGAAATCGGTGGCGCGCGGCATCGACATGTTCGACTGCGTGATGCCGACGCGAGCCGGCCGGCATGGTCTTGCCTATACCAGGCGCGGCAAGGTCAATCTGCGCAACGCCCGCCACGCCGACGATCCGCGCCCGCTCGACGAAGAGAGCGATTGCCCCGCGGCGCGCGACTATTCGCGCGCCTATCTGCACCATCTGGTGCGCTCGCAGGAGGCGCTCGGGGCGATGCTGCTGACCTGGAACAACCTTTCCTACTACCAGATGCTGATGCAGGACATCCGGGCCGCGATCGAAACGGGCAGGTTCGAGGCACGTGGCGCCGAGATCAGCGAAGGCTGGGCGAGGGGCGATATCCCGGGGGTGTAACGCTCCGACGCTGCAGCATTCACGTGCTCAGCGAATTCGACGCCCGCAGGCTGCAGCCGGTGATCTGGAACGTGCCGTCGGGCTGTTGCTGTAGCGTGTAGACCGCCTCGTAGTCCTTGCCGTCGGGGCCGACGATCAGCACCTGCTGGACGATCGAACCCGGGCCCGTCTGCTCGACCTTGCCGAAAGAGTAGGACTGTGGCCTGCGCACAGGCGGATAGCCGTTGGTCACCATGTTCATGAAGGCGTCGACGGTCGGGAATACCTGCTTCACATTCGGGGCGGCGAACCTATAGGCCTTGGCGCCGTCATTGGCGACGAGGGCCTTCAATTGACCGTCGATGACGGCCTGGCCAGCCTTGATCTCGGCATCGCCGGCAAACGCCTGGGAAACCAGCATGAGCGAAACGAATGCGAATGCGAAAAAGCCGCGGCGCATGGCCTGTCTCCACCGTCCCTTCGAAAAGCCGCCTCCAGAAACGCTGTTCCGGGAGGCATCCTAACATATGGGTGAGGGTGCTTCACGGTTTCAGGGGGCGCCAATGATGGGACCCTGAGGGAGAGAGCGTGTGCTGCGCGAGGCCGTTGCCAAGGTAGGTGCCGGCCAAGTGCGCATTCCAACGCTTGAAAGGCCGCCTCCAGTCTGCCAGAAGGGCCGCTTGGACCTGGAAGTTAGCGGGACGAAGCCATGAAGGCGTTTTTCGTGCAGATCAAATGCGAGCTGGGCAAATCCTATGAGGTTGCCAGCGCGCTTGCCGACGCCGAGATCGCCTCGGAAATCTACTCCACCGCCGGCAATTACGATCTGCTCGCCAAATTCTATGTCGATGATGAGGAAGACGTCGGCCATTTCGTCAACGAGAAGGTGCAGATTCTTCCCGGCATCAAGGACACGTTCACCGTCGTCACCTTCCGCGCCTTTTAGCAGCGCGAGGCATTTGCCCGGGCATGAGGCAAAGCCTGATCAAGCTCATATTTCAGCTGCCTCAATTTTAGGCAGCCGCAACATACTGATCGTCGGGATCTCCCAAATCACCGATTACGCTTGATTTTCTCCGACGACGCCAGTGAAATGGCGTCACAGGGGAGTATGCGATTGGCCGCGTTCGATGAAATGCTTCCGGAGGTCTCCGGACTTAGAAGACCATATTCGGCTTACGATCGCTGGCTGAAGGAGCAGGATCCAGCCAGACTTACCGAAAAGATGCAGGACGCCGAACGCGTCTTCCGCAAGACCGGCATCACGTTTGCGGTCTACGGCGAGCAGGAAGCATCCGAACGGCTGATCCCGTTCGATATCGTTCCCCGCATCATTTCAGGCAATGAGTGGCGCCGCCTGACGCAAGGCATCGAGCAACGCGTACAGGCGCTGAACGCCTTCCTCGACGACATCTACCATCGCCAGGAAATCCTTCGCGCCGGCCGCGTCCCCAGGGACCTGATCGCCAGGAACGAGGCATTCCTGCCGGAAATGATTGGCGTGCGGCCGCCGGCCGGCGTCTACACCCACATCATCGGCGTCGACATCGTGCGTATCGGCGAGGACGAGTTCTACGTGCTGGAAGACAATGCGCGCACGCCGTCCGGTGTCTCCTACATGCTGGAGAATCGCGAAACGATGATGCAACTGTTCCCCGAGCTGTTCCAGAAGATCAAGGTGCGGCCGGTGGAGAATTATCCGCAGCTGCTGCGCCAGTCGCTGGCGGCGGTGCGGCCACAAGGCACCAAGGGCGCGCCGACCATCGCGGTTCTGACGCCCGGCAGTTTCAATTCCGCCTATTTCGAACACGCCTTCCTTGCAGATCAGATGGGCGTGCAACTGGTGGAGGGGCAGGATCTGCGCGTCGTCGACGGCCATGTCGCGATGCGGACGACCGAAGGCTACAAGCAGATCGACGTTCTCTACCGCCGCGTGGATGATTCTTTCCTGGACCCGCTGACCTTCAGGCCGGATTCGGCCCTTGGCATACCGGGCATCATGGATGTCTACCGCGCCGGCAACATCACCATCGCCAATGCGCCGGGAACCGGCATCGCCGACGACAAGGCGATCTATTCGTACATGCCCGAGATCGTCGAATTCTACACCGGCCGCAAGGCGATCCTCGGCAACATCCCGACCTGGCGCTGTTCCGAGCCCGACAGCCTGAAATATGTGCTCGAACACATCGACGAGCTTGTGATCAAGGAAGTGCATGGTTCCGGCGGCTACGGCATGCTGGTCGGCCCGGCGGCGACCAAGAAAGAATGTCAGGATTTTGCCAAGAAACTGCAGGCCAAGCCGTCTAATTACATCGCCCAGCCGACGCTCGCGCTCTCGACCTGTCCGATCCTGACTGAAAAGGGGCTGGCGCCGCGCCACGTCGACTTGCGGCCTTATGTGCTGGTTTCCGACCGCATCCAGATCGTGCCTGGTGGGCTGACGCGCGTTGCGCTGAAGGAAGGCTCGCTGGTTGTCAATTCCTCTCAGGGCGGCGGGACGAAGGATACGTGGGTGCTGGATGATTAAAATGGGTGAGTAGGGAATAGTCAGTAATGAGTGGTGGAAGCAGAGGGGACAGGGAAATGCCATATTCCGTTGAAATTCAATCGCTTGCTATTCGCTGCTCGCTATTCCCTACTCACTAGCCCGAAGGGCCATTCCATGCTTCTCGGCCGCACCGCCAACGGGCTCTACTGGATGAACCGCTATATCGAGCGGGCGGAAAACATGGCGCGGCTGGTCGACGCCGGGCTGCGCATGGCGCTGACCCGCACCCAGAATGCGTCCGAGGAATGGAATTCGGTGCTGCTCAGCGCCGGCTCTGACGTCGCCTTCAAGCAGAAATACCCGGACTATACGGCGGCCAATGTCTCTGATTTCCTTTTGCGCGACACGTCGAACCCATCGAGCACGATGTCGTCGATCGAGACTGCCCGCAACAATGCGCGCATGGTGCGCACCGCGCTGACGCGCGAGACCTGGGAGAGCATCAACGAAGCCTGGATGGCGCTGAAACGGATGCTGGCGAGGCCGATCGACGAGCGCGACCTGCCCAACGTGCTCGACGCGATCAAGCGCGAGACCGCGCTGATCCGTGGCTCGTTCTACGGTACCATGCTGCGCAACGAGATTTTCGATTTTTCGCAGCTCGGCACCTATGTCGAGCGCGCCGACAACACCGCGCGCATCCTCGACGTGAAATACTATGTGCTGCTGCCGTCGATCTCCTGGGTCGGCTCGACGCTCGACAACTATCAGTGGGAATCGATCCTGCGCTCGGTGTCGGCGCATCGCTCCTATCGCTGGGTCTACGACGCCGACTACAAGCCGACCAATATCGCGGACTACCTGATCCTCAACGTCCGCATGCCGCGGTCGCTGACCTTCTGCTATCGCTTCCTGGCAGAGCATCTGAAGTTCCTCTCCGACGACTATGGCGAGCGCCATGCGTGTCACGCAACGGCGGAAAAGACGCAGGCAATGCTGAGGGCAGGGTCGATCAAGGATATATTCGACACCGGTCTGCATGAGTTCCTGGCCGGGTTCATCCGCGACAACACCAGGCTCGGCGACGAGATCGCGCAGGACTACAGGTTTTATTGAGGAAGCCATGCGGCTGAAAATCACGCACCGGACCGAATACCGCTACGACGCACCGGTGCAGTATTTGCTTCAGAGGCTGCGGCTGCTGCCCGTGAGCGGGCCGACCCAGACCGTGCTGTCCTGGGCGCTGAAGGTCGAAGGCGCGCGCGAGGAAGTGCGATTTGCCGACCATTACGGCAACGACAACAGGCTGTTGAGCGTCGAGGGTGACCACGACTTCATCACAGTCGAAGCGTTGGGCGAGGTGGTGACGCGCGATACATCGGGCGTCTGTGGGCCGCACCAAGGCTTCGCGCCGCTCTGGCTGTTCGCGCAGGAGACCGCTTTGACCGCCATAGGCGACGGTATCCGCAATCTTACCGAGGCGGTCGGCAAGGGCACCGACCTCGAAAGACTGCACCGGCTGATGGCCGCCATCGGCGAACGCGTCGCCTACACGCCGGGAACCACCAATGCGACAACCTCGGCCGAGGAGGCCTTGGTCCTGAAAACCGGAGTCTGCCAGGACCATAGCCACATTTTTGCCGCCGCCGCGCGCGCCATGGGATTTCCTGCCCGCTACGTCAGCGGTTATCTGATGATGGATGCGGTGGAGCAGGCGGCGAGCCACGCCTGGGCCGAAGCCCATGTCGCCGGCCTCGGCTGGGTTGCCTTCGATCCCGCCAATGGTATTTCTCCCGACGAACGCTATGTGAAGGTGGCCACCGGCCGCGACTACCGTGACGCTTCGCCGGTGTCGGGAATTCGGCTGGGACAGGCGGAAGAACTGCTTGCGGTCACCGTCACGGTAGAGCAGTAATCCCCAGGGATTGCTGCCTCAAGAGATTCCATGACCTATTGCGTCGGCCTCAAGATCGATCGCGGGCTCGTGTTCATGTCGGACACGCGCACCAATGCCGGCATGGATTCGATCTCGACCTTCAAGAAGATGCATGTCTGGGAACAGCCTGGCGAGCGTGTCATCGTCTTGATGTCGGCCGGCAACCTGGCGACGACGCAGGCCGTGGTCAGCCTGCTGGACGAGCGTACCAAGGCGGTGAGCGACCGCCACGAGAAGTTGCTCGAAACGCCGTCCATGTACCAGACGGTGCGGTTGGTCGGCGACACGGTGAAAGAGGTGATCGCGCAATCGTCGCCCGCCGGCGAGAAGGCCGATTCCTATTTCAATGCCTCCTTCATCCTCGGCGGGCAGATCAAGGGCAGCCCGCCGCGCCTTTTCATGATCTATCCCGAAGGCAATTTCATCGAATCGACCGACGACACGCCGTTCTTCCAGATCGGCGAAACCAAATACGGCAAACCGATCATCATTCGCGCCTACGAAAAGACGATGAGCCTCGCTGCGACGGTGAAACTCCTGCTGGTGTCGTTCGATTCGACGTTGAAGTCGAACCTGTCGGTCGGCTTGCCGCTCGACCTGCTTTTCCTGGAACAGGACGCCTTTCAGGTCGGCCTGAAAAAGCGGATCGCCCAGGACGATCAGTATTACCGCACGATCTCTGACGGATGGTCGAATGCCCTGAAGACGGCTTTCGCCAGTTTGCCGGATTTTCCTGGCTAGTCCGCTGTTTCGCCACTTGACGGCGGTTGCATTTATTTCACATGTTAATTAATATCTGAAGAGCCGGCGGCAACCACCGGCAGCGAAGGATCATGTCGGGAGGACAAGATGAACAATGATGATTTCCGGCACTGGTCGCAACGCGCCGCCGATTGGGGCGCCGACTATCGCAACAATTTGCGTGAGCAGCCTGTGCGGCCGCTGGTCGAGCCGGGCGACATTTTCAGGAGCATCGAGGCATCGCCGCCCGAAGAGGCGGAACCGATGGACAGGATTTTCGCCGACTTTGAAGCCAAGATCGTGCCAGGGATGACCCATTGGCAGCACCCGCGCTTCTTCGCCTATTTCCCGGCAAACGCGGCGCCCGTCTCGGTGGTGGCGGAGTATCTGGTGTCGGCGATGGCCGCGCAATGCATGCTTTGGCAGACGTCACCGGCGGCGACCGAGCTTGAAACGCGCACCGTCGACTGGATGCGCCAGGCGCTCGGCCTGCCGGTAGGCTTTTCCGGCGTCATCCAGGATTCGGCCTCCTCGGCGACACTGAACGCCGTGCTGACGATGCGCGAGCGGGCGCTCGATTGGCAAGGCAACAAAAAGGGCCTGGTTGGACAGTCGAGGTTGCGGATCTATTCTTCCGACCAGGTGCATACATCGATCGACCGGGCGATCTGGGTGTCAGGCATCGGTGAGGACAATCTGGTGCGCATTCCGGTCGCCGGCCGTTTTCGCGCCATGGACACGGCGGCCCTGGAAGCAGCCATCATCGCCGACCGGAAAGCCGGCATGCTGCCGGCCGGCATTATCGCCTGCGTCGGCGGCACCAGCACCGGCGGCACGGACGATATTGCAGCGGTCGCGGAGATTGCCCGGCGGCACGGGCTCTACCTGCATGTCGATGCCGCCTGGGCCGGGTCGGCGATGATCTGTCCGGAGTTCCGGCATTTCTGGATCGGTGTCGAAGGCGCGGACTCGATCGTCTTCAATCCGCACAAATGGCTCGGCGCGCAGTTCGATTGCTCGATCCAGTTCCTGCGTGACCCCTTGAGCCATATCAGGACGCTGGCCATCAAGCCCGACTATCTCAAGACGCACGGCCATGACGGCATCATCAACTTCTCAGAATGGTCGGTGCCGCTCGGCCGGCGCTTCCGCGCGCTGAAGCTTTGGTTTCTGCTGCGTGCCCATGGACTGGAAAATCTGCGAACCATGATCCGCAACCATGTCACCTGGAGCGAAGGCCTTGCCACGCGTCTGGCAAGGGAGCCGGATTTCGAGATTGTCAGCGAGCCGATGCTGTCGCTGTTTTCGTTCCGGCACAAGGCTGCCTCGGGCGCCGATGCCGACGAGCACAATCTGCGGCTGGTCAACATGATCAACGACGATGGCCGCATCTACCTGACGCAAACGAAAGTCGATGGCAGGGTGGCGATCCGCTTCCAGGTCGGCCAGTTCGATACGACGGCGGAGGATGTCGATACTGCTTTCGCCGTCATTACCGAAATTGCGCGTGCCACGGCCTGAAAAGGCTGGATCAAGGTCGCGCGGAGGTTCATCCGTACAATCATCGGATTTCATTAGCCGGCTTATGCCTTTTCAACGGTTTCGTTTTCGATTATAAGCAAGAAAAACGAAAACGGGAGCTTGTCTGATGTACCTGTCGCCGCGCCATGCCGAGATCATCCAGATGGCCAAGGACAATGGCCGCGTGCTGGTCGATGACCTGGCCACGCATTTCAACGTGACGCCGCAGACCATACGCAAGGACCTCAATGATCTGTGCGACCAACGGCTGCTTTCGCGCATTCATGGCGGCGCCTTGTTCCCGTCTGGTATCGAGAACATGGAGTATGAAGCCAGGCGCAAGATCGCGGCGGACGAGAAGGAAGCGATCGGCCGCGCGGCGGCCAGGTTGATCCCCGACAACGCCTCGCTGTTCATCAACATCGGCACCACGACGGAAGCGGTCAGCAAGGCATTGCTCGATCATGACGGCCTGATGGTCATCACCAATAACATTAACGTTGCCAACAGGATGCGCATCTATCCCTCGATCGAGGTGGTGATTGCAGGGGGCGTGGTGCGCGGCTCGGACGGGGGTGTCGTCGGCGAGGCGGCAGTCGATTTCATCAGGCAGTTCAAAGTCGATTATGCTGTTATCGGCGCCTCTGCCATCGATCATGATGGCGCCTTGCTCGACTTCGATTTTCGAGAGGTGAAGGTAGCGCAGGCGATCATCGCCAATGCCAGGCACGTCATCCTTGTATCCGACCAGACCAAATTCGAGCGTACGGCGCCGGTGCGCATTGGTCACCTGTCGCAGGTCAACACCTTCATCACCGATCGCTGCGATATCGCGTCGGTGCGCAAAATCTGCCAGGAGGCCGAGGTTCAACTGATCGAGACATCGCTTGGCTAGGCATTTCGCCGTCCTCTCACAGGCTCGTGATATTTCGTTTGACATTCGTTATGAGTTCGAAATAATTCCGCCACGGTTTCGCAAAAGACCCAAAATGGTGCAATGCGAAATCGTGGAGGAATTAAGTGGACACATCCTCAGTCAGGGACATTTTCGTCATAGGTGGCGGCATCAACGGCTGCGGCATCGCCCGTGATGCCGTTGGGCGCGGGTTTTCGGTCTTTCTTGCCGAGATGAACGATCTCGCCAGCGGAACCTCGTCCGGCTCGACCAAGCTGATCCATGGCGGGCTGCGCTATCTCGAATTCTACGAATTCCGCCTGGTGCGCGAAGCGCTCATGGAGCGCGAGGTTCTGTGGAAGAACGCGCCGCACATCATCTGGCCCATGCGCTTCGTGCTGCCCTATGCCAAGGGCCTGCGCCCCGCCTGGCTGATCCGGCTTGGCCTATTCCTTTACGACCACATTGGCGGGCGCAAATTGCTGCCGGCGGCCAGGACGCTCGACATGACAAGCGACCCGGCAGGCAAGCCTTTGAAACCACTGTTCAAGAAGGCTTTCGAATATTCCGACGGCTGGGTCAACGATGCGCGGCTGGTGGCGCTGAATGCACGTGACGCCGCTGACCGGGGCGCAACAATCCGGACCCGCACGAAAGTGGTCGGAGCCCGCCGCGAAGGCGGCATCTGGACGATAAAGATCGAGAACCTGCAGACCGGCGAGACCGAAGAGGTCAAGGCAAGGTTGCTGGTCAATGCGGCGGGTCCTTGGGTCGACCACGTGCTGTCCGGCGTTGTCGGCCTCAATGACGTGCACAATGTCCGCCTCGTGCAGGGCAGCCACATCGTCATCGCCAAGAAGTTCGACGATCCGCGCGCCTATTTTTTCCAGAACAAGGATGGCCGCATCATCTTCGCCATTCCCTACGAGGACGAGTTCACGCTGATCGGCACCACCGATCAGGATTATCCAGGCGATCCGCACGATGTGAAGATCAGCGACACAGAGATCGATTATCTCTGCGCCGCGGCCAGCGAGTATTTCGCGGTTCCCGTCAAGCGTTCGGACATCGTCTGGACCTATTCGGCCGTGCGTCCGCTCTATGATGACGGCGCCTCCAAGGCGCAGGAAGCGACACGTGACTATGTGCTGAAGGCCGATGGCGGTGAGGGTGCCGCGCCGCTGGTCAACGCGTTTGGCGGCAAGATCACCACCTACCGCCGGCTGTCGGAATCGATGCTGGAGAAGATCGAAGGGTTTCTCGGCAAGCGCGGTAAGCCGTGGACATCAGATGCGCCGCTGCCGGGCGGCGATTTTCCGGCCACCGGTTTCGATGCGCAGGTGGCGAAGCTGAAAAGCGCCTATCCTTTCCTCGACCAGCGCTTGGCGCGCCGGCTGACCCGGCTCTACGGGACGCGTGCACAGATTTTGCTCGGCTTGGCCAAGTCGATTGCCGATCTCGGCCGCAATTTCGGTGGCGATCTCCACGAGGCCGAGGTGCGCTATCTCGTTGAAAACGAATGGGCCGTCACGGCGGAAGATGTTTTGTGGCGGCGGACCAAGCGCGGCCTGCATCTTGGCCGCGAGCAGGTCGCGGCACTCGATGAATTCATGCGCGGCATAAGCCGGCGGCATGTCGCGGCTGCCGAATGAAGGGGGCTTTGAGCTGATGCGGAAAGCCTGGGAGGAGGCGTCATGCTTGAACTGAGGAATGTCACCAAGACGGTGGGTGCGGTCGAGCACATCCGGGATGTGTCGCTGACGCTTCAGCACGGCTCGCTCAACGTTTTGCTCGGGCCCACGCTTTCCGGCAAGACCAGCCTGATGCGCCTGATGGCCGGCCTCGATGTGCCGACTTCCGGCTCGGTCTGGTTCGACGGCCAAAATGTCACCGGCACGCCGGTGCAGAAGCGCAAGATCGCCATGGTCTACCAGCAGTTCATCAACTATCCGGCGATGACCGTCTACGACAACATCGCTTCGCCGCTCAGGGTGGCCGGCGTCGAGCAGGACAAGATCGACAGCCAGGTGCGCGAAGCGGCGGCACTCCTCAAGCTGACACCCTATCTCGACCGCACCCCGCTCAGCCTCTCGGGCGGCCAGCAGCAGCGCACGGCGCTGGCGCGTGCCATCGTCAAGAATGCCAGCTTGGTGCTGCTCGACGAGCCGCTTGCCAATCTCGACTACAAGCTGCGCGAGGAATTGCGGGCCGAGCTGCCGAGGATCTTTGCCGCCGCCGGCACCATCTTCGTCTATGCCACCACCGAGCCGCACGAGGCCCTGCTGCTCGGCGGCAACACGGCAACGCTGTCGGAAGGCCGCATCACCCAGTTCGGGCCGACCATCGACGTATTCCGCAAACCGGTCGATCTGGTGACGGCCAGGACCTTCGCCGATCCTCCGCTCAACACCATCGTGCTGGCCAAGAAAGGCCCGGACTTCCTGCTCGAGGGCGGCGTCAAGCTGCCGGTGCCCTCAGAACTCGCCGGCATCACCGATACGAACTATACGATTGGCTTCCAGCCGCACCATCTTTCGCTCGACCGGCCCAATGCCTTCGCGGTGCCGGTGCGGGCAAAGGTCACCATCACCGAAATCACCGGGTCCGAAAGCTTCATCCATCTCGACTTTGCCGATGCGCGCTGGGTGATGCTGACCCACGGCATCAGGGATTTCGAGACCGATGCAGTGGTCGAGGTGTTCATCGATCCCCGTCACATCATGGTCTTCGACGAGCACGGCCGGGCCGTGACCGCGCCGAAGCTGGCGGCTTAGGAGGGACGATATGGCACGCATCGACGTCAACCATGTCAGGCATTCCTATCTGCCGAACCCGCGCACGGATGCCGATTTCGCGCTACGCGAAGTGCACCACACTTTCGAGGATGGTGGTGCCTATGCGCTGCTCGGGCCGTCCGGCTGCGGCAAGACCACGCTGCTCAACATCATTTCAGGCCTGCTTCATCCCTCGCACGGCCAGCTGCTGTTCAACGGCCGGGACGTGACTACCCTGTCAACGCAGGAGCGCAACATCGCGCAGGTGTTCCAGTTCCCGGTCATCTACGACACCATGACGGTCTACGACAATCTGGCCTTCCCGCTGCGCAACCGCGGCGTGCCGGAGGCCGACGTCGACCGCAAGGTGCGCGAGACGCTGGAGATGATCGACCTGGCCTCCTGGGCGAAGAAGAAGGCGAGGGGCCTGACCGCCGACCAGAAGCAGAAGATATCGCTCGGCCGCGGGTTGGTGCGCTCGGACGTCAACGCCATCCTGTTCGACGAACCGCTGACCGTCATCGATCCGCATATGAAATGGGTGCTGCGCTCGCAGTTGAAGCAGTTGCACCGCCGCTTCGGCTACACGATGGTCTATGTCACGCACGACCAGACCGAGGCGCTGACCTTCGCCGACCAGGTCGTGGTGATGTATGATGGCGGCATCGTGCAGATCGGCACGCCGGCGGAACTGTTCGAGCGGCCGCGTCACACTTTTGTCGGCTATTTCATCGGCTCGCCAGGCATGAATGTGGTGCCGGTGGCAATCGAAGGCAGGACGGCGACGCTCGGCTCGCAACGGATCGAATTGCCTGGAGTGCCGAAGGCCAGCGCCGGGGCCGTCGAGCTTGGTATCCGCCCGGAATATGTACGGCTCGGCCGCGACGGCATGGCCGTCTCAATCACCAAGGTCGAGGATGTCGGCCGCCACAAGGTGGTGCGCGCCAAGCTGGAGGGCCGCGACATCGCGGCGGTGATCGGCGAGGACGAGACCGTTCCGGCCGAACCGAAGGTGCGGTTCGATCCGGCCGGTATCAACATCTATGCCGATTCCTGGCGTGTCGAGATGGGGGCATAGATGGACAAGACCTGGAACAACAAGGCCTGGTTCCTGGTGCTGCCGGTGCTGGTTCTGGTGGCCTTCACCGCCGTCATTCCGTTGATGACGGTCGTCAACTATTCGGTGCAGGACACTTTCGGCAACAACGTCTTCTTCTGGGCAGGCACGGAGTGGTTCGAAGAACTGCTTTCATCAAGCCGCTTCTGGGAAGCGATGGTTCGCAACCTGATCTTTTCCTTTATCATCCTGGCGATCGAGGTACCGCTCGGCATCTTCATCGCGCTCAACATGCCGAAAAAGGGCTGGGGCGTGCCGGTGTGCCTGGTGCTGATGTCGTTGCCGCTGCTGATACCGTGGAACGTGGTCGGCACCATCTGGCAGGTGTTCGGGCGCAGCGACATCGGTCTGATGGGCTACTACCTCAACGCCATCGGCATCGACTACAATTACGTGCAGGATCCGTTCGACGCCTGGGTGACGATCGTCATCATGGACGTCTGGCACTGGACCAGTCTTGTCGTGCTGCTCTGCTACGCCGGTCTGGTCTCGATCCCAGACGCTTTCTACCAGGCGGCCAAGATCGACGGCGCGTCGCGCTGGGCAGTCTTCCGCTACATCCAATTGCCGAAGATGCAGCGCGTGCTTCTGATCGCCGTGCTGCTGCGCTTCATGGACAGCTTCATGATCTACACCGAACCCTTCGTCGTCACCGGAGGCGGTCCGGGCAATTCGACGACGTTCCTGTCGATCGACCTCGTCAAGACGGCACTCGGCCAGTTCGACCTTGGTCCGGCGGCGGCAATGTCGCTGGTCTACTTCCTCATCATCCTGTTGTTGTCGTGGGTGTTCTACACCGTGATGACCAACTACGACGCGGAGCGCTGACATGGCCCACGCCAACGAACGCACCGAGCGCAATGCAATGAACGGCACTGCCGCCACCGAAGGGATTGCCAGTTCGCTGTCACAGGGCGAACTCGACCGGCGCATGCGCCGGCGCGGCGAGGAATCGCGCTGGTGGTGGATCGTGCCAACGCTTTACATCATCGTTCTGCTGCTGCCGATCTACTGGCTCATCAACATGAGCTTCAAGACCAATGCCGAGATCGTCAACTCGCTGACGCTTTATCCGCACGCGCCCACGATTGCCAACTACGTCACCATCTTCACGCAGAAGGCCTGGTATTCCGGCTACATCAACTCGATCACCTATGTCGTCATGAACATGGTGATTTCGGTGTCGGTGGCGCTGCCGGCGGCCTACGCTTTCTCGCGATATCGTTTCCTTGGCGACAAGCATCTGTTCTTCTGGCTGCTGACCAACCGCATGGCGCCGCCGGCGGTGTTCGCGCTGCCGTTCTTCCAGCTCTATTCGGCCTTCGGCCTCATCGACACGCACATAGCCGTGGCGCTGGCGCACTGCCTGTTCAACGTGCCGCTGGCGGTGTGGATTCTGGAAGGTTTCATGTCCGGCGTGCCGAAGGAGATCGACGAGACCGCCTATATCGACGGCTATTCGTTCCCGCGCTTCTTCATCAAGATCTTCATGCCTCTGATCGCCAGCGGCATCGGCGTCGCCTGCTTCTTCTGCTTCATGTTTTCATGGGTCGAGCTGCTGATCGCCCGCACGCTGACCACGACCGACGCCAAGCCGATCGCCGCGACCATGACGCGTACGGTGTCGGCGTCGGGCATGGACTGGGGTCTGCTGGCAGCCGCCGGCGTGCTGACGCTGATCCCCGGCGCGCTCGTGATCTGGTTCGTGCGAAACTATATCGCCAAGGGCTTCGCCCTGGGGAGGGTGTGACATGAACCTCGACTTCTCGTGGATGGCATGGACCTGGCCGACGGCCGCGTTCTTCAGCGTCATCGCGGCGCTTCTGCTTGGCATGGGCGTCTGGGAATACGCCTCGCCCGGCGGCAATCCACGTATCGGCGTGCTGCGCTTCGAGACGACGCGCGGCGACCGTCTCTTCGTTTCGCTGCTTGGCAGCGCCTTCATCCATCTCGCTTGGCTGGGTCTGGTTGGACCCAACCTGTGGTGGGCTCTCGCTCTCTCCGTGGTCTACGCCGTTGGCGTGTTCCGCTACGTATAGAGGGGGATACTGATGGAGCGGCCGCCCGTAGATGGTCGCTCCAGATCGCACTTGAAACCTTTTAAAAACTCGGAGGAGACACAATGCGACGGCAAATTTTAACGTCAACGACTGCCCTTGTCCTGTTGCTCGGCGCGGGCAATGCCTATGCCGGAATGGATGATGCAAAGACCTTTCTCGACAAGGAGATAGGACCTCTTTCGACGCTCTCGCGCGCCGATCAGGAAAAGGAAATGCAGTGGTTCATCGATGCGGCCAAGCCGTTTGCCGGCATGGACATCAAGGTCGTGTCGGAAACCTTGACCACGCACCAGTATGAATCGCAGGTGCTGGCGCCTGCCTTCACCGCCATCACCGGCATCAAGGTCACGCATGACGTCATCCAGGAAGGCGACGTCGTCGAGAAGATCCAGACCCAGATGCAGACCGGCCAGAACATCTACGATGGCTGGGTCAACGATTCGGACCTGATCGGTACACACTGGCGCTACCAGCAGGTGCGAAACCTGACTGACTGGATGGCGGGCGAAGGCAAGGACGTCACCGATCCGATGCTCGATGTCGACGACTTCATTGGCACCAAGTTCACCACAGCGCCGGACAAGAAGCTCTACCAGCTTCCCGACCAGCAGTTCGCGAACCTCTACTGGTTCCGTTACGACTGGTTCAACGACGAGAAGAACAAGGCCGACTTCAAGGCGAAATACGGCTACGACCTTGGCGTGCCCGTCAACTGGTCGGCTTATGAGGACATCGCGGAATTCTTCACCGGCCGCGACGTCGGCGGCAAGAAGGTCTATGGCCACATGGACTACGGCAAGAAGGATCCGTCACTCGGCTGGCGGTTTACGGACGCCTGGCTGTCGATGGCCGGCAATGGCGACAAGGGCCTGCCAAACGGCCTGCCGGTTGACGAATGGGGCATCAAGGTGGACGAGAACTCTCGTCCGGTCGGCTCATGCGTGGCGCGCGGCGGCGACACCAACGGCCCGGCGTCGGTCTATGCGATCCAGAAATACCTCGACTGGTTGAAGGCCTATGCGCCGCCGGAGGCGCAAGGCATGACCTTCTCTGAATCAGGCCCGGTTCCGTCGCAAGGCAATGTGGCGCAGCAGATCTTCTGGTACACCGCCTTCACCGCCGACATGGTCAAGCCCGGCCTGCCGGTCATGAACGACGACGGCACGCCGAAGTGGCGCATGGCGCCGTCGCCGCACGGCTCCTACTGGAAGGACGGCATGAAGCTCGGCTACCAGGACGTCGGCTCGTGGACGCTGATGAAGTCGACGCCGACCGACCGCGCCAAGGCCGCGTGGCTCTACGCGCAGTTCGTGATCTCCAAGACCGTGGATGTGAAGAAGAGCCATGTCGGCCTGACCTTCATCCGCGACTCCACGATCCACGACAAGAGCTTCACCGAACGCGCTCCCAAGCTCGGCGGCCTGATCGAGTTCTACCGTTCGCCGGCGCGCGTACAGTGGACGCCGACCGGCACCAACGTTCCCGATTATCCGAAGCTGGCACAGCTCTGGTGGCAGAACATCGGTGACGCCTCGTCGGGCGCCAAGTCGCCGCAGGAGGCCATGAATGGCCTGTGCGCCGATCAGGAGAAGGTTCTGGAGCGCATCGAGAAGTCGGGCGTCCAGGGCGATATCGGTCCGAAGATGGCCGAAGAGCAAGACCTTGCTTACTGGAATGCGGACGCGGTCAAGAAGGGCAACCTCGCACCGCAGCTGAAGCTAGACAACGAGAAGGAAAAGCCGGTCACCATCAACTACGACGAGTTGGTCAAGAGCTGGCAGAAGTAAGACGGTCTATGCGGGCGTTCGCGCTCGTGTGAAATTGAGGGAGGCGGCGCGTTGCCGTCTCCCTTCTTTGTGTCAAGGCGGAGGATGCGGGAATGAGCGGTTTTGTGCTGGCAATCGACCAGGGAACGACATCGACGCGGGCGATCCTGTTCGACGGCCAGATGAAGGTTGTGGGCAGCGGGCAGAAGGAGTTCACCCAGCACTATCCGGCATCCGGCTGGGTCGAGCACGATCCGGAGGAAATCTGGGCAAGCGTGGTGACCACCGTGAAGGCCGCGGTGAAAAAAGCTGGCTGCAATGCGTCGGAGGTGGCTGCCATCGGTATCACCAACCAGCGCGAGACCGTCGTCATCTGGGACAAGGCGACCGGCAAGTCGATCCACAATGCCATCGTCTGGCAAGACCGCCGCACAGCACCGCTGTGCCAGAAGCTGAAGAAGCAGGGGCTGGAGAAGAAATTTACACGCAAGACAGGGCTGCTGCTCGACCCCTATTTCTCTGGCACCAAGATCGCCTGGGTGCTGGACAAGGTGAAGGGCGCGAGGAAACGCGCCGAGAAGGGCGAATTGCTCGCTGGCACCATCGACAGTTTTTTGATCTGGCGGCTGACCGGCGGCAAGGTGCACGCCACCGACGCCACCAACGCCTCACGCACATTGGTCTACAACATCGCGGAGAATGCCTGGGATGAGGAGCTTTTGGCGATTCTCAACATCCCGGCTAAAATGCTGCCGGAGGTCAAGGATTGCGCCGATGATTATGGAATCACAGAGAAAAATCTGTTTGGCGCAGAGATAAGAATCCTCGGCGTTGCCGGCGACCAGCATGCAGCGACCATCGGCCAGGCCTGTTTCGAACCGGGCATGATGAAATCCACCTACGGCACCGGCTGTTTTGCGCTGCTCAACACCGGCAGCGATCTGGTGGTTTCGAAGAACCGCCTCTTGACGACCATCGCCTACCGGCTGAACGGCAAGACCACCTATGCGCTGGAAGGCTCGATCTTCATCGCGGGTGCCGCGGTGCAATGGCTGCGCGACGGCATCAAGGTGATCGGCAAGGCCGAGCAGAGCGGCAAGCTGGCTGCCGAGGCCGATCCGACTCAGAACGTCTATCTGGTTCCGGCCTTTGTCGGGCTTGGCGCGCCGCACTGGGACGCCGAGGCGCGCGGAGCCATCTTTGGGTTGACCCGCAATTCCGGTCCGGCCGAGTTCGCCCGGGCGGCTTTGGAATCAGTCGCCTACCAGACCCGCGACCTACTCGACGCCATGCACAAGGATTGGAAGGGCGCCAAGGCAAAGACGGTGCTCCGAGTCGACGGCGGCATGGTGGCGTCGGACTGGACCATGCAGCGCCTGGCGGACATTCTCGACGCGCCGGTCGATCGGCCGACAATCCTGGAGACGACTGCGCTGGGGGCCGCTTGGCTCGCCGGCTCGAAGGCGGGCGTGTGGCCCGCAGCGAGGGAGTTCGCGAAAAGCTGGGCGCTTGAGCGACGGTTTCAGCCGGAGATGGACGCTTCCAGTCGTGCTGCGAAACTAGCGGGCTGGCGCGATGCCGTGCGCAGGACACTGAGTGCATAAGGAAAAGCCCGCGCCGTTTCTGCCGCGGGCCTTCCACTCACACTTGCAGGTCACTCATACTTACCCACGCATCAGTAAGGCGAACGGCATTCCCGGCGAGGACCATTGTTCGGTTGGAAGGTGTTATCCGAGGCGCGGTAGCTCCGATAGTGATCGTAGCACCACTGCACATGGGCATTGCCTTCATAGACGCGGTTGTTCTCGTTGACGATCGCGCCGGTGATCAGGGCGCCAGTCGCGAAGGCCGCGAGCGGGAACCAGTAGTCGCCATGACGGCGATAGCCGCGGCGATATTCACGATAGCCGCGATGGCCATTCCAATACATGTCACCGTTGCGGCTAAAGCTGCGATTGCGCGAGAAATTGCGGTGGAAGGAGCGGTTCCTTCTCCACTCTTGGTACTGCACTGTCTGTACGTCCGGCGTTGCCACCTGGGATAATGGCACGTAGGCCGGCTGGGCGTTGACTGGCACCACTTCCGCCGCGACGAATGTGGCCGAGAGGGTGGCGGCAAGCAGGCTCGTTGTGATTCTATTCATTGGTATTCTCCTCAAGGGTTTGTCGGGCGTCCCTTTGGAAAAAAACGATAGTGCGTCGGATTTGTTCCCCCATGCTGGCGGCCGCTGCCGGACTGAAATCGAAACTGTCTGGCTGCTCGCCAGAATCCGGGGAACAAGCGGGGGTCAGCGATTTAGGGTAAAGAGCGGGTTTGGAACCCATCTTTTCCGGTTGACCGGTCGCGGCACTCTCCCTATGTTCCGCGCAATTTCGAGGGCGGCCTTTTCGAGCCCGCGGGAGCGCGTAGCTCAGCCGGTAGAGCAACTGACTTTTAATCAGTAGGTCATGGGTTCGAATCCCATCGCGCTCACCACTGTCTGAGGACATGCCAGCGCTTTTGGTTTGCCCGTGAATCCGTGCGGCGCGCAACGACTGGTCAGACGCCTGGTGACAGATGCACGTCCAAAACGGCGGCTTTCTTGGCAATCAGTCCTTCCAGATCCGCGTCGGATCGCTTGGTGCCGGTCCGTTGGCGCAGCAACGAGATCACCGCGCTCATCGAAAGCTGGACGGTGCGATCGCTCAGGATAGCGTCCACCGCGCCGGCGACATCCGGGGTCTCCGTCGGTGCTCGCATGATCGGTTCCTTTCTGTTCAAGTCGGCCTCGGCGCCGTCGGCCGGTCCCCGCACGCCCCGGTCGAAGATGACCGCCAGGCCATTCTTCACGGCGAGGGCGGCGACCATGTCGTCGAGGTGGCGATCGGAGAGCGCCGGCTCCGAAGGATCGGGTTTCAGGGTTCGGCGGATCACTCGGGCGGCCTGGTCCGTCGACACAAAGCCAAAGTGCCGTTTTCTGGCCTCGACATATTGTTCGACGATCATGCTCAGACGCCGGGCTGCGATATCCCCGGGTTCCTGCATCTGGACCTCCTTCGGCTGCCTAAGCGCAAGGGTCGGCATTACTGACAGGAAATAGGGCGGCTGGTCGAATCAAACAGGGGGAACGGATCGATCATTCCACGCACCTTCCAAAGATTCAGGAACGATCCCGGCCCTGATGCATTTTGGCTCTATGACCAGCTCATTGAGGGACGCCGGGACATGAAGATTGCCCATGTCGCGCCACTTTACGAATCGGTGCCGCCAAGGCTTTACGGGGGTACCGAACGTATCATCTCATATCTTACCGAAGCTCTCGTCGATCTCGGCCACGACGTGACATTGTTCGCCAGCGGTGACACGAAGACTTCCGCCAAACTGGTGGCGTGCCGCGAAAGGGCACTTCGTCTCGATCCGCGTCCGCTGAAGTCCGAGATCGCGGCGCATCTGTCGATGCTCGACGAAGTGAGGAATCGGGCCGACGAGTTTGACGTCGTTCATTTCCATCTCAGCCATTTCCTGCATTTCCCGTTTTTCCGCGATATGCCGCAACGCACGGTGACGACCCCGCATGGCAGGCTGGATTACGCGGACCTCGCGCAAGCCTATGACCGGTTTCCGCGGTTCCCCATGATTTCCATATCCCGCAGCCAGCGCGCGCGGTTCGCATCCGCGAATTGGCTGGCGACAATCCACCACGGCTTGCCGCCTGGGCTTTATGAGCCCGATTTCGAGGCAGGCTCGGACGGTACCTATCTTGCATTTCTCGGCAGAATGTCGCGCGACAAGCGGCCGGACCGGGCGATCGAGATTGCCCGCCGCACCGGTCTGAAACTGAAGCTCGCCGCCAAGATCGGCGATGGCGACCGCGCCTATTTCGAAGAAGTCGTGCAGCCGATGATCGATGGCGACCAGGTCGAGTATGTCGGCGAGATCGGCGAGGACCAGAAGAGCGGATTTCTGGGCAATGCGGCCGCTTTGCTGTTTCCCATCGATTGGCCCGAACCCTTCGGGCTTGCGGTGATCGAAGCCATGGCCTGCGGAACCCCGGTCATGGCCTGGAGTTGCGGGGCCATGCCCGAGATCGTCGACCATGGGGTCACGGGCTTTGTCGTCGAAACCATCGAAGACGCCGTCGCCTCGATACCGACTCTCCTGCAACTCGACAGGCGACGAATAAGAACGGTCTTCGAAAGGCGGTTTTCCGCCGTCAGAATGGCCAGGGATTATGTCGCAGCCTATTCGCGGCTGAGCGGTGGCCACGAGCAGAGCAGAGCCTCGTAAACCTTCACCGTCCAGAAATCAGCACGGGACAGTCTTCTTGACCATTACCCAACTCGACGAGCGCAAGCTTGATCCTGCAATAGCACTGGCTTCCCTGGACGAAACCGCGCCCAGGGAACCGCATCGGCTTTACGCCCTCAAGCATGGCGATTGCTTTGCCGTCGCCGATGCCTATGGCGACATACGCGGCGCTGGCGACGGCTTCTTTCGTGACGACACGCGTATGCTTTCGGAATTTCGCCTGACCGTTGGCGGGCGGTCGCTGTCCTTGCTTGGCGCATCGCTTAGCCAGGACAACGTCCTGTTCACCAGCAACCTGACCAATCTGCCGATCGAGAGCGCGGCGGGCCGCCAGATCCCGCAGGGCGCGATCCATATCGAGCGGGTCAGGCTTCTGTGGGAGGAAAGGCTATATGAACGCATCACGCTCTCCAACTATAGCCGGGAGCATTCGACGGTCCTAGTGTCGCTACGCTTTGGCGTCGATTTTCGCGACATGTTCGAAGTCCGGGGTTCGACCCGCTCCAAGCGCGGCACGGCGCACACGGCCGAGATCGACCAGAGTTCGGTCGTGCTCCGCTACGAGGGCCTGGACGAAGTGGTGCGGACATCGGCGATCTCGTTTTCACTGCCGCCCGATCAACTGACCTCCGAGCGGGCGGATTTCTTCATTGCCGTCACCAAGCGCAGCCGCCAGACGTTTTACGTGGAGGTGGGGAGCAAGACAGACGCCCAACCGCAAAGTGATCGGTTCCGGGCCGCCGCGGCCCGCGCCCGTTTCGGCATGCGCGCCAAGCGCCGGCATGGGGCGACGCTCCATAGTTCGGGCCGCGTCTTCAATGATTGGATGGAGCGGGCCCGCGCCGATGTGGCGTTGCTCACGACGGAATTGGCGACGGGGCCTTATCCCTATGCCGGCATTCCGTGGTTCTCCACCGCCTTCGGCCGGGACGGCGTGATTTCAGCTCTGCAGATGCTTTGGCTCAATCCCGGCCTCGCCCGTGGCGTGCTTGCGTTTCTCGCCCAGCACCAGGCGACCGAGACCTCTCCCTTCAGCGATTCCGAGCCCGGCAAGATCATGCACGAGACCCGCAAGGGCGAGATGGCGGCGCTGAGCGAGTTGCCGTTCGGCCGCTATTATGGCGGCGTCGACACGACGCCGCTCTACATCCATCTCGCCTCCGCCTATGCCGACCGCACGGGAGACACGGATTTCATCGATGGCCTGTGGCCATCGCTGTGCGCCGCCGCCGAGTGGATCGAGACAGCGAGCCGTTCGACGGGGTTCCTCACCTACCAGCGCGCCGCGGAATCCGGCCTTGCCAACCAGGGTTGGAAGGACAGTTTCGATTCCGTCTTCCATGCCGATGGCCGCATTCCGAAAGGACCGATCGCGCTGGTCGAGGTCCAGGGTTACGTCTTTGCCGCGTTCCAGGGGCTGGCAAAGCTGGCACGGCTGCGCGGCGAAGAGGAGCGGGCGGAAAATTGGGAAGTGCTCGCCGATGCGATTCGCCAACACGTCGAACGCCATTTCTGGATCGAAGACCTCGGCTATTATGCGCTGGCGATCGACGGCGATGGCCAACCCTGCAAGGTGCGCACGTCCAACGCCGGCCATCTGCTCTATGTCGGCCTTCCCAATCCGGATCGCGCACGCATTGTCGCCGACCAACTGCTATCGGCTTCGTTCCATTCCGGCTGGGGGTTGAGGACGCTGGCGGACGACGCGATCTTCTTCAATCCGATGTCCTATCACAACGGGTCCATCTGGCCGCACGACACCGCGATCTGCGCCGCCGGACTGGCGCGCTACGGCATCCGCGACAGCGTGGTGCGGTTGATGAGTGGGACCTTCGAATCCGCGGTTCATTTCAACATGCGGCTGCCCGAACTGTTCTGTGGGTTCACACGCGCGGCCGGCGAAGCGCCGATTGCCTATCCGGTGGCTTGCCTGCCGCAGGCCTGGTCCGCAGGCTCCGCTTTCATGCTCATGCAGGCCTGCCTCGGCCTTCAGATTGACGGTCGGACGAACGAAATCCACGTGACCCAGCCACGCTTGCCGATCGGTATCGACAATCTCGTCATTCGTCATCTCTCGGTAGGACATGTGGTGGTGGATCTGACGTTTCAACGCGTAGGAGATCGTGTCGGCGCCTTCCTTGCCGATGCGCATGAGGGACTGGTGCCTCTGGTGGTCAGGAGTTGAAAAATCGGAACCATCATGTGTCGGGAACGTTGAACCACCACGCCATGGATGCCGGAGTTCCTGTCGGTGGATTTGCCGCGTCCCATTGAAAGGTAGTCAATTCGAAATGCCCGACAACGGTTCGTATCTATTCGTTTCTCCGGCCGCAATGTGGCTCTTCATTCTCGCAATTGTCGGTATCTCATGCATCGTGCTTGCGGTGGTAATGGCGCGAGGGCTTCGGGCCAGAGGCGCCAAGCTCGCCCGCCTCGAAGCAGAACCCGTTCGCGGTCCTTTGCCGGAATTCGAAAAGAACGGGCAATCCGCGACCGCCGCGCTCGTCCAGTGGTCGCCGGAAACCTTGCGTCACATTTTGGCGAAGGAACTTCCCGATGCACAGGTGATCGTTGTTTCAAATCGCGAACCCTACATCCACAACCGCAAGGGGGATGATATTCAGCTGGTCGTGCCCGCCAGCGGGCTGGTCTCCGCGCTGGAGCCGATTACGCGCGCCTGCGCCGGCACATGGATCGCCTATGGCGGCGGTTCGGCCGATGCGCTTGTCGTCGACGAAAATGACCGCGTCGAGGTGCCGCCTGAAAATCCTTCCTACACGTTGCGCCGCGTCTGGCTGAGCGAGGAAGAACAGCAAGGCTATTATCTCGGATTTGCCAATGAAGGGCTTTGGCCGCTGTGCCACATAGCCTTTACCCGGCCGATATTCCGCGCCTCCGACTGGGAAGCCTATGAGGCGGTCAACCGCAAATTCGCCGACACCGTCGTCGCGGAGGCCCGCAACGAGCGGCCCATCGTGCTGGTCCAGGACTATCATTTCGCGCTGTTGCCGCGGATGATCCGGGAGCGCCTGCCGGAAGCGATCATCATCACCTTCTGGCATATTCCGTGGCCGAATTCCGAGGTGTTCAGTATCTGCCCATGGCGAGAGAAGATTCTCGAAGGATTGCTGGGCAGTTCGATCGTCGGCTTTCACACCCAGTTTCATTGCAACAACTTCATCGATAGCGTCGACCGCTTCCTGGAGAGCAGGATCGAGCGCGAGGATTCAGCCATCTCCTATGGCGGCCAGATCAGCCTGGTTCACGCCTATCCGATTTCAATCGAATGGTTGCCGCCGCATCTGAGCAAACTGCCTGCCGTTGCAGAATGTCGCCAGCTCATTCGCGAGAGATTCGGCTTGGCCGAAAACGTCAGGTTGTGCGTCGGCGTCGAACGCCTCGACTATACCAAGGGCATCCTCGATCGCCTCAACGCGCTCGACGAGCTGCTGACGCTGCATCCGGAATGGATCGGCAAGGTGGCGTTCCTGCAGATCGCCGCGCCCAGCCGCGGCACCTTGCCCGCCTACCAACAATTGTACGAGGAATGTCTGCGCCATGCCGAGGATATCAACCAGCGCCATGGTCGTGAAGGCTATACCCCCGTGGTGCTGGTGACCGAACATCACTCGCAAGTGCAGGTCTACGAGATTTACCGGGCCGCCGACGTCTGTATGGTCACCAGCCTCCACGACGGCATGAACCTGGTTGCAAAGGAGTTTGTGGCGGCGCGCGAGGATGAACAGGGCGTGCTGCTGCTCAGCATGTTCGCCGGCGCGTCGAAAGAGTTGCTGGAAGCGTTGATCGTCAATCCCTACGACGCGGCGATGATGGGCGATGCCCTGCTGCAGGCCTTGACCATGTCATCGGAAGAGCAACGTCAGCGCATGCGGCGCTTGCGCGAGGTCGTGCGTGAAAACAATGTCTATCGATGGGCGGGCAGCATGCTGTTCGACGCGGCGCGCCTGCGCAAACGCGATGCGGTCGATCGTGCCGTCAACGGTGCCCCCGGTTCTGCTGGCCCCGGTTCTGCCGGCCCCGGTTCTCCTGGCCCCGGTTCTCCTGACAATGTGATATCGCTGCACGACCGCAAGCGCGTGGCAGCGCTGTGATGTCGACATTGTCAAACTTGACCGAACCCAACGTCCCGCGGGATGCGTGGGCCTTGTTTCTCGATATTGACGGCACGCTTCTCGAACATGCCGCGCATCCCGATGCGGTGGTTGTCGGCGATGCGTTGCGGACGCTGTTGGCACGGCTCGAATTGCAATTGGACGGAGCTCTGGCATTCATCACGGGGCGGTCGATCGCCGCGGTCGACCATCTTTTCCAGCCCCTCAGACTGCGCGCTGCCGGGCTTTACGGCCTTGAGCACAGGCTCACGCGTGATGGTCCGGTCGAGGCGGCGGGAGAGCCGGCCGACATTGCGGCGCTTGCCGAGGAAATCGAGGCAGAGCTGGACAATACGGACGTCTATATCGAGCGCAAGGGCCCGATCCTGGCCATCCACACACGCGCGGCACCGCAATTGTTGCAGCGCGCCACGCAACTGGTCGAGCAGGCGCTGGACAGGTTGCCCAGGGGATATCGAGTGCTGGCCGGCAATGCCGGCGTCGAATTGATGCCGCTGGAGGCAGCGAAGGGAGCAGCAATCAGGCGCTTCTTGGACCTGCCGGCTTTCGAGGGGAGGCGGCCGGTGTTTCTGGGCGACGACACGTCCGACGAGAATGGTTTCGAGGCCGTCAATGAGATGGACGGCATTTCGATCCGCATCAAACCGCGCGGACCGACCGCCGCACGCCATGCGCTTGCAGGCGTTGGCGAGGCTTTGGCTTGGCTGGGTGCGGTGAGCCAGCGCAATGGGAATGGATCGACAGGTCTGGTCCGTTCCGTTCCTTGAAACAAAGGAGTCGGTGATGACCCAATTCACCAGTCTCATCCGGGAGATCATGCCCACCTGGCTACGCCGGCGGTCGCTCCCGAATGCGTACGAGAGCGAGCCGAGTTTCGATCCGCCACGCCCGCAGGACGCTGACGAGGTCTGGCGCCAGGTTGTCGAAAAGGATCTCTTTGGCGCCAACACGCAGGATTACGCCGAGACCGGGGACAAAAAGACCAGCCGCCACTGAGGGCGGTCAGCCCTCCCCGAAAACCAACGAAACATTGCCGCCGGCGTGACGTTCGAGGCGGCCGGCCAGATCGAGTTCCAGCAGCACCATGAACACCTGGGCGGGATGCAGGCCGGTGTGGCGGATGATTTCGTCGACCGGCACCGGTGTCGGTCCCAGCGCCTCAATCACCTTGGTCCGGTCGCTCTCGCCTGGTGGCGGTGTTGCCGAAAAATCGGGCGGATCTTCAAACGGCGGCAGATCAGGTGCTCGCATGCCGGTCAGCGGAAGGATCGCCCTGGAAACGTCTGAAGCTTCTGTCACCAGCGTGGCGCCGTCCTTGAGCAGGCCGTTGGTGCCGGCTGCGCGCGGATCGAGCGGAGAGCCTGGCACGGCAAAGACCAGTCGGCCCATCTCGCCGGCAAGCCTGGCGCTGATCAGCGAGCCTGAGCGCTGCGCCGCCTCGACCACCACCAACCCAAGGGCAGCGCCCGCGACCAGGCGGTTGCGGCGCGGGAAATCCTGGGCGCGCGGCTGCCAGCCGAACGGCATTTCCGAGATGAAGGCGCCACGTTCGGCGATGTCATCGCACAGTCCGGCATTTTCGGGCGGGTAGGGCAGGTCGAGGCCTCCGGCAAGAACACCGACCGTCCCGGTCGAGAGGCTGCCCTGATGCGCCGCCGTGTCGATGCCGCGCGCCAGGCCGGAGATGATCCCGTAGCCCTCTCTTCCGAGATCGGCTGCCAGCATGCGCGCCATCTTGATGCCGGCAAGCGATGCGTTGCGGGCGCCGACAATCGCGACCCCCGGCAGCCGGAACACCGCGGCGTTCCCCTTGACCGCCAGCAGCGGCGGCGGATTGTCCATGTTGCGCAGAAGCGGCGGATAGTCTGCCTCGCCGATGCCGACAAAGCGTGCCCCGATCCGCCGCGCGGCCTCCATCTCGGCCTCGGCTTCGGCGATGGAAGGGGTGCGCACGATCCGGTTGGCGCCACCGGAAATCATCAGTTCCGGCAGCATTTTCAACGCGACCTCGGCCGAACCGAAGCGGTTGATCAGGTCGCGAAAGGAGGCCGGCCCGACATTCTGGGTGCGGATCAGCCGCAGCCAGCTCAGCCGCTGGCGATCGGTGAGACGCGGCCCGGTGGCCGGTTCGCTCACCCCTTGGCTCCGATCTTGCCTTCGGTGCCGGCAATCAGCCGCGAAATGTTGGCTCTATGCATGATGAAAACGATGATGCTCATCACCACGAACAGCACCGCAATCCGCGGGGTGCTCATGGAATACAGGGCGATCGGGACGACGACGGCCGCAGCCAGCGCTGCCAGCGAGGAGAAGCGGAAAAGAAAAGCCATCACCAGCCAGGCGACAGCGAAGATCAGTGCCACCTGCCAGGCAAGGCCAACCAGCACTCCGAGATAGGTCGCGACGCCCTTGCCCCCTTTGAACCCCAGCCATGCCGGAAACAGATGGCCCAGAAAGGCGCCAAGGCCAGCCCAGATCGCCGTTTCAGGCGCGAAATGGCCTGCTATCAGCACGGCTGCCGTACCTTTCATCGCATCGAGCAGCAAGGTCGCTGCGGCGAGCCCCTTGTTGCCGGTGCGCAGCACATTGGTGGCGCCGATATTGCCGGAGCCGATATTGCGTACGTCTCCAAGGCCGGCCGCACGGGTGAGCAGCAGGCCGAACGGAATTGAGCCCAGCAAATAGCCGAACGCCAACGCCAGGATCAGGCCATAAGTCATTGTTTCCCCCGCATTTTCCACAACCATGCTCGATGCCGCATGGCTACCGCCGGCTCAGGCGGAAAATACTGTGCGGCCCGCCACCAGCGTTTGCAAGACCTTGCCTTGCAGTCGTGCGCCTTCGAAGCAGGTGTTTTTCGAGCGCGAGCGGATGCCGCTTTCACTGACGATCCAGGGTTCGTCGAGGTCGACAATGGCGAGATCGGCTACCGCGCCCGGCTTCAGCGTGCCGCCGGGCAATCCAAACAACCTCGCCGGCGCGGTGGACAAGGTCTCGATCAGCCTGAGCAACGGCACGTCGCCATTGTGGTAGAGGCGCAAGGCCGCGCCCAACAGGGTTTCGAGGCCGATGGCACCGGCTGCCGCGTCGGCAAAGGGCAGCCGCTTGGTGTCGACATCCTGCGGATCATGTGAAGAGACAACGACATCGACCGTTCCGTCCTTCACCGCCTCGATCATCGCCAGCCGGTCCTCTTCGGCGCGCAGCGGCGGCGTCAGGCGGAAGAAGGTGCGGTACTCACCGATGTCGTTTTCATTGAGCGACAGATTGTGGATCGATACGCCCGATGTCACTGCCGCGCCGTCAGCCTTCGCCCGCGCCACGGCGCTTGCCGCCATTGCTGTCGATATCTTCGCGGCATGGTACGAACCGCGCGTCAGCCGTGCCAGCGCAAGATCCCGCTCGAGGGGTATGGATTCGGCTTCACGCGGAATGCCGGAAAGACCGAGCCAACTGGCATACAGGCCTTCATTCATGACGCCCGACGATCCGAGGTCGGCATCCTGCGTTTCATGGACGATGGTGGCGCCGAAATCGCGCGCATAGGTCAGCGCGCGGCGCATCACCAGCGCGCTCGATATGGTATGCCGACCATCGGTGAGGGCGACGGCACCCGCCTCGCGCAGCAGGCCGAACTCCGTCATCTCGCGCCCATGGAGGCCCTTGGTGATGGCGGCGGCCGGAAAGATGTTGACGACGGCCGTGTCCTTGGCGGTGCGCAGCACGAATTCGACCAGCGCCACATTGTCGATCACCGGGTCGGTGTCGGGCATCATGACGATCGACGTCACCCCGCCGGCGGCCGCGGCGACGCTTGCCGAAGCGATGGTTTCGCGATGCTCGCCGCCCGGCTCGCCGATGAAGACGCGGCCATCGATCAAACCTGGCATGATCGCCTTGCCGGCGCAGTCGATTGCCGTGGCTCCGTCGGGGACGCCCTGGTTCAGAGCCACCTTGCCAGCGGCAACGATTTTCTTGCCATCGACTATGACGGAGCCGACTTCGTCGAGCTCGCGCGAAGGGTCGACGATGCGGGCGCGTTCAAAGACCGTGATGCTCATGCGCCGCGGCCCTCTGGATTGCGCCCCTCTTGGTTGCGACCGTCTTGATTACGACGGGGATCGAGCAGCGCTTCCATCACCGCCATGCGCACGGCGACACCCATTTCCACCTGCTCCTGGATGACGCTTTGCGGGCCGTCGGCGATTTCGGAGGCAATCTCGACACCTCGGTTCATCGGGCCGGGATGCATGACCAGCGCGTCGTCCTTGGCCGCCTTCAGCTTCTCGGCATCGAGGCCGAAATAGCGGAAGTATTCGCGCACCGACGGCACGAAGGCGCCTTCCATGCGCTCGCGCTGCAAGCGCAACATCATCACCACATCCGCGTCCTTCAGGCCTTCCGCCATCGAGCGGCAGACGATCACGCCCATCCTGTCGATGCCCGAGGGCAACAGCGTCGAGGGCGCCACCACCCGCACCTGTGCGCCGAGTGCGTTGAGCAGCATGATATTGGAGCGCGCCACACGCGAATGCAGGATGTCGCCGCAGATCGCCACGATCAGCTTCGACAGCGGACCCTTGGCGCGGCGGATGGTGAGCGCGTCGAGCAGCGCCTGTGTCGGGTGTTCATGCGCGCCATCGCCGGCATTGACCACCGAGCAGCCGACCTTCTGCGCCAGAAGGGCCGCCGCGCCCGCCGACTGATGGCGGATGATCAATATATCGGGCCGCATGGCGTTCAGTGTCATCGCGGTGTCGATGAGCGTTTCGCCCTTCTTTACGGAAGAACTCGCCACCGACATGTTCATGACATCGGCGCCGAGCCGTTTTCCGGCCAGTTCGAAGGACGACTGCGTGCGGGTCGAGGCTTCGTAGAAGAGGTTGATCTGGGTGCGGCCGCGCAATGTCGAGGTCTTTTTCTCGGACTGCCGCGAGATCGCGACCGCCCGATCCGCCCTGTCGAGCAACAGCTCGATGTCGGCGGGCGAAAGATCGCTGATGCCCAGAAGATGGCGGTGAGGATAGAGTGGCAGGGACGAAGCGTCGGTCATCTCAAGGGGCTGCTATAGGGTGCGGATTTCGCGCCCGCAAGCACCCGCGTTGGATTGATGCCGTTCTCCCCGGTATTTTCGTCGCGCGCGCAGCAACGCTTGGCTATATCTAGCCGATGGCCTCGGATTCGAGGCTTTCCGACGATAGGGCCTTTCCAGAAGGATTGGCTAGAAGGATTGGGCGTGACCGACGACGTGACGAACCAGCCGCCGCCGCTGACGGGAGGCAACGCCTGGCGAGGCGATCCGCTGCTGATCCAGCTTGCCGAGCGCTTCTCGGATCCGGTGCGCAAGGATCTCGACGGGCTTGGCCGTTTCGTGCTCACGCAAGAGGCGCAGGAACTGGCGCGTCTCGCCAATGTCGAGACGCCGAAACTCAGGACGCACGATCGCCAGGGACGGCGCATCGACCTGGTCGAATTCCATCCTGCCTACCACGCCCTGATGCGCCGTTCGGTGGCCAACGGTCTGCACTCTTCTATCTGGGAAAATGGCGACGCCGAGATTGGCCGCCGCCATCAAGTGCGGGCCGCCCGTTTCTACCTGACCGCCGAACTCGAGACCGGACACCTCTGCCCCATCACCATGACCAGCGCCTCGCTGGCGGCATTGATGGCCAGCCCAAAACTGTTTCGCGAATGGGCGCCGCGCGTGACGACGCGCAAATACGACCAGAGCCAAAAGCCGCCAGTAGAGAAGACCGGACTGACGCTCGGCATGGGCATGACCGAGAAACAGGGCGGCACGGATGTGCGTGCCAATGTGACCAGGGCCGAACGCGTCGGAAGCGGGTTCTACCGCCTGACGGGGCACAAATGGTTCATGTCGGCGCCGATGTCGGATGCCTTCCTGGTGCTGGCGCAGGCGCCGGAGGGGCTGTCGTGCTTCCTGGTGCCACGCGTTCTCGGTGACGGGTCGGGCAATGGCTTTCGCTTCCAGCGGCTGAAGGACAAGCTCGGCAACCGCTCCAACGCGTCTTCCGAAGTCGAGTTCGTCAATGCCATCGGCGAGATGGTCGGTGAGCCCGGCGCCGGCGTCAAGACGATCATGGACATGGTGACGCTGACCCGGCTCGACTGCGCGGTGGCGTCTTCGGCGATCATGCGGGCGGGGCTGGCCGAAGCGATCCAGCATGCCCGCCATCGCCAGGTGTTCGGGACCAACCTGATCGAGCAACCGCTTATGCAGCGCGTGCTGGCCGACATGGCGCTCGATGTCGCCGCGGCGACCGCGCTGTCATTCCGGCTGGCGCGTTCCTTCGACGAGGCGGCGAGCGATCGCGGCGAGGCGGCGTTCGCCCGCGCCATGACGCCGGTCGTCAAATACTGGGTCTGCAAGATCGCGCCGCCGCTGCTTTACGAGGCGATGGAGTGCCTTGGCGGCAATGGCTATGTCGAGGAAGCTCCGCTCGCCCGCTATTACCGTGAAGCGCCCGTCAACGCGATCTGGGAAGGATCGGGCAATGTCATGGCGCTCGACGTGCTGCGCGTGCTTGGCCGCGCGCCGGGCCTTTTCGACGAGGTGCTGGGCGGCATCGACCGCGACCTCGGCACCGGCGGGCGCGGCACGATCGGTGTTCTGAAGGCGGCCATGCAGGTCGCTTCGACGGACGAGGGCTCGGCCCGGCTGCTGACGGAACAGCTTGCACTGTCGGCGGCGGCCGCCGAGCTACGCCGGCTGGGGGCAGGGCGGATCGCCGATGCTTTCGTCGAGACGCGGCTCGCGGGCCAATGGCGCAATACCTACGGTATGCTCGATTCGCGTCACGATGCGCGCATGATCATCGATACGCTCTATCCGCCGGTGAATTGACGACGAAGCCATTCATCGTTCGACGACGTAATCCTGGCCGGCGCCGTTAACCTTAACAAATGGTTTCCATTGCGGCGGCGAACCGCAAAGCCCACTGTCATTCCTGTCGAAGCAGGAATCACGATGCGACACGTATTGACCTCCTTTCTGTCGGTGCACTGGGCGATCGTTTTCGCTCTGCTCGCGCTGATCTGTATCGATGGAAATCGAGGTGTGGCGGCGGCTCTTGGCGTACTCGGCGTCGCCGTCCAAAGCGCCCGATTGATCAATCTGGAGAACATCGTCGTGGTCGCTCCGCTGGCAACCGCATTGCTGGTCGTGGCGGTGCTGTTCTTCTGGGCCTTTGTCGATACGCTGATCAACGACGCGTCCAGCCCGGGCGCCGACAGCGTCGTTCGCATCGCCTTTATTTCCGCTTCGGGCGTGATGTCGATGATCCTGATCGGCGGCGCGGCCCAAGGCATCGACGGCCTGTTCATGGTGGTGGCCGTGCAATTGGCCGCACTTCTGGCCTCCTATGTCGCGATGCTCGCCGAACGGCGTTCGGTGGCTGCGTTGGATGAGGACGATTTCCACGCCACGGCTCACAGCATGGCAAAGGCCGCGGCGCATAATTCACTGCTCTCCCTGATATCGGGCAGGACCGGGCCGAACGGCAAGGTAGGTCGCTGATGCGCTACATCTTCGCATTGTGGGCGGGCCCGATGGCGCTGTTCTGGGGCTGGTTCTACCTGTCGCTCAACGACATGAATTTCGGCTATGTGATGCTCACCCGGCAGCTGCACGATTTCGTGTTCCAGCTCTATGGCCAGCTGCTCGGCATCGATCCGGCAATCATCCCGGGCATGGTGGCAAAAGCCTGCGTGTTCGATGGCTTGCTGCTTGTTGCGATATGGGTGTTTCGCAGGCGTCGCGAGATTTTGGGCTGGATCAGGCGCCGCTGGACGGGTCCGGTTCCGTTCGATCGGCTGCGTCGAGCGACTGAAGCCGGTCCAAAACTCCCTGCAGAATAAAGGCGGCTGCCGCCGAATCGATCTTGCCGGCGCGCTTGGCGCGCGAGAAGTCCATTTCGATCAGAGTCCGTTCGGCCGCGACCGTCGATAGCCGCTCATCCCAGAACACGAAGGGCAGGTCGCTCAGTTGCGCCATGTTGCGCACGAAGGCGCGCGATTTCTGTGCGCGTGGGCCTTCGGATCCGTCCATGTTGATCGGCAGTCCGATCGCCACCGCGCCGACATTTTCTTTCTCCAGTAAGGCCAAAAGGACGGCGGCGTCGAGCGAGAATTTCTTTCTGAGTATGACCGGGCGGGGATGAGCGAAGGAGAAACCGCGGTCGGAAACCGCGACGCCGATCGTCTTGTCGCCGAGATCGAGCCCCGCCAGGGTCCTGCCGCCGGTGAGCCGTGCCGGCAATTGCTCAATCGTGATGACGGCCAACGGTTTTCTCTCGTCTTTTCGGTAGCACGCGTCTTTTCGGATGCGCAGCGGACACTATACCCTTTGATATCGGGGCTATCGGCGTTCTATCGTCAGGCTCGGCAAAAATCGAGGAAATGCATTCATGAAACTGACCTGGTACGGCCACTCGGCCTTCCGCATCGAAACCGGTGCCGCGAAAATCCTGATCGACCCCTATCTGATCGGCAACCCGTCCTGGACAGGCGGGTGGGAAGAGCCGGCCGAAGGGGTCACGCATGTTCTTTTGACGCACGGGCATAGCGACCACATCAGCGGCGCGCTGGAAGTGCTCGGCAAGAGCGGCGCCCAACTGGTCGCCAATTTCGAGATCTGCATGTACCTCGTCGGCAAGGGCGTCAGCGACAAGAAGATCAATCCCGGCAATATCGGCGGCACGGTCGATTGTGGCCGCTTCACCACCACCTTCGTCCAGGCGCTGCACTCCTCCTCGTTTGGCGAAGACGGCGGCAAGAACGTCTATCTCGGCAATCCGGGCGGACTGGTTCTGCATTTCCCGGAAGACAGGACGCTCTACCACATGGGCGATACCGACATCTTTTCCGACATGGCGTTGATCAACGAGCTGCACGAGCCGAAGATCGGCATTGTTCCGATCGGCGACCGCTTCACCATGGGCGGCGCGGTGGCAGCCCTTGCCTGCCGCCGCTTCTTCAAGTTCGACACGGTTGTCCCTTGCCACTTCGGCACGTTTCCAATGATCGATCCGACGGCTGAGAAATTCGAAGCCGGCATGGAAGGATCCGGCGTCAAGGTCGCATTGCCGAAGATTGGTGAAACGATAACCATCTAGAAACAACAAAAACAGAACAAATCCATGGCGTTGGGGCGATCTCTTTGCGTATCGATGGTTGTCGCGGCGTCGCCCGCGCTCGCCGCCGATGAATTCATCGAAGGCGCTATCTGCAGTCCGAGGAGCTTTGCGCGCAGGCCAGGAAGGACACGCTGCAGGCGCTGATCGATACCGGCAACATCGTACTTTCGAAGAATGGCCTGCAAGGCGTGGAATACAATGCGAATTCGTTCATGTCAGCAAGGCGACGCGTGTCCTGTCGGTAACGCGGATCAGGCCGACGCACCTCGATCTCGTCTCGGTCCGGCCCATCGACGATGAAAGCGAGGCGAGCGGTAACAGCGGCAGCTATTATCTGTGCGAGGGTGTTGCCCTGCCATGAAGCTGTTTGCCCGATTGTCGGCCGGCGCATGTTGCGCGCCGCGCGCCGCGCCGCTATAGCCCGGACTGGTTTTCCCCGAGGCAAAATACATGTCCGTTGATGTCAAGACAGTGAAGCGCGTCGCGCATCTCGCCCGCATCGCGGTGAGCGAGGAAGATGCCGAGCGGATGACCGGCGAGTTGAACGCCATACTGGGCTTCGTCGAACAGTTGAACGAGGTCGATGTTTCCGGCGTCGAACCAATGACCTCGGTGACTCCGATGGAGATGAAGAAGCGCGGGGATGTTGTCACCGACGGCAACAAGGCGGCCGAAATCGTTGCCAACGCACCGGCGACCGACGAGAATTTCTTCCTCGTGCCGAAGGTCGTGGAGTAAGGCGCCGATGGCAATCGAGATCGCCATCGAGACGCCGCTGCAGGATGACGTGCGCGGCCTGGTCAGGGAACTCAACGAAACCTTGCTCGAGTTGACGCCGCAGGAGCATTGCTACCATTTGACGGTCGAGCAGATGGCGGGCCAGGACACGACGGTTTTCATCGCTCGCGACAATGGTATCGCCGTTGGGTGTGGCGCCTTGAAGCGGCATGGTGATGCCACCGGCGAGGTGAAACGCATGTACACGCGGCCGTCGCATCGCGGTCAGCGGATCGGCGCCAGGATTGTCGAACGCGTTGAAGCCTTGGCGCGCGACGAAGGGTTGAAGCGGCTGGTGCTGGAAACCGGCGATCGCCATCCCGCCGCCTGGACCGTCTATGAACGTGCCGGGTTCTCGCGCTGCGGCCCGGTGCTGGATTATCCCGATTCCGAGTGGTCGGTGTTTTACGAAAAGAGCCTTTGATGAGCGACCTGACCCATCTGACGATTTCGCAGGCCCGCGCCAAGCTGCGCGCCAAGGAGATCACCGCCACCGAGATCACCGAGGCCTATCTCTTGGCGATCGATCGCGCCAATCCGGCGCTCAATGCCTATGTCGCGGTGACCGGCGACAAGGCGCGCGACATGGCCAAGACGTCGGACGCCAGGCTGCTCAAGGGCGAGGGCGGTGCGCTGGAAGGCATTCCGCTCGGGATCAAGGATCTGTTCGGTACCGAAGGCGTCCATACCCAAGCCTGCAGCCACGTGCTCGACGGCTTCAAGCCGCGCTACGAATCAACCGTCACGTCCAATCTGTGGGCCGACGGCGCGGTCATGCTGGGCAAGCTCAACATGGACGAATTCGCCATGGGCTCGTCCAACGAAACCTCCTACTATGGCCCGGTCATCAACCCGTGGCGACGTTCGCGCCTCGATACGGTGGTGATGCCGACGACGCATCAGGGTGATGGCGGCTTCGTGTCGGCCGGTGGCACGAAAACCCAGCGCAGCCTCGACAATGCACAGCTGGTGCCGGGCGGCTCTTCCGGCGGTTCGGCGACCGCCGTATCAGCCTTCCTTTGCGCCGGTGCGACGGCGACCGACACCGGCGGCTCGATCCGCCAGCCGGCCGCTTTCACCGGCACGGTCGGCATCAAGCCGACCTATGGCCGCTGCTCGCGCTGGGGCATCGTCGCCTTCGCCTCGTCGCTAGACCAGGCCGGGCCGATCGCCCGCGACGTGCGCGACGCCGCGATCCTGCTCAAGTCGATGGCCTCGGTCGATCCGAAGGACACGACGTCAGTCGACAGGCCGGTGCCGGACTACGAGGCTGCGATCGGCAAGCCGATCAGGGGCATGAAGGTCGGTATTCCCAAGGAATACCGCGTCGAAGGCATGCCGGAGGAGATCGAGGCCCTGTGGCAGAAGGGTATTGCCTGGCTCAGGGATGCCGGCGCCGAGATCGTCGACATCTCCCTGCCGCACACCAAATACGCGCTGCCGGCCTATTACATCGTGGCACCCGCGGAAGCTTCGTCCAATCTCGCCCGCTATGACGGCGTCCGCTACGGCTTGCGAGTGCCGGGCAAGGACATCGTCGAGATGTACGAGAAGACCCGCGCCGCCGGCTTTGGCCGCGAGGTCAAGCGCCGCATCATGATCGGCACCTATGTGCTGTCCGCCGGCTACTACGACGCCTACTATCTGCAGGCTCAGAAGGTGCGCAATCTGATCAAGCGCGACTTCGAAAACGTCTTCGCTGCCGGCGTCGATGTCATCCTGACCCCGGCGACACCGTCCGCCGCCTTCGGCATCGCCGACGAGGACATGGCCGCCGATCCGGTCAAGATGTACCTCAACGACATTTTCACGGTCACCGTGAACATGGCCGGCCTGCCGGGCATCGCCGTGCCCGCCGGGCTCGATCCCAAGGGATTGCCGCTCGGCCTGCAGCTGATCGGCAGGCCGTTCGAGGAAGAGACATTGTTCCAGACCGCTGCCGTCATCGAGCAGGCGGCCGGCACATTCCAGCCGGAGAAGTGGTGGTAAGGATATCGCTCGCCTGACGTATGACCCCGAAATTGCGATCGATTTCCGGGGGCATGCGCAAAACTAAAGCATTGCAGCGTCCTTGGCGCTGTAGGGGTTGAGCGATGTTCTACTTTCTCTCCAAGATCTTCTGGTTCTTCATCCAGCCGCTCAACCTGACGATCTTCCTGCTTCTGGCAGGGCTGATCGCCGGGATGCTCAGCCGGCGGCGACTTGCCGTCACCGGCAGCGTGCTGGCGTTTGCGATCCTTGCGCTATCGGCCTGGACGTCGCTGGGCGCCATGATGCTCAATCCGTTGGAAGAACGCTTTCCCAAGCCGCCTTTGCCGGCGAAGGTAGACGGCATCGTCGTGCTCGGCGGCGGCTTCGAGGGCGCTATCAACCTCGCGCGTGGCGGCTATGAATTGAACAGCAGCGGCGATCGCATGGTCGAGACCGCAATCCTCGCCCGGCGCTTCCCGCAGGCCAAAGTGGTGGTGTCAGGCGGAAATGGCTCACTGTTCCTCGACGGCGAAGGTGATGCCGACACCGCGCCGCGCCTGCTCGGCTCGCTCGGCGTTTCGGCGGATCGTCTCGTCCTTGAGGACAAGTCCCGCAACACCTACGAGAATGCGGTCTTCAGCCGCGAACTGGTCAAACCCAAACCGGGCGAAACATGGCTACTGGTGACGTCGGCCTTTCATATGCCGCGCGCCAAGGGGCTATTCGACAAGGCCGGTTTTCCAACCATTCCATGGCCGGTCGACTATCGCACCACGGGGAAGGAAGGCGTCGGCTTCTTTCGCGATAATGCGGCCGATTCGCTTGAGAACACGACCATTGCCGTTCGTGAGTGGATCGGACTTTTCGCCTATTGGCTTTCCGGGCGCATCGATGAGCCGTTTCCGGCGCCGGGCGGCTGACCGATGACGGCGCGCCGCGCCGCCGAGAAGAACTGGCGCCGCACCAGCACGGCGAGCAGCAGAAGCGTCGACAGCACGAACACCACCGGATCGACGAACCAGCCGAGATAGCCGATCGAGAAGAACACGCCGCGCAAGCCCGAGTTGAAATGCTTGCCGGCCAGCATGTTCATTTGCGTCGCGCGCCACACAGCCGTTTGCGTGACCGGATTGCGCGAGGCTTCGCCATGAGGGATCGGCACCGCGCCGATCAGGATCGAACAGTAGTTGAACAGCCTGTAGGCCCAGCCGAATTTGAAGAAGGAAAAGGCTAGGATCAGCACAAGTCCCAGCACCTTGATCTGAAAGGCCGAGCGCGACGGCGCGCCGCCCAAGGGCAGGGTGCTCAACACCTCAAGCACCCGGTCGGACGCGCCAAGCAGGGCGAAACAGCCGCCGAGTGCGATCAGCGAACTGGAGGCGAAGAAGGCGGTTCCTTGCTGCAGGCCGCTCATGATGGCGGTGTCGACGATGCGAATCTCGCGCTCGGCCATAGTGCGCATCCAAGCCTCGCGCTGCGCATTCATGGCGGTCGTCAGCGACATGCGGCTTACCAGCTTGCCGTCGGAAGCGAGCGTGTGCAGCACCCATACGAGGACGAAAAAGCCCAGCGCCGCGAGATCGGCCGTCGAAAGGTAGGAGGAATCGCCCATAGGGTGAATTTATCACATCTTGATGGCTTCGATCGCCCCCGCAGCGTCGGGCAATCAATGTCGCTGCCGGAGCAAACAAGGTCGGCAGGTGCTGCGCCGCGATCGTCAAAAGAGCGGAAACATCCCGGGAATTCCTATATGTAGTCCTCGACGTGATCCAGGAGACAGCGTGTTCCTTTCGGTTTTCGACCTGTTCAAGATCGGCATCGGCCCCTCGAGCTCGCATACGATGGGGCCGATGACGGCTGCGCGGCGCTTCCTCGACGAGGTCGCGGGCGACGACTGGCCGCGCCCCGCCGGCGCCAAGGTCGACCGCATCGGCGCCAGCCTGCATGGCTCGCTCGCCTATACCGGCATCGGCCATGGCAGCGACCGTGCCGTGATTCTCGGCCTTGCCGGTCAGACGCCGCAAACGGTCGACCCTGACCAGGCCGACGGCATCATCAGCCGCATCACCGCCGACAAGCTGGTTTCACCGCCCGGCCACCCATCCTACCATTTCGATCCGGCCACCGATCTGGTACTCGACCGCAAGACACCGCTCACCGGTCATGCCAATGGCATGGCGTTTTATGCCTACGACGCCGTCGGCCGGTTGCTGCTCAAGCGCATCTACTATTCGATCGGCGGTGGCTTCGTGGTTTCGGAGGAAGAGCTGCAGCGGATGAAGGCCAAGGGCTCGGTCACGACCGAGGGCAAGAAAGTGCCGTATCCCTTCAAGAACGCGGTCGAGATGCTGAAGATGGCGGCCAGGAGCGGCCTGTCCATCGCCGACATGAAGCGAACCAACGAGGAGACGCAGATGTCGCGCGAGGCGCTCGACGCCGGTCTCGACGCTATCTGGGACGCGATGAAGGGCTGCATCGACCGCGGCCTGTCGCAGGACGGCATCATGCCGGGCGGGCTGAAGGTGCGGCGACGTGCCAGACAGCTCCATGACAAGCTGCAGGAGCAGTGGCAGCAGAACCGGCCGAATCCGCTGCTAGCCAATGACTGGCTGTCGATCTATGCGATGGCCGTCAACGAGGAGAATGCGGCCGGCGGGCGTGTCGTCACCGCGCCGACCAACGGTGCTGCCGGCACGCTGCCGGCAGTGCTGCGCTACTGGCTGCATTTCCATCCCGAGGCGGACCAGCCGAGCATTCGCGACTTCCTGCTGACGGCCGCGGCGGTCGGCGGCATCATCAAGTCCAATGCGTCGATCTCCGGCGCCGAAGTCGGCTGCCAGGGCGAGGTGGGCTCAGCCTCGGCGATGGCAGCCGCAGGCCTGTGCGCCGTCATGGGCGGCACGCCCGAACAGGTCGAGAATGCCGCCGAAATCGCGCTCGAACATCATCTCGGCATGACCTGCGATCCGGTCGGCGGGCTGGTCCAGGTGCCGTGCATCGAGCGCAACGCGCTGGGTGCCGTGAAGGCGGTGACGGCCGCCTCCCTGGCGATCAAAGGCGATGGCGTGCATTTCGTGCCGCTCGATGCCGCGATCGAGACCATGCGTCAGACCGGCCTCGATATGAACGAGAAGTACAAGGAAACCAGCCTTGGCGGGCTGGCGGTCAATGTCGTGGAGTGTTGAGGGCTGGCCCAAGCCGGCACTGTGGAGAAGTCCGCCAGGCCGTTGACGTCTCGGCGCCCCGGACTAACCTTGGTGCATGGCTCTCAACCTCCTAAAGCTTTGCGTCGGCTGCGACAGTGTCGAGGATCTCGAAGAGTGGATCGCCTTCCGTCTTGAAGAGCGCCGCCGCGCCGGCGAACCAGCCGAACACTGGCACACCACCCGCATGGTGCCGACACGTGGCGACGAGGTCACCGATGGCGGCTCGCTCTACTGGGTGATCAAGGGCAGCGTGCAATGCCGGCAATTGATCACGGAAATCCGGCCGTTCACCGATGACGACGGCATCGGCCGCTGCCATTTGATGCTCGACCCCGAGGTGGTGCGGACCGACTGGCAGCCGCGCCGCGCCTTCCAGGGCTGGCGTTATCTGAAGCCAGCGGACGCCCCGTCCGATCTCGGCAAGGGCAAAGCGGGATTGGTCGAGATGCCGCCGAAACTCAGGCGCGAGCTGGCCGATCTCGGCTTGCTCTAGACATTGAGCGGAAGGATTCCCTGTTTCTGCCCGGACCTTTCTGGCCCTCAATCTTGCCTGGCGCTGGACTTGCAAGCGACGCGACAACGCCACATCTTGAATCATGCGCGATGAACAACCGTCGAAGTCGACACAGGCCGCTGCGTTGAAGACCCAGTTCGCATGATGGTCCTCTTCCAGCCCGGGTAAAGGCCATGATTCTGGCGCAGAAAACGTGTTGAAGGACATCACGCGGCTGTCCAGGCGGACAGGATACCTGCGGGGCGATGGGAAATGTTAGGCGCGATTATCGTTGTGGTGGCGTTGTTGCTGGTGCTCCTGGGGGTAGCCACCGCCTTTCTCCGCGCGGATCCGGCGCAACTCGCAAGCGGGATGAGAACCTTGGGGCCGATCCTGCTGGCGCTGGTCGGCGGCGCCGTGCTCGTGGTCGGGCGTCAAGGCCTCGGCGGCATCATCCTGTTCGTGGCAATCGCCTGGTACGGCGCCACACTTACGCGCCGGCCAAATGCCAGGCCAATTGCTGGAAAACGCTCAACCGTGCGGACAGCGGCACTCGAGATGGAACTCGATCACAATACGGGCGGCCTTGAAGGGCTGGTTCTGGCCGGACGTCACGATGGCAAGATGCTTGGCTCGATGACCCTTGCGGAATTGCAGCATCTCTACCGCGAGCTCTCCGGCGATCCTGAGAGCCGCCAATTGCTAGAGACGTATCTTGACGGCAGATTTCCCGTCTGGCGCAAAAACGCTGAGACGAACGGTGGCGAAGGGCTGGGTATTGCGCCAGGTCCGGGCGCCATGACTAAGGAGGAGGCCTACAAGGTCCTTGGTCTTGAAGCGGGGGCCGCCGCGGCGGATGTCCGCAAGGCGCACCGCCGCCTGATGCAGCGCCTGCACCCCGATATCGGCGGCACGTCTTTCCTGGCGGCGCGGATTAACGAAGCCAAGGACGTCTTGCTCTCCAATCACAACTAGTCTCCTTCGACGCAGTATTTTTCCGGGAGATATCTTCCACGCTGTCCTATTGCTGGACGGCGTAGCACTCGATCTTCTTCTTCTTCAAAGCGGTGCAGGCCTTCCAGGCGGCATCCTTCGACCCAAACCCGCCGAAACGTGCGCGGTAGTAGGTGACGCCGTCCTTGTCGAAAGCGACGGTGAAGCCGGAAGCATCGGCCAGCACCTTGGGAGCCTGCTTGGCAGTCTCGTCGAGGAGAGCCTGGGCCTCGGACTGCTTGGGCGAGGAGGCAACCTGGATGGCCCAGCCCGACGGAACCGACGCGGTGCTGACCGGATCAACGGCCGGGGTGGGTTCGGCATAGGCGGCCACGACCTGGGCAGTGGCGACCTTGGGAGCGGAGACGATGACCGTCTTCACCTTCTTTGCCGGGACAACCAGCTTGGGCGCCTCCGCCTCGGCTGTATCCTCGTCCTCGCTGTCGCCCTGGGCAACGGTCGCATCGTCCGCGACGGCCGTATCGGCTTCCGCCACGGCCACCGGCTTTTCGTCCGGCGTCGGCGCGTCATGCTTGGGCAGGAGAACCTTCGCCAATGCGCTGACGGGATTGCTGTCCGCCTTGGCGATCAGATCGCCGCCACCGCGGGTCGAGGCCCTCGGCAAATAGGTGTTGATCAGGCCTGCCATCTGGTTGTCGCGGCTGCCGCCCGACGTGCCGCCCATGACGACGGCGACAAGGCGGCGGTTGCCGTCATTGACGGACGAGACAAGATTGAAGCCGGAGGCGCGGGTATAGCCGGTCTTGATGCCGTCGACGCCCTTGATGCGCCCGAGCAGGCGGTTGTGGCCATTGATGCGCTGGCGACCGTAGAGAAAGGATCGCTGCGCGAAATAGCCGTAGTACTGGGGAAAATGCTCCCTGAGCGCGATGCCGAGCGTGGCCATGTCGCGCGCCGTGGTGAACTGCCCCGGGTCGGGCAGGCCGTTGGCGTTACGGAAGACGGTGCCGTTCATGCCGAGCTGCCGCGCCTTGGCCGTCATCATGCGGGCGAAATTGGTTTCGTTGCCGCCGAGCATTTCGCCGAGCGCGGTCGCCGAGTCGTTGGCCGACTTGGTGACTATCGACAGGATCGCGGTCTCGACGGCGACCGATCCGCCCGGCTTCACGCCGAGTTTGGTCGGCGCCTCGGCGGATGCGTGGGCCGAAAACACGACTGGCGTGTTTCTGCTGATCTTGCCCTTCGCCATCGCTTCGAAGGTCAGATAGAGCGTCATCATCTTGGTCAGCGAGGCAGGATAGCGCCGGCCATCGGCGTTGGCCGAGTAGAGCACCTTGCCGGTCTTGGCGTCGACGACGATGGCTGCCGACTTTGCCGCGAACGACGAGGCGGCACCCGCGACGACGAATGTCATCGCCATGGCGAGGATCATGATCGTTTTGAGAGGGGACGCGGATTTGGAAACGATGCCCGACAACGCCTGACGCACTGGTAGTTCCTTTGAATTTCTCGTTGCGCTGGAGGCGGCAAAGGGATCCTGCCTCACTTTCGGCCAAGCTAACGGGGCAGCGTTACCAATCCGTTTATGGTAACCGCCGCGTTCACCATTTTCCGGTGGTTTGAGCCTTCCTTTATTCGAATCTTAGCCATTGGCGTTCGGGTAGTGCCTCCATGCAGGCGAAATGTTGACTTTTTGTGCATCGCACAATATGTTACGTGCATTGCACAAAACGCCGCCCGGCTAGGGCGCGTCCTATGAACAGGCAACCGTCAAGGGAATCAGGAAATGACCCAGACCTACGAAGATTTCAGCAAATACGGCAAAGAGTTTGCCGACACCGGACTGAAGAGCTTCGCTTCGCTGTCCAAGGGCGCGCAGGCAATCGCCACCGAGGCCGGCGAATACACCAAGAAGAGCTTCGAAGCCGGTAGCGCCGCGTTCGAGAAGCTGTTCTCGGCCAAGTCACTGGACAAGGCAATCGAGATTCAATCCGACTATGCCAAACAGTCCTACGAGGCGTTCGTCGCCGAGGCCACCAAGATTGGCGACCTCTATGCCGAACTCGCCAAGGAAGCCTACAAGCCGTTCGAATCGATCGTTGCCAAGGCGAAGTAATTTTTGCTCGGGCGGATGATTTCGCCCTGAGAATTCCAGATCCGGCCCTTTGGGCGTGGGAAGGAAACCCGGTCGTGGAAACGCGGCCGGGTTTTTTCATGCCAACGCTTCACGATCGCGAAAATCCGCCAAGTTGGTCACCTAGCCATATTGTCAGCTAACCAGAAGGGCTTAAAATCGTCCATCGAACACCTACATGTGAAACTCGCATGAGGATTCGAAGAGGCAGGACTACGTGACGATCGGTTTGACTGCCACGAGACGAGTGGCGCGGATGCAAAATGGCGGCGGCGACGGCAATGAGGCCGGCCGCGGGACGGCCGTTATCACGCGCACCAAAACCAAGACCAAGAAGCCCAGCCTTTACCGGGTCCTCATCCTCAACGACGACTACACTCCGATGGAGTTCGTGGTTCACGTGCTGGAGCGTTTTTTCCAGAAGGACCGCGAAGCTGCCACACGCATCATGCTTCATGTTCACAATCATGGAGTGGGCGAGTGCGGGGTCTATACATTCGAGGTGGCCGAGACCAAAGTGTCCCAGGTCATGGATTTCGCCCGACAGAATCAGCATCCGCTGCAATGCGTGATGGAGAAGAAGTGAGGTAACATGCCGGCTTTCTCCCAAGGCCTGGAAAAGGCGCTTCATCAAGCGCTGACGCTCGCCAACGAGCGGCACCATGAATATGCAACCCTTGAACACCTGCTGCTCGCGCTCATCGACGACACCGAGGCGGCCGCTGTCATGCGCGCCTGCAACGTCGACCTCGACGAGCTGAAGCATACTGTTCTGACCTACATCGATACCGAGCTCGACAATCTGGTCACCGGCTACGATGAGGATTCCAAACCGACGGCCGGTTTCCAGCGCGTCATCCAGCGCGCGGTCATCCATGTGCAGTCATCTGGCCGCGAGGAAGTGTCGGGTGCCAACGTGCTCGTCGCCATCTTCGCCGAGCGCGAAAGCCATGCCGCTTATTTCCTGCAGGAACAGCAGATGACCCGCTACGACGCGGTCAACTACATCTCGCATGGCATCGCCAAGCGTCCGGGCGCGTCCGAGAGCCGCACCCCGCGCGGCGCCGATGACGAGCAGGGCGGCCAGAACGGCGCCGAGCCGCAGGAAGAAGGCGGTAAGAAGAAGCAGCAGCAGGACGCGCTGACCGCCTATTGCGTCAACCTCAACAACAAGGCCAAGGCCGGCAAGATAGATCCGCTGATCGGCCGCGAGAGCGAGATCAACCGCACCATCCAGGTGCTGTGCCGCCGCTCCAAGAACAACCCGCTCTATGTCGGTGACCCTGGCGTCGGCAAGACGGCGATCGCCGAAGGCCTGGCCAAGCGCATCGTCGAGGGCGACGTGCCTGAGGTGCTGCACAATGCCACCATCTTCGCGCTCGACATGGGCACGCTTTTGGCCGGCACGCGCTATCGTGGCGATTTCGAGGAGCGGCTGAAGCAAGTCGTCAAGGAGCTCGAGGACTATCCGGGCGCAGTGCTGTTCATCGACGAGATCCACACCGTGATCGGCGCCGGCGCGACTTCGGGCGGCGCGATGGACGCGTCGAACCTGTTGAAGCCGGCGCTGTCGTCGGGTGCGATCCGCTGCATTGGTTCGACCACCTACAAGGAATTCCGTCAGTTCTTCGAGAAGGACCGCGCGCTGGTGCGGCGCTTCCAGAAGATCGACGTCAACGAGCCGACCGTCGAGGATGCCATCGAGATCATGAAGGGCCTGAAGCCCTATTATGAGGAATTCCACAAGGTGAAGTTCACCAACGAGGCAATCAAGGCCTCGGTGGAGCTGTCGGCGCGCTACATCAACGACCGCAAGCTGCCGGACAAGGCGATCGACGTGATCGACGAGACCGGCGCCTCGCAGATGCTGGTGCCTGAAGCCAAGCGCAAGAAGACGATCGGCATCAAGGAAATCGAAGCGACGATCGCCACCATGGCGCGCATCCCGCCGAAGACGGTCTCGGCCGATGACGAGAAGGTGCTACAGGGCCTGGACATCGAGCTCAAGCGCGTCGTCTACGGTCAGGACACCGCCATCACCGCGCTGACCTCGGCGATCAAGCTGGCGCGGGCCGGCCTGCGCGAACCGGAAAAGCCGATCGGCTCATATCTGTTCTCGGGTCCGACCGGCGTCGGCAAGACCGAAGTCGCCAAGCAACTGGCCGCCTCGCTCGGCGTCGAACTGATCCGTTTCGACATGTCGGAATATATGGAACGCCACACCGTCTCGCGGTTGATCGGCGCCCCTCCCGGCTATGTCGGCTTCGACCAGGGCGGCCTTTTGACCGACGGTGTCGACCAGCATCCGCACTGCGTGCTGCTGCTCGACGAGGTCGAGAAGGCACATCCGGACCTGTTCAACATCCTGTTGCAGGTGATGGACCACGGCAAGCTGACCGACCACAACGGCAAGCAGATCGACTTCCGCAATGTCATCCTGATCATGACCACCAATGCGGGCGCATCCGATGCGCAGCGCGCGGCGATCGGTTTCGGTTCGACCAAGCGCGAAGGCGACGATGTGGAGGCGATCAACCGGCTGTTCACGCCGGAATTCCGCAACCGTCTCGATGCGATCATTCCGTTCGGCTCGCTGCCGGTGCCGGTCATCCATCAGGTGGTGCAGAAGTTCGTCATGCAACTGGAAGCCCAGCTTTCCGAGCGTGGCGTTACCTTCGACCTGTCGCCCGACGCGATCGCCTGGCTCGCCGACAAGGGCTATGACGAACGCATGGGCGCGCGTCCGCTCGGCCGCGTCATCCAGGAGCACATCAAGAAGCCGCTGGCCGACGAAGTGCTGTTCGGCAAGCTCAAGAAGGGCGGCACGGTGCGCGTCACCGTCGAGAAGAAGGAAACCGGCGAGACCGGCCTCAAGCTCGAATCGCTCGCCGACGAGGCACCAGTGAAGCCGAAGAAGGAAGAGCCGGAAGACGCGCCGAAGCCGCCCAAGGCCGTGGCCAGGAAGCCCGCGGCAAAGAAGGTCGTTGCGCAGAAGCCCGAGCCCAAGGGCAAGGACGGCGGCAAGCGCAGCCTCGTACCGCAACTGCCCAGAAAGGGCTGAGCCTGACAAAAAGTCGAAAGGAGCCCCGGAACGGGGCTTTTTTCATGGAATGAATGAGGTGGCGCATGGCCGGGCAAATCATCATCCTCAACGGCGCGCCGCGTTCGGGAAAGTCGAGCATCGCCGGGGCCATCGGAGAAAGCTTTGACCGTCCATGGATGAATCTGGGCGTTGGCAGCTATGAGCAGATCACGCCGCCGCGATATCGTCCCGGAATAGGCCTGCGCCCTGGCGGCGAGCGGCCCGATCTCGAAGTTTTCGTGCCGCGCTTTTACAGCATGTCGCGGCGAATAGGATTCGCCCGACCTGCTGTAAGTTTCTGATTTTATGCATGTCGTTATCCCGGAACCGAGGACACTTCCGTGCGACATGCATTATGCGGCCCTCTATGAATCAATTGCGGCGCATAGCCGATTGGGGCTGAATGTCGTTGCCGAAGTCGGCCACCACGAAGCCGTAGCTCCTGCCCGCCGCGCTGGCGGCGCGCCTTTCTATGATGACCTCGATCGGGCAGTGAACGCCGACGAACAGGGCCGGCAGGCCGGCGAGCCGCCTTGCGCAATCGGCCAGGATGTGGAGCGGTTTCGAAAAGGTTACCGGCGCGCCCGGTGATCGTGCCTTTGCCTGTACGCCTGTGGCAGGAAGAGGTGCACGGGCCTTGCGTGTATGATTTGGAAGTCGATACGTCACGCCTGGTTCCGGGGTAATGCGCGGATGCGATCCGCCGGCGGCTTCTGACGGGAATGATGCCGCCGACGGCATTTCAGAGGCTTTCGGATCCGTCCTTTTCCGAGCTCCGGCCTTCCTGATCCATCTGTCCGCAAATGATTTCACGTGGATAAGCGCCATCCGCCATGGCCAGGACATGATCCGGTTGCGGCCTCAAGCGAATGAGTGGGGCGCCGAGGTCGGATAGCCCTTCCGAAATCGTGACAGTTCCGGCGTGCGCTCGGGACAATGCTGCGCCAGTGATTTTCCAGATCGCAAGGGCAATGAGGGCGCCGGCGTAGCCGTCAATGGCATAGTGCCAGCCAAGTACCACCGAACCGAGCATGATCAGCGCCGCGAATATCCACATCAAAATGCCAAGGCGGGCGGATAGCCTTGTCGCATGGAGGGCAATGAGCACGGCCGACGCGACATGCATGGAGGGAAATGCCGATATGCCCATGCTGCCCGAAGGCAAGCCCTGATAGCCGCCCCACAGCCTGTCCTGCAGGGACAGAGCCCAGATCGGATATTGCTGATTTGCCGATTGAAGTGCGTCCATCAACGGTTGATAGAGATCGCCAAGGCCGAGCCTGGCGTAGTAGCAAGGGCCGGCGGACGAGAATATCAGGGCAATGCCGAAGCCGCCTATCAGCCATAGCAGCATGAAGCTGAGCAGAAACTGATGGCGCAGCAGGGAATCGCGAGCGGCGGCGACGCTCGAAAAGATCGCCGAGAGCAGCACCACGAACCAAAGATTGTAGCAAAGATTGAGAAAACGAACGGCCTCGGGGCTTTCAATGATCCACCAGACCCATTGGTAGGTAGGGCGGCCGAAATGCAGGCCGACGCTGAATTGCGCAAAGGCCTGGTCCCAGGAGAAAGGCGCCAGCAACGCGATCGCCCCTTTCAGCACCGCGAAGCCGGATACAAAAGCCATGATCGCGACCAGTCCGTTCATGCTGTTGGCGATGCGCCTTCGATCAGACAGCAACTGCCAGAACGAATTCAGGAAAAGGCGGAGCGGCGATGCGGCACCGTCAACAAACGCCAGCCATAACAGCCGGAATGCCGCGTAGACACATCCGGCGACCCACAAATACACCCCCAGGTAGAAGCCGTATTCGGCAAGCAGTCCAAAATCCGGCAGGTTGCCGACCCGGGCGCCAACCACGAAACTCAATCCGAGAGTAAACAAGGCGACCGCATGAACAACGCGGTGGCGAAAAAATGATTCGGCCAAAAGATGCAGAAAGACGCCGCTCGCGCTGGCGTCAGGCTGCCTGCCTATAGTTTCCGAAAGGTCCTGCATCGCCGCCCATCCCTAGCGAAAAGATGCATCGGGACGGCTTGCAAAGATATGAACAAAGTAATCGCAGGCAGCAATACAGGCGACAAGATGATCCGCCGGTTTATAAAGGATTAAGGTCAGCTCTGGAGGACGCCGCGGATCTTGTCTGCGTTCTGCGCCAGCACTTCCGGATTCTCCATCGCGCCTGTGTGCGGCTTCAGAGGGATGCCGTCGAAACGCGGGACGACATGGACATGCAGGTGATAGACGGTTTGTCCGGATGCAGGCTCATTGAACTGCATGATGGTGACGCCGTCGGCATTGAAAGCCTTCCTGACCGCGCGTGCCACTTTCTGAACGACCACGAAAAGGGGGCCGAATGTCGACGGGTCGGCGTCGAGCAGATTGCGCGACGGCGCTTTCGGCACCACCAGCGTATGGCCAGGTCCTTGCGGCATCACATCCATGAAGGCCACGACGGCTTCGTCCTCGTACACACGCTGCGAGGGTATTTCGCCGCGCAGGATTTTTGCGAAGATGTTGTCGGTGTCATAGGCGGCCTCAGTCATGGTGAACGCTCCGGAGTGTGCCTTGCCCTCCGGTGTAGCGAAGCCGCCTCCGAGCGGCAAGACGAAGCTGCGCTGCGATCAGCCGAGATCGCTTGCGCGTCCATGCCCGAGGCATGGCTTGGTGGATACCTGCCGCAGGGTAAACAGCGTCGGCAGGCGTGTCGAAAAAGCCTGCTATTCCTCGAGATCTTTGCGGAACGGGGTATGTTCTTCCAGATATTCGCCCATCCGCTCCACCTCGCGCCGCTCGCGCCCGAGATAATCGGCGACCGCTTTGCGCAGGCCGGGATGGGCAATGTAGTGCGCCGAATGCATGGTCACCGGCCGGTAGCCGCGCGCCAGCTTGTGCTCGCCTTGCGCGCCTGCTTCGACCACCTTCAGCTTGCGTTCGATGGCGAAGTCGATTGCCTGGTGATAGCAGACCTCGAAATGCAGGTAGGGGTGATCCTCGATGCAGCCCCAGTTGCGGCCGTAGAGCGCGTCGGAGCCGATGAAGTTGATGGCGCCGGCAATGTAGCGCCCTTTGCGCCTGGCCATCACCAGCAGGATGTCGTCCGCCATGCGTTCGCCGATCAGCGAGAAGAACTGGCGGTTCAGGTAGGGGCGGCCCCATTTGCGGCTGCCGGTGTCCGTATAGAATGCGAAGAAGTCGTCCCAGGCCTTTTCGGTCAGGTCCTTGCCGGTCAGCCAGTCGATCGTGATGCCATCGGCAAGCGCCTCGCGCCGTTCCTTCTTCATCGCCTTGCGCTTGCGCGAGGCAAGCGTGGCGAGGAAGTCATCATAGGTGGAAAAGCCTTCGTTGAAGAAATGGAATTGCTGGTCGGTGCGATGCAGGAAGCCTGCGGCCTCCAGCGTCGCGACGTCGCTCTCCTGCGCGAAAGTGACATGCGCCGAGGATATGCCGAGCTTGTCGGTCACCATTTTGAGCCCGGCGGCAAGCCCCGCCTTGACCGCGTCCTGATCCTCGCCTTTGCCGACCAGCAGGCGAGGGCCGGTGACGGGCGTGAACGGCACGGCACTTTGCAGTTTTGGATAGTAACGGCCGCCGGCGCGCTCGAAGGCATCCGACCAACCGTGATCGAACACATATTCGCCCTGGCTGTGCGATTTGAGATAGCAGGGAACAGTGCCGAGCAGCCTGCCTTGCGCGGTTTCCAGCCGCAGGTGATGGCCCTGCCAGCCGGTGCGCCGCACGGCGCAGCCGGAATCCTCCAAGGCGCTCAAAAAAGCGAATGAAACGAGTGGGTTATATCCGGCTTCCGCGTCGCCGCGCGTGGTACCGGCAAAGCCGTTCCATTCATCGGAGGTAAAGGCGCCTATGCCCGCGGCGATGCGAATCGAATAGTCCGCATTCGCCGTTTGTCCGTCGCAGTCGTCGCCCTGATCCATGAGGCTTATTTAAGCTCCATTCGGGCCGCTACAAGTCACGTTTCGGGCACCTGCTCAGCCGACTTTGACCATGTCGGGCTCGAACCCTTCGAACGTCATCTGGTCGGCATATCTGAAGGTCAGGTCGATCGCCGGCTGGTCATGCACCGTCCAAGTGATGACAGGCATTTTGAGCTTTTCGCGCACGAAGCTGACAAACGGGTTCGGCAGATCGCCGGCGGCGTAGGAGGTAAAGGAGAGTTCGTGCGCCAGCATGGAAAAATGCGCTTCTATCAGCTTGGCGCCCTTCCCATAGGCAGTCAAACCAGCCGGAATGCCGGGCGCGTGCCTGGGGAAATCGCGGATCAGCCAGTGGTCGAACGACATGATCGCCGCCTTGCCCTTGTAGCGCTTCAGCATCTTGCCCACGCGCGCCACCAGGCCTTCGTCGCGACCGGGAGTTCCTTTCAGTTCGACGACCATGGGCACACGACCATCGACGAGATCGAGCGTTTCCTGCAGCGTCGGCACGCGATCCGCCGTGCCGCCAACCTTGAGCGCGGTAAGTTCGGCCGCGCTGCGTTGCCAGACGAAACCGTCCTGTCCGGTCAGCCGTTGCAAGTCGTCATCATGGATGACGACGGGAACGCCATCCGACGACAGATGCACGTCGCATTCGATCGCGTAGCCGCGTTCGGCCGCGGCGGCGAAGGCGGAAAGCGTGTTTTCCCAGCGCGTCTTGTTCATGTCGTGAAAGCCGCGATGGGCAACCGGCCGGGCAGTCAACCAAGAGAGGTCGGTCATGTCCGCGCCTTCGCTCATTTGACTTCGAAGATCGCTTCGATCTCCACCGCGGCATTAAGCGGCAGGGAGGCGGTGCCGACGGCGGAGCGTGCGTGCTTGCCGGCTTCGCCAAGCGCGGCAACCAGGAAATCCGAGGCGCCGTTGGCGACCAGATGCTGCTCGACGAAGTCGGGGGCCGACGCCACGAAGACGGTGATCTTGACCAGACGGCGGATCTTCTCGAGGTCGCCAAGTGCCGCCTTGGCTTGCGCCAGGATGTTGATGGCGCAGTATTTCGCCGCGTCCTTGCCACTTGCCGTATCGACGTCGCGGCCGAGCAGGCCGCTCGCCTGCAGCTTGCCGTCCTTCAGCGGCAATTGTCCTGCCGTGAACAGCAGGTTTCCGGTCCTGCAATAGGGCACGTAGTTGGCGGCAGGCGCGGCGGCAACAGGAAGCGTCACGCCGAGATCACTTAGCCGCTTTTCGATTGTTTCACTCATTGCTTTTCCCTATTGCTGGAAGGTGCCGCGCTGGCCGGGCCGAAATTGCTATTTTTGCCTCGCTTCCGCCATGACTTTTTTTAAGCTGGACCATCTTTCCCTGCGGTCTGCCATCAGCCGCGACGATTGGAGTACCTCATGCGCGCATCGCGCCTTGCATTCCACGCCGTTCTGTTGTCGGCGCTCTTCCCCGTGGGCTCCGCTTTTGCCGTACCGGCGCTGCAGGCGCATCGCGCCGTCTACGATCTCACCCTCAAGAAAGCGGATGATCGATCCGGCATCACCGGTATCACCGGCCGTATGGTCTACGAGTTCAACGGCTCCGCCTGCGAGGGCTATACGGTGAAATTCCGTTTCGTCACGCAGATCGCGACCAGCGACAACACGAAGCTGACCGACCAGCAGACCACCACCTTCGAGGATGCGGAAGGCAAGATGTTTTCTTTCGTGACGAAGTCCTTCGTCGACCAGAACCTCGACAAGGAGGTCAAGGGCGTCGCGACAAAGAATGCCAAGGGGCTGAAGGTCGATATCGACAAGCCGGAGAAGAACAGTCTTGAACTCGCTGCCACCCAGTTTCCGACCCAGCATCTGGTCGAGCTGATCGGCAAGGCCGAAAAAGGCGAAACCTTCTACCAGACCAACCTGTTCGACGGCTCGGAGGACGCCAACAAAGTGATGACGACCACGGTTGTCGTCGGCAAGAAGACCGAAGCCGACAAGGCCGATCCGGAAGCGCCGGCTCTGGCGAAGCTTGCCACCGATAAATATTGGCCGGTCGACATCGCCTATTTCGACGACAGCGCCCAGAAGGGCGAGGAAGTGCCGGAATACCGGATCAGCTTCAAGCTGCACGAGAACGGCATCACCCGTGATCTCGTCATGGACTATGGCGACTTCTCCATGACCGGCAAGCTGGTCAACCTGTCGCTGTTCGACCAGACAAAGCCTTGTCCGGTATCGAAATAGCAACGATGCGCAACTGAGTTGGCCGCGGCGGGCCTGATGGCGGTCTATGTCGATGCGGCGATCTGGAAGTGGGCAGGCCATCGCTGGTGCCATCTGATGGCCGACGACACCGAAGAGCTGCATCGGTTCGCAGCCCAGCTTGGCGTGAAGCGCTCGTCCTACCAGGGGCCGCCCAGGACATCGGCGCCACACTATGACATAACCGGCTTCGAGCGCGACCGCGCGGTGAGGCTCGGCGCGATCGAATGCAGCCGCGAGGAGATCGTCGCGATCTTCAGGCGCGTGCGGGTACCCAACGGAAAGGTAAAGCGCTGAGGACAGGGCCGTATCGTCGCATGTCACGCCACGGATGCCGCGGCGCTTGCGTTTAGCGCACTTCCCCTCTATATGCCCGCTCATTCCACACACGGACTTTGGTGTCTGCCCGGGAGAAATCCGGCTGAAACCTCCGGTGGCGTTCAAGGACTTCGGTCCAAAAATGCCTGTGTCCGTGGAGGCTAACCGGAAAGGAAATGAGAATGGCACTGCCTGATTTCAGCATGCGTCAGCTTTTGGAAGCTGGCATTCACTTCGGCCACCAGACCCACCGCTGGAACCCGAAGATGGCGCCCTACATCTACGGCGCCCGCAATAACATCCACATCATCGACCTCTCGCAGACGGTGCCTTTGCTGCACCAGGCGCTGAAGCAGGTTTCAGACACCGTTGCCAAGGGCGGCCGCGTGCTGTTCGTCGGCACCAAGCGCCAGGCGTCGGACATCGTCGCCGATGCGGCGCAGCGTTCGGCCCAGTACTACGTCAATTCGCGTTGGCTCGGCGGCATGCTGACCAACTGGAAGACGATCTCGAACTCGATCCAGCGCCTGCGCAAGCTCGACGAGATGCTGGCCGGCGAGGCGCAAGGCCTGACCAAGAAGGAACGCCTGAACCTCGACCGCGAGCGCGAGAAGCTCGACAAGGCGCTCGGCGGCATCAAGGACATGGGCTCGACGCCCGACCTGATGTTCGTGATCGACACCAATAAGGAGGCGATCGCCATCCTCGAGGCGAAGCGCCTGGGCATACCGGTGGTCGCTATCATCGATTCGAACTGCGATCCGGACAAGATCGACTTCCCGATCCCCGGCAATGACGACGCGGCCCGCGCCATCCAGCTCTATTGCGACCTGATCGCCAAGGCTGCGATCGACGGCATCGCCCGTCAGCAGGGCGCGCTCGGCGTCGACATCGGCGCTTCCGTCGAAGCTCCGGTCGAACCGGCGCTCGATCCGGCTCCGGCGTCGGAAGCCCCCGAGGCTTGATAATCGAAGGCCGGCTTGCGGCCTTCATCTTTCTCATATTTTGGCACGCTAAACAGACGCACCGTCGAGATTCGATGGTGCGTCGGCGCATTTGAAACAAAGAGGCGACAATGAGCATTTCGGCTGCACAGGTCAAAGAACTCCGCGACTTGACCGGCGCGGGCATGATGGACTGCAAGGCGGCGTTGAACGAGACCAACGGCAACATGGAAGAGGCCGTCGACTGGCTGCGCAAGAAGGGCATTTCCAAGGCCGACAAGAAGGCTGGCCGCACCGCCGCCGAAGGCCTGATCGGCGTCGACAACGGCGTGCGTGAAGCCGCCGTCGTCGAGGTGAATTCCGAGACCGATTTCGTCGCCCGCAATGCCGCCTTCCAGGAAATCGTCGCCAACGTCGCCAAGGTCGCGCTTGCCTATGGCACGACCGAAGCTGTGGCCGCCGCGAAATATCCGGGTTCGGACAAGTCGGTCACGGACACCATCAAGGACGCTGTCGGCACCATCGGCGAGAACCTTGGCTTTCGCCGCTCGGCCAAGCTGACCGTTCCGCACGGCGCGGTTGCTACCTACGTCCACAATTCGGTTGCCGACGGCCTTGGCAAGCTCGGCGTGCTGGTCGCGATCGAGACCACGGGCAATGAGCACGCCGCCAACGCCTTTGGCCGCCAGGTCGCCATGCATGTCGCCGCCACCAACCCGATGGCGCTGACCGCAGAGCAGATCGACCCGGCAGCTGTCGAGCGCGAGAAGGCAATCTTCTCCGACCAGGCGCGTCAGTCGGGCAAGCCGGAAGCCATCATCGAAAAGATGGTCGAGGGTCGCCTGCGCAAGTTCTATGAGGAAGTCGTGCTCTTGAAGCAGGCGTTCGTGCTCAATCCCGACATCACCGTCGAGAAGGCGCTGAAGGATGCCGAAAAGGAAATCGGCGCGCCGGCCAAGATCACGGCTTATCTGCGCTTCGCGCTTGGCGAGGGCATCGAGAAGGAAGAGTCCGATTTCGCCGCGGAAGTCGCGGCGGCGGTCAAGAAGTAAGCGTCCTACCGCATTATTGCGACTGTGTTTTTCGGCCGGGCGTCCGCGGGGATGCCCGGCCGATTTCGTTTGCGGTGTCGATGAAGGCCCTGAGCTTCGGCGCCATTGCCGCGCGGCGCGGGAAGTAGAGGAAAAGGCCGGGTTCCTCGATCGCCGATTGCGGCAGGACCTGCACCAGGCGCCCGGCTGCAAGATCCGCGCGCGCCAGCGGCTCGAACATATAGGCGAGGCCGACGCCGGCGAGCGCCAGATCAATGGCGGCGAGCGAGTCCGTCACGATGGCCGTACCGCTGGTCTCCATGACCACATCCTTGCCATCCTCGGTCAAATCCCAGCGATAGAGAGCGCCCGAACGGACAAGCCGGTACCCGATGCAATTATGGTTCGCGAGATCGGCTACGCGGCGCGGACGGCCACGTCGCCCGATATAGGCGGGAGAGGCGACGATGACGACCTTGAAGGGCTGCGTCAGTCGGATCGCCACCATGTCCTGCGCTATCATCTCGCCGAGCCGGATGCCGGCGTCAAAGCCTTCGCCGACGATGTCGACCAATCCCTGATCGGCAAAAATCTCGACCGTAATGTCTGGATAGCGCTCGGCCATCGCGGCGACGACCTGCGTCACAGCCAATGGGATCGCGATGTTGGAGGCGTTGATCCTGAGCAGGCCGGACGGCCTGCCCTTGACGCTGCGGATACGCTCCATCCGCTCGGCAATATCCTGGAGGGCAGGGGCCGCCGTTTCCACCAGCGCCTTGCCGGCCTCGGTGAGCGAAACGCTGCGAGTCGTGCGCGCAAACAGCGGCTGGCCGATCCGCTCCTCGACGAGGCGCACCGCATGGCTGACCGCCGAAGGGCTCATGCCGAGTTCAGCCGCGGCAAGCGCGAAACCGCCGCGCCGGGCGACGGCAACGATGACAGGCAGGTGGGCGAGCAGGTCCCGGTCCATTCATGACCTACATCGCATAGTCCATGCAGATCATGCAATCTTATCGACGCCGAGGCAGAGGTCCACATTGTCGCCAACACATCGGCGATCGGGCTGGTGGCACAAAGGAGAAGAGACATGAATGCCTTGAAACACGTTACCTTCGCCGCAGGCCTTGCCTTGGCACCCGTCGATGCCGGTGGTGCCGAACCGACCGGCTGGCAGGCCCTTGCCGATGAACGCGCCGTCATTCGTATCGCCGATGCCAGCGATCGCGCCGTCGACGCGCAGGACTGGAAACGCGCGCGCAGCTATTTCGCCGACCGGGTCACCGCCGACTTCAGCAGCCTGTCGGGTCAGCCCGCGGCCAACATTGCCTCCGACGATCTGATCGGCGCCTGGGCAGGTAACCTCAAGGGCAGCAAGACCAGCCTGCACCTGCGCACCAATCACCAGGTCGTCCTCGGGGCGGACACGGCGACTGTTCTGTCGAACGGCTACGCCTGGAACCGGATGGAGGGCAATGGCGATCCGCTCTGGGAAGTCTGGGGCACATATGAGCACCACTTGACGCGTTCCGGCACCGCCTGGAAGGTCGACGGCTTCACCTTCCGCATGACGCATGAACGCGGCAATCCCTGGGTCAAGACGACCCCAGGCCAATGACGCCTCGCATCAACCGGAGCAGGATCGGAGAAGACAATGACGATGAGCTACTACACACTCGGCAATAGCGGCCTGCGCGTCAGCCGGCTGGCACTGGGCACGATGACCTTCGGCACGGAATGGGGCTGGGGCGCGGACCGGGATACGGCGCGCGCGATGTTCGACGCCTATGTCGAGGCCGGCGGCAATTTCTTCGACACCGCCGACCTTTATACCGGCGGCACGGCCGAGACCTGGCTCGGTGAATTCGTGGCCGAGCGGGGCTTGCGCGACAAGGCGGTGATCGCCACCAAATTCACCATGAACTCGAACCCCGGCAATCCGAACGCCGGCGGCAACGGCCGCAAGAACATCATGCGTGCCGTCGACGCCTCGCTGAAGCGGCTGGGTACCGACTACATCGATCTCTATCTCATGCATATCTGGGACAGGCTGACGCCGGCCGAGGAGGTGCTGCGTACGCTCGACGATCTGGTTCGGGCAGGCAAGATACGTCACATCGGCCTGTCCGACGTGCCGGCCTGGTATGCCGGGCGGGCGCAGGCGATCGCCGAACTGCGCGGCTATGAGCCGATCTCGGCGTTGCAACTCGAATACTCGCTGGCGGAGCGTGCCATCGAGCATGAATTCGTGCCATTCGGGACACGCCATGGCGTCGGCATCATGGTCTGGAGCCCGCTGGCCAGCGGGCTGTTGAGTGGCAAATACCGCCCGGTGCAAGCGGGCAATGCCGGCCGGCTCGACGGTTTCCGCAACACCACCCATCCGGGCTTCCAGAAATTCACCGAGCACAACTGGACTGTCGTGGCGGAGTTGGAAAAAGTCGCCGCCGAACTCGGCCGCGGCATGGCTCAGGTGGCGCTCAACTGGGTGGCGACACAGCCGGGAATCGCCACTGTCATCCTTGGGGCAACGCGGCTTTCGCAGTTGCAGGACAATCTTGCGGCGCTCGATTTCTCCATACCGCCCGCGCTTCGTCAGCGGCTGGACAAGGTGAGCGGCACGCCGGCGCCATTCCCGCATTCCTATTTCGGTCCCGAGATCCAGGTTCGTGTCGCCTGCGGTGTCGTGACCGGCGACAAGCCGTCCGGCTATGCATCGCCGGTCGTGGTCGAAGGCGAGGCCGTTGCCATCAGCAGCACCTGATCCAAAAAGCCTGGAATTTTGCACAAGGGCGCGGCGTGACATCGCTGCGCCCTTCGTGTATCCGGTCAACCCGTCATGACAGCACCGCCGGGCGAAGCAGGAGGTCTTTTTCGCCTTCAGAGCTTGCCGCGCCGGGATTTTCGAGGAACCAGATGACGGCGAAGCCCCTCTACCGACGTGTTCTGCTGAAAGCTTCGGGCGAAGCGTTGATGGGCGAGCAGCATTTCGGCATCGACGTCTCGGTCGTGGACCGCATCGCCGCCGATATCGCCGAGGCGCGCGCGCTGGGCATCGAGGTGGGTGTCGTCATTGGCGGTGGCAATATCTTTCGCGGCGTGGCCGTCGCCTCCAAGGGCGGCGACCGCGTCACCGGCGACCATATGGGCATGCTTGCCACGGTCATAAATTCGCTGGCACTGCGCACGTCTCTGAACAAGATCGGCGTCGACGCCGTCGTGCTGTCTGCGATTGCCATGCCCGAGCTTTGCGAGAGCTTTTCGCAGCGCCAGGCGACCGCCTACATGAACCAGGGCAAGGTGGTGATCTTCGCCGGCGGCACCGGCAATCCGTTCTTCACCACTGATTCGGCTGCCGCGCTCCGCGCGGCCGAGATCGGCGCAGACGCGCTGTTCAAGGGCACGCAAGTCGACGGCGTCTATTCTGCCGACCCGAAAAAGGACCCGAATGCGACACGTTTCGAGCGCATCAGCCATGCCGAGGTCATAAATCGAGGGCTTTCGATCATGGATACGGCTGCGATTGCACTTGCGCGCGAAAACAACATTCCGATAATCGTCTATTCGATCCACGAAAAAGGTGGTTTCGGCGATATTCTGAGGGGCGGCGGCCGCTGTACGGTCGTCGCGGACGAGTGATCCGGGGCCGAAGAAGGGAAACCGGATTTCGAAATCGGGCTCGAACACGGGGTTTTGCCCCGAAGCAGTGAACCCGCGGCAGACGGGTCGAGGAGACTAACATGAGTGGTGAGTACGACGATCTCAAGCGACGCATGGATGGGGCAATCGCGGCGTTCAAGCATGATCTGGCCTCGCTGCGGACCGGTCGCGCCTCAAGCAACTTGCTCGACGCGATCCAGGTGCAAGCCTATGGCACCACCATGCCGATCAATCAGGTGGCCAACGTTACCGTGCCGGAGCCCCGCATGATCTCGGTCTCGGTCTGGGACAAGTCGATGGTCGGTGCGGTCGACCGCGCGATCCGGGAATCCAATCTGGGCTTCAACCCGATCGTCGACGGCACCAATCTGAGGATTCCGCTGCCGGAGCTCAACGAACAGCGCCGCAAGGAGCTGGTCAAAATTTCGCACGGCTATGCCGAGAACGCGCGTGTCGCCGCGCGCCATGTGCGCCGTGACGGCATGGATTTCCTGAAGAAAGCGGAGAAGGACGGCGACATTAGCGAGGACGATCAGCGCAAGCGTTCCGACCAGGTCCAGAAACTTACCGACGAAACCATCAGCACTATCGATCATCTGCTTTCCGACAAGGAAGCTGAAATCATGCAGGTTTAGGGTTGGCCCTTGGCTGACCCGAAAGCGAGATCATGACAACGCCCGCGCATGTCGCGATCATCATGGATGGAAATGGACGCTGGGCCAAGGCGCGCGGCATGCCGAGGCTCGCGGGTCATCGCGCCGGCGTCGAGGCGCTGCGCAAGGCTGTGCGTGCTGCCCCCGGCCTCGGAATCTCCTTCCTGACCGTCTATGCTTTCTCGTCGGAGAACTGGTCGCGACCGAAGTCCGAGGTCAGCGATCTTATGGGCCTGTTGAAGCTGTTCATCCGTCGCGACCTTGCCGAGCTGCACCAGAGCGGCGTGCGGGTCAGGATCATCGGCGACCGGGCAGGGCTGCAGGCGGACATCAGAGGGCTGCTCGACGAAGCCGAATCGCTGACGATCCACAACACCTCGCTGACGCTGGTGATCGCCTTCAACTACGGCGGGCGCGACGAGATCGTCCGCACGGCGCGCAAGCTCGCCGAGGCGGTGGCGCGCGGTGAAATCGACAGCGAGGCGATCACCGCCGAAAGCTTTGCCGGCTCTCTCGATACGCAAGGCATTCCCGATCCGGAGTTGGTCATCCGCACCAGCGGCGAGCTTCGCTTGTCCAACTTCCTCTTGTGGCAGGCCGCCTACAGCGAGCTCGTCTTCCTGCCGTGCTACTGGCCGGACTTCAACCGTGAGCACTTCGCCGAGGCCTTGCGTGAATATGCCGGCCGCGAGCGCCGCTTCGGCGGACTGGGTCCGCAAGACGTCGCTTCGCGACCGGCCGCGGGATGAGCAACCTTCAGCTGCGTGTGATTTCGGCGGTCGTGCTGGCCATTGTCACCCTTGGCCTGACCTGGCTTGGCGGCCTGCCTTTCCGGCTGCTGTGCACCGCGATGGCGGCAATGATCTTTTATGAGTGGACACGCATGGCGCGGCCCGCCGCGGCCGACGGGCTTGGTTTCCTGCCGGAAGCGCTGATGGTCATTTTCGTCGGCGCCCTGATTGCCGGCGTGTCCGCATTTTGGCTGCTGCCGCTCGTGGTGATTCTGGTTGCGATAGCGGCAGCCACCGCGGGAATCCGCAAGATCGGCCAGTGGGACGCCGGCGGCCTTGCCTATGCCTGTGTGTCGGGCCTGTCGCTTGCCCTGCTGCGCGATGGCGATCATTCGGGTCTCGTCGCCATCCTGTTCCTGTTCGCTGTCGTCTGGGCGACCGACATTTTCGCCTATTTCGTTGGGCGCGCCTTCGGCGGGCCCAAACTGGCGCCGTCGATTTCGCCAGGCAAGACGCGCAGCGGCGCGCTCGGCGGGGCGGTCGGTGGCGTCGTCGCGGGACTTCTGCTGGCAGCCATTGCCGGCGCCGGCAACCTGGCTTTGCTTAGCCTTGTGGCGCTGGTTCTGTCTGTTGTCGCCCAGGCTGGCGACCTGTTCGAATCCTGGGTCAAACGGCGGCATGACCGCAAGGATTCGGGCGTGCTCATTCCTGGCCATGGCGGCATCATGGATCGTGTCGACGGGCTTGTCGCGGCCGCTCTTGCCCTATACGTCATCGGTTGGATTTTGGTGGGCGCCAATCATCCGGCACAGGGACTGTTTCCCATTTGAACGGTGTCATTCCACGATCTGGCGCGAACGTGCCTTGGATTCGCCTGTATTGATGTCACAGTCATGCAGCGACCGCGGAAGAATTTGAGGGCTTGAGTTGAACGAGATTCTTCACGCGATTTTCAGCACGGAAGGCCTCTTTCTCGGCACGCTCGTGCCGTTTCTCTTTGTGCTGACCGTGGTGGTGTTCGTTCACGAGATGGGCCACTACCTCGTCGGCCGCTGGTGCGGCATCGGGGTCAGGGCCTTCTCGATCGGCTTCGGTCCGGAGCTCGTCGGCTTCAACGACAGGCACGGTACGCGCTGGAAGCTTTGCGCCATACCGCTAGGCGGTTATGTCAAGTTTGTCGGCGACATGAGCGCCACCTCAAGCAAGCCGACATCGGACGAGCTCGAAACGCTGACCGACGAGGAACGCAAGGTTGCCTTCCACACCCAGGCGATCTGGAAGCGCGCGGCAACTGTGGTGGCCGGCCCGCTGTTCAACTTCCTGCTGACGATCGTCGTCTTTTCCGTGCTGTTTGCCTCCTATGGGCGTTATGTCGCGGAGCCCATGGTGGCGGAGGTTACAACTGGCAGTCCCGCGGCCAAGGCCGGCATTTTGCCTGGAGACCGATTCGTCAGCGTCGACGGCAGCAAGGTCGAAACCTTCGGCGACGTGCAGCGGCTGGTCTCGGGCCGCGCCGGCGATACCATCACCTTCGTCATGCTGCGCAACGGCAAGGAGGTCACGGTGACCGCGTCGCCGCAGCTGATGGAGCAGGAGGACGCGCTCGGCAACAAGATCAAGGTCGCGGTAATCGGCGTCGTCAACAACAAGGAACTCGGCCAGCCTCGTCTCATCACATACACTCCGGTGGGAGCCGTTGCGGCGGCCGTTGAGGAAACGGGCCACGTCATCGAGCGCACTGGCCAGTTTCTGCAGCGCTTCGTCGTCGGGCGCGAGGACAAGTGCCAGTTGGGTGGTCCGGTCAAGATCGCCGGCATGGCCGGCAAGGCTGCCAAACTCGGTTTCGAGTGGCTGGTGCAGCTCGTCGCGCTGCTCTCCGTTGGGATAGGCATTCTAAACCTTTTGCCGATTCCCCCCCTCGACGGCGGCCACCTGTTGTTCTACGGGGTGGAGGCCGTCATCCGCCGGCCGGTGTCGGAACGGATGATGGAAATGGCCTATCGGGCCGGTCTGCTTCTGGTGCTGTGCTTCATGGGGTTCGTGTTCTGGAACGATCTCTTTGGGTGCTGAAATCATGAAGGAATTTGGCCCGGGCATGGTCGATGTTGAGACGCCGTTTACCATGCACGGGGATATGAGTGACGCGAAAGCCACGCAACAGGGTTAAGTAAATACAAATTAACCAGAAGCCTTGCGTGTAGGGAAAATCCGGTTAATACGGTAGGGGAAATGACCGCACGTCCGGTTTTCTCGCCGTGGGGACTACGAGAAAAGGTTATTAAGCCCGATGAAGGCAGCATCCAAGTTTCTAAACGCCGCGTCAGCGGCGGCACTGTCCGCCGCTCTGGTCGTACCCGGTGCGTTCGCAGTGCAGTTCGTTGCCACATCGGCGGCCGAAGCCGCTGTCGTAAGCAGGGTGGAGGTGAGCGGCAACCAGCGTGTCGACGCCGATACCATCCGCAACTACATCACCATCAAGCCCGGCAAGGCCTTCTCCAGCTCCGATGTCGATAGCGCGGTCAAGGCGCTGTTCGGCACCGGACTGTTCTCGGATGTCCAGATCAACCAGGTCGGCTCGACCCTGGTGGTCAAGGTTTCGGAATACAAGGTCGTCAACCAGGTGCTGTTCCAGGGCAACAAGAAGCTCAAGGACAACGCGCTTCAGGCGGCAGTTCAGCTGAAGCCGCGCGGCACGTTCTCTCAGGCTACGCTCGATTCGGACGTCGAGGCGGTCAAGGCCGCTTACAGGCGCATCGGCCGTGACGATGCCGGCGTGACCGCACAGATCATGGAGCTTGGCGACAACCGCGTGAATGTGGTGTTCCACATCACCGAAGGCGATCGCACGCAGATCGCGGCAATCAATTTCGTCGGCAACAGCGCCTATTCGAGCCGCCGCCTGTCGGACGTGATCAACACCAAGCGCTCATCCTGGGTCTCGTTCATCCTGCGCGACGACGTTTATGATGAAGACAAGCTGCGCGCCGACCAGGAACTGCTGCGCCGCTTCTACTTCAATCACGGCTACGCCGATTTCCAGGTCGTGTCCGCTGTCGGCGAGCTCGACAATGCGACCAACAAATACACGGTCACCATCACCGTCCAGGAAGGCGAGCGCTATACTTTCGGCGACATCAGCGTCGAAAGCACGATCCCGGAAGTGGACTCCAAGTCTCTGGAATCGGTGGTCGAAACCCGCAAGGGCGATGTCTACAATGCCAAGAATGTCGAAGACTCCATCATTGCCCTGACCGAGAAGGTGGCCGGTTCCGGCTACGCGTTCGCGCAGGTGACGCCGCGTGGCGACCGCAACTTCGAGAACCATACGATTTCGGTGGTCTACACGGTCGACCAGGGCACCAAGGCCTATGTCGAGCGCATCGAGATCCGCGGCAACGATCGGACGCGTGACTATGTCATTCGCCGCGAATTCGATGTCAGCGAAGGCGACGCGTTCAACCAGGTGCTCATCCAGCGCGCGAAGAAGCGTCTGGAAGACCTCAATTACTTTGACAAAGTCGACATTTCGACGGTGCCTGGCTCGGCCCCTGATCAGGTCGTGCTGGTGGTTGACGTGGTCGAGAAGTCGACGGGTGAATTCTCGGTTGGCGCCGGCTATTCGACCGGTGGCGATACGGCCGGACCGTCCGTCGAAGGGTCGATCACCGAGCGCAACTTCCTCGGTCGCGGCCAGTTCATCAAGGTGTCCGCCGGCGGCGGCAAGAACTCGCGCGATTACAGCCTGTCCTTCACCGAACCCTATTTCCTCGGGCGGCGCATCGCCGCCGGTTTCGACATCTACAAGTCGACGAGGCAGTACAACAACAACTACGACAGCGACACCACGGGCGCGACGATCCGGTTCGGACTGCCGATCACCAACAGCATCACGACCCAGTTGGCGTATAATATCTCGCAGGAGAAGTATAAGGTCGACAAAGGTTGCAATCCCACTGACGCGGTACCGCAAGGTACCTGCAACATTTCGGCAGCCATTCTGGATGCCATAGAAAACCAAAGTCCGTGGGTCAAGTCGTCGGTCAGTCTGGGGTTGGTCTACAACACCATCGACGATATGAAGAACCCGCATGAAGGTATTTACGCCAACACGACGGTGGAAGTTGCTGGCCTTGGTGGCGATGCCAAGTTCGTGAAGGTCACAGGACGCGGCAGCATCTATCAGACGCTGTCGGAACAGCTTGATCTGGTGGGATTGATTTCGGGTGGCGCCGGTCATGTCGAGGGGTATGGCAACGGCGATTTGCGCGTATTCGATCACTTCCAGAGCACCGACCGCATGATCCGCGGCTTTGCCTACGGTGGTATCGGCCCGGTCGCTTCCGGTACAAGCGGTGACCATCTCGGCGGCACGACCTACTTCAACGCGTCGGCGGAAGCCCAGTTTCCGTTGCCGGTTGTTCCGGAGAGCTTCGGTTTGCGTGGTGCGGTGTTCGCCGATGCGGCGACGCTCTATGGCAGCAAGCTTGCCACTGGCCTGGTCGATCAAGATTCTACCGGCATGAAAGTGCGCGCCTCGGTCGGTCTCGGCCTGATGTGGGCCTCGCCGTTCGGGCCGATCCGTATCGACTATGCGATCCCGGTCAAGAAGGAAGCCAAAGACGACGTGCAGGAATTCAACTTCGGCATATCGACCCGCTTCTGATCGGCGGCCAACGATGCTCCCGGGTTTTGGATCCGGGAGAAATGTTCCGACCTAGCTGGATATAGCTTCTGGAATGACCGATCCGGTGTTCTTCGCGCCATCACGCCGGTATACGGCGGCCGAAGTCGCGAATCTGACCGGCTCGGTGCTTGTCGATTCCGGCCAATCCGACGTTTCGATCGAAGCGCTGGCGCCAGCTCATGAAGGTGGCGCCAACGCGCTCGTCTTCGTCGACGGCAAACGCAATTCAGCGCTGATGCCGTCGCTGCGGGCGGCGGCGGTCCTGTGTCCGGCGGACTTCGCAAACAAGGCGCCTGCCGGCATCGCTGTCCTGATCCATCCACGGCCGCAACAGGCTTTCGCGCTGGTTGGGCGCCTCTTGTTCCCGACAGCCGCCACGCCGGGGCCAATGACCGGTGAGACCGGCGTTTCGCCGCATGCCCATATCGACCCGACCGCGCATGTCGAAGCCGGCGCTGTCATCGAGGCCGGCGCTGTCATCGGCCCAGGCGTCTCGATCGGCGGCGGCACCGTCATTGCGCCAAACGCCGTCATCGGACAGTCCTGCCAGATCGGCCGTGACGGCTATGTCGGCCCGGGCGCCAGTATCCAGTACGCGCTGATCGGCAATCGGGTCATCATCCATGGTGGCGCCAGGATCGGCCAGGACGGATTCGGCTTTGTCGGCGGCGCCAAGGGACCGGAGCGTGTTCCACAGATCGGACGTGTCATCATCCAGGACGATGTCGAGATCGGCTCCAATTCCACAGTCGATCGCGGCGCCATGTCCGATACGATCATCGGGCAAGGCACCAAGATCGACAATCTCGTGCAGATCGCCCATAACGTCCGCATCGGCCGCAATTGCATAGTAGCCGGGCTTTCAGGTATTTCCGGTTCCGTCGTGGTGGGTGACAATGTCACCATGGGCGGCGGCGTCGGGCTTGCGGATCATCTGACGATTGGTTCAGGTGCCAAGCTTGCCGCCAGAAGTGGATTTATGAGCAATGTTCCCGCCGGCGAGATATGGGGTGGCTATCCGGCACAGCCGATGGCGGAAGCCATGCGAGAGATAGCCATGTTGCGCACGATGGCCAGGGCACGCAAGCAGGGCAAGGACAATGGCTGACATGGTGGCGGCGACAACGCTGGAAGCGGTCGACATACTGGGGCTGATGAAGCTCCTGCCGCACCGTTATCCCTTCCTCATGATCGACCGCATCGTCGACATCGATGGTGACGAATCCGCCATCGGCATCAAGAACGTGACCATAAACGAGCCGCATTTTCAGGGGCATTTCCCGGAGCAGCCGGTGATGCCGGGCGTACTGATCGTCGAGGCCATGGCGCAGACGGCCGGCGCCATCTGCATCCGAAGCCTCGGAGCGTCGAAACCGTCGCTGGTCTATTTCCTGACCATCGACAACGCCAAATTCCGCAAACCGGTCGTTCCCGGCGACCAGTTGAAGATCCATGTCAAGAAAATCAAGAAGCGCGGCAACCTGCTCAAATTCGCCTGCGAAGCCCTGGTCGAAGGTACCAAGGCGGCCGAGGCCGAGATTTCAGCCATGATGGTCACCGGCGACTGACGATCGAGTGCTTATGAAAATCAAGACGTCAATCCATCCTTCCTCCATCGTGGAAGAAGGCGCCCAAATCGGCCAGGGTGTGCGCATTGGGCCGTTCTGCCATGTCAGCGGCGACGCTGTGATCGGTGACGGTGTCGAACTGGTCAGCCATGTCTCGGTGATGGGCGCGACCACTATCGGAGCGTCGACCAAGGCCTATCCGATGGCGATCCTGGGCGGACCGCCGCAGAATACCAAGCACAAGGGCGGCCGCACCACACTCGTCATCGGCGCCAACTGCACCATCCGCGAAGGCGTGACCATGCATGTCGGCACCGACACCAGCCGCGGCGAAACGACGGTGGGCGACAATGGCAATTTTCTGGCCTACGCCCATATCGCCCATGACTGCGTCGTCGGCAACAACGCTACCTTCGCCAATGGAGCGACATTGGGCGGCCACTGCGAGATCGGCAACAATGTCTATATCGGCGGCCTCAGCGCAGTCCATCAATTCGTGCGTGTAGGCGACAACGCCTTTCTTGGCGGGTGCTCGGCTTTTGTCGGCGATGTCATTCCCTATGCCATCGCGGTCGGTAACCGCGCCAGCTTGCGCGGCTTGAACATCATCGGCCTCAAGCGCGCCGGTCTGCCGCGTTCGGAGATCTATCTGCTGCGCAAGGCCTACAAGACGATCTTCGACCGCTCCCGCACAGTCGGCGAGAACATCGAATTGGCCAAAGCGGAGTTCGCCTCGTCGCCGACAGCGATGAAGATCATCGACTTCATCAGCAGTCGCGGCAAGCGGCACTATGCGGTGCCATCGCTCAAGGGCGGCGATGGCGACGATACCGATGACGAAGGCTGAGACAGCCGCGGCTGGTCTTGGTCTCCCGCCTGATGCCAGGGTCGGCATCATCGCCGGCGGTGGCAGCCTTCCGGTCGAAGTCGCTGCCGGTTTGGCCGAACAGGGTCATCCGCCCTTCATCGTGCTCATGGACGGCGAGGCCGACCGCCTGGCGGAGTTGCGCCAGTACGAGCATGAGACCCTTGCCCTGGAGGCGATAGGGTCGCTCGTTCCGCTGCTCAAGCACAACCGGATTACCCATCTGGTGCTTGCCGGCGAGATAAAGCGCAGGCCCAGACTGACACATCTGCGTCCAAGCCTCAGCCTGCTCGCCGTGGTACCCCTCGTTGTCATGGCGTTGGCGCGTGGCGACGATGGGCTGCTCAAGGTGGTGGCGCGCGGGCTAGAGGCTCGGGGCATAAAGGTCGTGGGCGCCCACGAGATCGTGCCGAGCCTTGTCGCCGCCGAAGGGGTGTTGACCAGGGCCGCGCCTCAGAAATCGGACTGGCGCGACATCGAGGCGGGTTTCGCCGCGGCAAAGGCCATCGGGGCGCTGGATATCGGCCAGGCGGCGATCGCGATCGGCGGCCGGACCATTGCGCTTGAAGGCATCGAGGGCACGGCCGGATTGCTGGACCGCGCCAGGTTGCTGCGCGGCCACGGCCGTATCGCCGGCAAGACGCGCGGCGTTCTGGTCAAATGCGCCAAGCCTGGCCAGGAGTTGCGCGCGGATCTTCCTTCCATGGGGCCACAGACGGTTGAGGCAGCGCATGCCGCGGGGCTTGCCGGCATTGCCGTTGAGGCGGGACGCTCCCTGATCCTCGAAGGCCCCGCAACTCTCTCGTGTGCCAATGACCTTGGGCTGTTCATCGTCGGCCTGGCCGCAGCGGAGTCCGAACATGGCTGACAGGGCGCTGAAGATCGCGATCGTGGCGGGCGAGGAGTCGGGCGACCTGCTTGGCGCCGACATCGTCCGGTCGCTCCGCCAGACAACAGGTCGCGAGGTGCAACTCGTCGGGCTCGGCGGCCGCCATCTGCAGGCGCTCGGGCTGGTTTCGCCGTTCGACGCCGGCGAGGTCGCGCTGATGGGGTTCAGTGCCGTCCTGCGTGACCTGCCGCGCCTGGTCCGGCGGATCGGCCAGCTGGCGGGGATCGTTGCGGACGCCAAGCCCGACTGCCTCGTCACCATCGACAGCCCCGATTTTTCGCTGCGCGTCGCCAAGAAGGTGCGCGCGGCCAACCCGTCGATCCCGATCGTCCACTATGTCTGCCCGAGCGTCTGGGCATGGCGGCCGGGCAGGGCGGTGGCGATGAAGCCCTATGTCGACCACATCCTGTGCATCCTGCCATTCGAGGTGAAGGAGCTCGATCGGCTAGGTGGTCCGCCCGGCACCTATGTCGGGCATCGCCTGACGCACGATCCGGGCGTGCTCTCGGCGGCAAAGGCTCAAGGCCAGCCGCGTGATCTATCACCAGACCGCGTGAAGACGCTGCTTGTCCTGCCCGGCTCGCGGCGCGGCGAGGTGAGGCGGCTGCTCGAGCCGTTCGGCGAGACCGTGTCGATGTTGCGGGCTCGCGGGCATCGGCTCCGCCTGATGCTGCCGACGGTGCCGCATGTCGCGGATACCGTGCGGTCCGCAGTCACGCGCTGGGACGAGAAACCCGAGATCATCCTCGAGCCCGAGCGCAAATGGCAGGCCTTCGGCAAGGCCGACGCCGCGTTGATCGCGTCCGGCACGGTGTCCCTGGAACTGGCATTGTCCGGGGTGCCGATGATCTCCTGCTACCGGCTCGACCCGGTCGCGCGTGTCGTCGCGCCGTATCTCGTTTCCGTCTGGTCGGCCCTGCTGCCCAACCTGATCTCGGATCGCGCGTTGATCCCGGAATTTTACAACGAGTATGTCAAACCGAACAATCTGGCGCGCCAGCTGGAAGCGCTGTTGGCCGACAGTGGCATGCGCACCTGGCAGAAAGATGGGTTTGCCGCGATCTCACGGCGCATGGCAACGGACAAGCCGTCTGGTGAGATCGCGGCGCAGGTGGTGATGGGGTGCGTGAAGAGAGTGAGTAGAGTAGAGTAGGCAGTAGTGAGTGGTGAGTAGTGAGTTAGCACATCCTCCAATCTCACTACTCACTACTCACCACTAACTTGTCTCAGCGCTTGGCGATCGGCACGTAGTCGCGCTCCGGCGCGCCGGTGTAGAGCTGGCGCGGGCGGCCGATCTTCTGGCGCGGATCCTCGATCATTTCCTTCCATTGCGCGATCCAGCCGACCGTGCGGGCGACCGCGAACAGCACGGTGAACATGGTGGTGGGGAAACCCAGCGCCTTCAGTGTGATGCCGGAGTAGAAGTCGACGTTGGGATAGAGTTTCTTCTCGATGAAATAGGGATCGGTCAGCGCGATCTTTTCCAGTTCCATCGCGATGTCGAGCAGCGGATCGTCCTTGATGCCGAGTTCGCCTAGGACCTCATGCGCCGTCTTCTGCATGATCTTGGCGCGTGGATCATAGTTCTTGTAGACGCGGTGGCCAAAGCCCATCAGGCGGAACGGATCGTTCTTGTCCTTGGCACGGGCGATGAATTCCGGGATGTGATCGACATGGCCGATCTCGCCCAGCATGTTGAGCGCCGCTTCATTGGCGCCGCCATGGGCCGGGCCCCACAGGCAAGCGATGCCGGCGGCAATGCAGGCGAAGGGGTTGGCGCCCGAGGAGCCGGCGAGACGAACGGTGGAGGTCGAAGCGTTCTGCTCATGATCGGCATGCAGGATGAAGATGCGCTCCATGGCGCGCGCCAGCACCGGGTTGATCTTGTATTCCTCGCAGGGCACGGCAAAGCACATATGCAGGAAGTTGGCGGCAAAATTCAGCTCGTTCTTCGGGTAAATGAAAGGCTGGCCGATGTGGTACTTGTAGGCCATGGCCGCGATCGTCGGCATTTTGGCGATCAGGCGCATGGAGGCAACCATGCGCTGGTACGGGTCGGAGATGTCGGTCGAGTCGTGATAGAAGGCCGATAGCGCGCCGACCACGCCGCACATCACCGCCATCGGGTGCGCGTCGCGGCGGAAGCCGGTGAAGAAGCGCGACATTTGCTCATGCACCATGGTGTGGCGCGTCACGCGATAGTCGAAATCGTCCTTTTGCGCCTTGGTGGGCAGTTCGCCGTAGAGTAGGAGATAGCAGACCTCGAGGAAGTCGCCGTGTTCGGCCAACTGGTCGATCGGGTAGCCGCGATGCAGGAGGATGCCGGCATCACCGTCGATGAAGGTGATCTCCGACTCGCAGCTTGCCGTCGAGGTGAAGCCGGGGTCATAGGTGAAGGCGCCGGTGGTGCTGTAGAGCGAGGCGATGTCGATGACGTCAGGTCCGACCGAGCCGCTTCGCACCTTGAATTCGTGGGTCTTGCCGGCGAATTCCAGCGTTGCCGTGGCCTCCTGGCCGCCCATATCCAGTTTTTTCGCAGCTTCGGTCATTGCAAACTCCTTCTTGTTTCCTCATGCCGGCAAAGGCAAATTCCGCAGAGCGACACGTCGAAATCACCGCAATGCGCGTAGTCGCCACCGCATTTTAGGAGGTGCGTGCCAGATTGGGCCAGGGCCTAATGTTGCACTGCGAAACGCGCCTTTCAATGCCAATCTTCTTGGGCCAGTTTCTTCTTGGGCCAGTTTTCTCCTAATCGATTTGATCCGCTATGCGCGCGAGGCTTTCCTCGCGCCCCAGCACGGCCAGCACGTCGAAGACGCCTGGCGAGGTGCTTTTACCGGTCAAAGCGGCCCGCAACGGCTGGGCCACGGCGCCAAGCTTGTAGCCGCCGGCCAGCGCATAGTCGCGGATCGCGGCCTCGGCCGTGGCCGCTGTCCAGTCGCCGGACAGCGCATTCAAAGCTTCGTGAGCGCCACGCAGGATCTTGCGGGCATCGTCATTGAGCAGGAGAGCCGCCTTGTCGTCGATCGGCAGTGGCCGCGTGGCAAACAGAAAGCCGGCGCCGTCGACGAGCTCGACCAGCGTCTTGGCGCGCTCCTTCAGGCCTGGGAGCGCTGCCAGCAACTGCGCCTTGTTCTTCTCGTCGAGGCGCGCCGCCATCGCCGGGCCACTCTCCAGATAAGGCAAGGTGGCGATGAAGATGTCGAACAATTCGATATCGGCCATGCGGCGCATATGGACGCCGTTCAGCGCCTCGAGCTTGGCGAAGTCAAAGCGCGCCGCGCCCTTGTTGACGTCGCCGATATCGAACCAGGAGATCATGTCCTTGATCGACATGATCTCGTCATCGCCATGGCTCCAGCCGAGCCGCGCCAGGTAATTGAGCAGCGCCTCCGGCAGATAGCCCATGGCACGGTAGGCCTCGACGCCCAGCGCGCCATGGCGCTTCGACAGCTTGGCGCCGTCGGCGCCATGGATGAGCGGGATATGCGACATCGAAGGCACGTCCCAGCCCATGGCGTTGTAGATCACGGTCTGGCGCGCGGCGTTGGTCAGGTGATCGTCGCCACGGATGATGTGGGTGACGCCCATGTCGTGATCGTCGACGACGACGGCATGCATGTAGGTCGGGTTGCCGTCCGAGCGCAGGATGATGAAATCGTCGAGATCCTTGTTGGGGAAGCGCACCTCGCCCTGGACCCGGTCCTGCACCACCGTCTCGCCCTCGGTCGGTGCCTTGATGCGGATGGCGCCCTTGACGCCGGCGGGCGCCTCCGACGGGACGCGGTCACGCCAGTGGCCGTTATAGCGAGGCGGCAGGCCCTTGGCGCGGGCCGCCTCGCGCATCGCCTCGAGCTCGGCTGAAGTCTCGTAGCTGTAATAGGCCTTGCCCAGCCGCACCAGTTCCTCGGCGACCTCCCGGTGGCGCGGCGCGCGCTCGAATTGGGAGACCGCTTCACCGTCCCATGACAGGCCGAGCCAGGTCAGTCCGTCCAGAATGGCTGATGTGGCCGCCTCGGTCGAGCGCTCGCGATCGGTGTCCTCGATACGCAACAGCATCGTGCCGCCGGTGTGCTTGGCATAGAGCCAGTTGAACAGCGCCGTGCGTGCGCCGCCGATGTGCAGATAGCCGGTCGGCGAGGGGGCAAAACGGGTGATGACCTTGTCGGGCATGAAACTCTCGGAAAACGTCTGAAGCTGGGTGCGGAGTGCGCGGACTTTCGCGCGTCGCGCGTTCATGTAGCATAGGGTGTCGAGGGCGCAAGGGGCAGACCCGATGACTGGACGAGGCCGGGGCTCGGATCGGGGCGAGGGCGCCATTGTCGGCGTCAGCGAGCGGTCCCTGTTTACAACGCCTCCGGCGATCCCACTGCCATCGCCGCTCGTGGCTGCGCCCGCAATCCAGCCGCCGCAGGCGGACAGCCCGGCGCCAACTCCGTCTCCCGCCGCGCGCGGGATTGTGCGCGTGCGCCGGCAAATCGGCCTGATTGCCTTGCCTCGCCTGCGTCACGGCGTGGCCAAGGCGGCGGAGCTGGAACTCGACCGGGGCATCGCCTTCCTGCTGGTGCCGGTCTGCCTGGCCGTTGGGGCGATCGGCTACTTTTCGCTGGCGTCCGAGCCCGATTTTGCAAGGCCCGTCGCTGCCGTGATGCTGGCGGCGATCTGTGCATTCGTCTCCCGCTCTTGGCCGAAAACCCATCTGTGTTTCATGGCAGTGCTGTTGTGTGTGCTTGGCCTGCTCGCGGCGAAGGTCGAAACATGGCGAGCCGGAACCCGGATGCTGGGCTCGGAGATATCGACGCAGCTGACCGGCCGCGTGGTCTCGATCGAAGAAATGGAGACCGGCCGCATCCGGCTGACCATGGACGTGATTTCGACGGCCCGCCCGAAACTGCGCTATGCGCCGGAAAGGGTCCGGCTTTCGGCACGCAAGATACCGCCGGAAATGACCGCCGGCTCGCTTGTCACAGGTTATGCCAAACTGCTGCCGCCGACCGGTCCGGTGCGGCCGGACAGCTACGACTTCTCCTTCGAGAGCTATTTCGCCGGCATCGGCGGCAGCGGCTTCTTTCTCGGCAATCCAACCGTTGTCTCCGCCGACGACGGTGAGATGCCGCTGCCGGCACGCCTTTTTTCTGGCATCGAAGATGCCCGCGAAGCCATCGCCGACCATATCAGGGGCAGCATTGGCGGCGCCGAAGGCGAGATCGCGGCGGCGCTGATCGTTGGCGTGCGCGCCGGCATTCCCAATGAAATCAACGAAGCGATGCGGCGTACCGGCATCTATCACATCATCTCCATTTCGGGACTGCATATGGCGCTGGTGGCCGGCACCATCATGGGTCTGTTACGCGGCGTCTTCGCGCTGTTTCCAGGCTTTTCCGCGCGCCGGCCGGTGAAGAAATACGCGGCCGCCGCCGCACTTTTCTCTATCGCCGCCTATCTCGTCATTTCCGGCGTCGTCGTCGCCGCCGAGCGCAGCTTCATCATGCTGGCGGTGATGCTGGCCGCCGTCTTGTTCGATCGCGCGGCACTGACCATGCGCAACCTGGCGATCTCGGCGATCGCCGTCATCCTGGTTTCCCCGCACGAGGTCGTCGGCCCGAGCTTCCAGATGTCGTTCGCTGCGACAGCGGCCTTGGTAGGCGCCTATGCCGGCTGGGCCGACCACCATGCGGGAAAGACGAGGCCACCGCCGCCAAAGCGATCCCTGCCCGGGTTCCTGACGCGAAAGTTCCTCTTGGCGACAGGTGGATTGGCCGTGACATCCATCATCGCCGGCAGCGCAACGGCGCTGTTTGCCATCTGGCATTTCCAGCGGGTGTCGCCGCTCAGCCTGTTCGCCAATCTGGCCGTCATGCCGATCGTATCGGTTGTGATGTTCCTGGCTGTCGCCAGCGCGTTGCTGATGCCGTTCGGGTTGGATTGGCCGGCTCTCTACCTCATGGGCAAGGGCCTGACGGCGATGATCGCCGTATCGGCGTGGATATCGGAGCGCTCTCCGATCGATGGGGTCGGGCTGATCTCGCAGCAATCCGTGCTGCTGGTCACCGTCGCGCTGGTCATCGCGACGATGGCGACGACCTGGCTGCGGCTTGCCGCGCTGCCATTCGCGCTTGCCGGCCTGTTGACCGTGTCGCACACGCGCACGCCCGATGTGCTGATCTCGGAAGATGCGCGGCTGGTCGCATTGCCGATCGGCAATGGCGAACTGGCCGTCAACCGGGAACGTCCGAACGAATTCGCAGCCGAAAACTGGAAACGCGCCCTGGTCTCAGAATCAATCGTCAAACCGGAAATGTTCGACAAGACGGACGGGCAATTCGACATCGCTAGTCCCACCGACCTGCCGCAGGGATCGCCGTTCTATTGCCGCGAAGGCCTGTGTCTTGCCAGGCACCCATCCGGCGCAATCATCGCCTATGTCGAGGATCGCAAGAACACCTGGAAGGCCTGCGCCTTCGCCGACCTGATCGTCGTCAATGACGCTACCGCCTATGACGCCTGCCACAATCCGCTGGTTCTCGTCGTCACGAAACGGCAACTCGCCCGCAAGGGGAGTGCCGCCGTCTTCTTCGATCCCCAGTCGGCCACGAGCCCGGCTGCGATCGAATTCGCCGTCGACGGACCATACCGGCCCTGGCACGAGCAGCGAAAATTCTCACGCGAGGCGAGGGGGCTGCCGCCCTATAAAAAGCCTGACAAACCCGATGGCAAACCGGTTCAGTAGCGTCTTATCAGCCCGACCAGCTTGCCCTGCACCTTGACCCTGTCTGGCCCGAAGATGCGTGTTTCGTAGGCTGGATTGGCGGCTTCGAGCGCGATCGAAGCGCCCTTGCGGCGAAACCGCTTCAGCGTTGCTTCCTCCTCATCGACCAGCGCCACGATGATTTCGCCCGGACTTGCCGTATCGGCATTGCGGATGATGACCGTGTCGCCGTCGAAGATACCGGCCTCGATCATCGAGTCGCCCTTGACCTCCAGCGCATAGTGCTCGCCGCCCATGATCATGTCCGGCGGCACCGAAATCGAATGCGTCTGATGCTGGATGGCATCGATCGGCACACCGGCGGCGATACGGCCCATGACCGGAATGGACACGGCTGAAACCGCATCGTCGTCGTTACCGGCCGCCGGCAGGCGAGAAGGCGCCGCCGCCGGCCTGATCTGGCGGCCGAGACCGCCTTGGCCAAGGCTGCCCTGGATGACGCTTGGCGAGAACTTCTTCGCCGCATTGAGGCCCGGCGCGATCGAGTCCGGCAGCCGCAGCACTTCCAGCGCGCGCGCCCGGTTGGGCAGCCGGCGAATGAAGCCGCGTTCCTCCAGCGCCGTGATCAGGCGATGGATCCCCGACTTGGAGGCAAGATCGAGCGCTTCCTTCATCTCGTCGAAGGAGGGCGGTATCCCGCTTTCCTTGAGCCGTTCGTGGATGAACATCAGCAGTTCATGTTGCTTGCGTGTCAGCATGGCGGCCCCCAAGGCATTGAACGAAAGGTCTGAACCAGAATCGAAAAACAAACCCAGAACAAACACTATCTGTTCCAGTTGTGTTCCGCAACCGTTTAAAGTTTAATGAATTTGTTAAGGCATCTGAAGTTTTTTGCCCGCGACAGCGGACGGCAATCGACCTTTTCCGCCGTCGGCAAGCACATTGAAATCGTTTTGGTTAATGGGCTGTGGCCCATCCTCCGCCGAGGCTTGGCATCAGTCTTTTGGAGGGCTTTTCCGGGGGTGGATCGTAAAAATTGTGGATCCATCATTCGCGGAACGAAACGAAATCAAAACGCCAACGATCGTAGCTTCGGGCAGCGATGGATCCAGGCGTCCGGCCGGCCCCGATCAAGTGCGTGCGAACAGGCGTCGCAGGAGCGCTGAAGTCATCCCGAACTCGCTTTCGAGCTGCCGGCGCGGGCAGCGTATTCGGTTGCGCCGCTGTCTTCGCTGTGGACGTAGACACGCAGGGTGTAGCCGATATGCGCCGTCATCAGCGCCTTGGCCCGCTCGACGTCACGATCGAGTGCCGCTTCCATGATCGCGGTATGGTGTTCGATCGCAATCGCTTCGCGCAGTGCCTTCATCGCCGCTTCATAGCCATCCTTGAGGCCAGCCGCGGCCCGCAATGTCGGCGCCAGACCAAGAAAGCGATGGTGCCGGCGCAGCTGATCCGAGATTGTCGAGCGGAAACGCAGCAGCCAGTCGCATGTGGCGGCGCTCAGTAGCGCCGCATGGAAAGCCTCGTGGTTCTCGTCCCATTTGTCGACGGCCGCATCCGAGGGATCGTCGACCGCGGTCTTGCAGCGGGAGAGCCGGTAGTGGGCGGTGACGACAGCATCCTCCCACTCCTTGCCGCCTTTCTCCATCGCTTCGAGGAACAGGGGGATCTCGACCACCATCCTGGCGCGCGCCAGATCCTCCAGTTCGGCCCGCGACACCGGAGCCACGGTAAAGCCGCGATTGCTGATGGCGGTGACTAGGCGTTCGGCCTCGAGCCGCGACAAGGCTTCTCGCAACGGCGTCCAGCCGACGCCGTAGGTACCGCGCAGCGCACTCAGCTTGAGCGGGGCGCCGGGCATGAGGCGCGTGGTCAGGATATCGCGCCGCAACAGCTGATAGGCTGCCTCCGTCTTTGTGGAGCTGGTTTGATCCTGCATCGCGGTCCATCCGTCGTCTGGCAGAGAAAAATTATATATGATGTCGGAGCATGGCAAGAATTATATATAATATTTGACACGGGCCGGCGGACTGACCATGATCGCCGCAGTAGCCGCGCTCCAAGCGGCGCTGATCAAATCTGGGAGGAAATGATGTTGAAGTCGAAATCCGCTTGGTTGTCGGGTTTGTTCCTGGCCGGCGCATTGATGGTGAGCGCGGGTACTGCCGCTGCCGATCAGATACGCATCGGCATTGCCAATTTCGGCGAGCACCCCCAGCTCAACGCCGCTATAGCCGGCTTCAAGAAGGCGCTGACGGATAATGGCTTCGTCGAGGGCAAGGACGTCGTCTATACGGAGAGCCATACGAATTTCGATGCATCGCTGGTGCCGCAGATGATCGCCAAGCTGCAAGCGGAGCAGCCCAAGCTGATCTACACCATCACCACGCCGGTCTCGCAGATCGCCAAGAAGGCGCTCGCGGGCTCCGGCATTCCGATCGTCTTTGCCGCGGTCACGGATCCGGTGGCGGCCAAGCTGGTACCGTCATGGGACTCCGGAGACGAAGGCATGACCGGCGCCAGCGACCTGCAGGACGTCGCCGCGGTAATGGCCTTCACCAAGAAGCTGCTGCCGAACGCCAAGCGCTTTGGCGTGCCTTACAATCCGGGCGAGGCCAACGACGTTGCCTTGGTCGAAAAGATCAAGGCGGCGGCACCCGCCGCCGGCTTCGAGGTCGTGGAAGTCGGCATCGACAACGTCAATGACATCCAGCAGCGCATCGCTTCGCTTGCCGGCAAGGCCGACGTGATCTACGGCCCGGCTTCGAACCTGATCCAGCCGGCGATCGCCGCTGTCTCCGCGGCCGCCCGCCAGGCCGGTATTCCGGTCGTCAATTCCGATGACAGCGCGGTCCGCAACGGCACCGTGCCGGCAAGCTTCGCGGTCAATTACACGCAGGTCGGTATCAACGCCGGCAACATCGCCGCCGAAATCCTAAGGGGCAAGGATCCCAAGACGATCGCGCCGTCACGTCCTGCCTACAAGGACCACATGGCGACGATCTCGCGCAAGGCGATGGCGGCGTTCGGCATCGAGATACCGGCTTCGATGGCCGATTGCGGCTGCATCGTCGACTGACATCGGGGCTGTGAGGGTGACGGCGCGGACGCCGTCACCTTGAGGTCAGGGAGGAACGATGCTCGAGATCCGATCCGCGCGCAAAGTGTTCTACAAGGGCCAGGCCGACGAGAAGGTCGCGCTGGACGGTCTCAGCCTGTCGCTTGCCACGGGCGAGTTCGGCATCGTCATCGGCTCCAACGGAGCCGGCAAGAGCAGCATGCTCAACGCCATTTCCGGCGCCCTGATCCTCGATTCCGGCCAGATCCTGATCAACGGCACCGATGTGACTGGCATGCCCGTGCACAAGCGCGCCGCGAAGCTGGCTCGGGTGTTCCAGGACCCGATGCGCGGTACCGCCGCCAGCATGACGGTCGCGGAAAACATGCTGCTGGCTGATTTGCGCAGCAGCAAGCGCACTTTGCGCCAGGGCCTGAACGCCACCCGGCTTGCGTCCTACAGGGAACGCCTATCGATACTGGGTCTCGGCCTCGAAAATCGTCTCGGCACGCGCGTCGACCTGCTCTCGGGCGGGCAGCGGCAATCCCTGTCTCTGATCATGGCAGTCGGCGGATCGCCGGACCTGCTGCTGCTCGACGAGCATACCGCGGCACTCGATCCGCGCACGGCCGAGATCGTCATGCAGGCAACGGTGCGCGCCGTCAGCGCATTGAAGCTGACGACCTTGATGGTGACCCACAACATGCAACACGCCGTCGACTATGGCAGCCGGGTGATCATGCTCGACGCCGGCCGTGTCCTCCTGGAGGTCACAGGCGAAGAGAAGGCGAGGGTCACGGTTATCGATCTGATCGGCCATTTCTCCGTCAAGACCGACCGCATGCTGCTGGCGAGCTGATCATCATGGGCTTTATCGAGGACGTTCTCACCAGCTTCGTCGCGATCATGCCGGTCACCCTGGCGCAAAGCCTGATCCTGGCCTTTGTCGTGCTCGGGATCATGATCCCGTTTCGGATGCTGAATTTTCCCGATCTCACCAGCGAAGGCGCTTTTCCGCTGGGCGGCTGCGTCTGCGGCGTTCTCCTTGCCGCCGGCGCATCGCCGCTGATGGGCATCGCTGCCGCCCTCGTTGCCGGCTTTGCGGCGGGCTGCTGCACTGCCTTCATCCATCTGCGCTTCCGCATCCACACGCTTCTTGCCGGCATCCTGATGATGACGATGCTCTACAGCATCAATCTTCGGATCATGGGTAAGTCCAACCTCTCCGTGTTCGGGTCGCCGACGGTGTTCGACTGGGTGCCGTTCGCGCGGCCGGGTTTCCCCGCCAGCAAGATCGCCGTCGCGGGCCTTCTCGCGCTTGTCGCCTTCATGCTGCTCTACATGTTCTTCAGGACCGAGAAGGGGACTGCCGTGCGCGCCGTGGGCGCCAATCCTGACATGGCCGAGGCGCAAGGCATCAATGTCTGGGCCGCGACCATAGGCGGTGTCGGGTTGGCGAGCGCTTTTTCGGCTTCAAGCGGCGCGCTGATGGTGCAGTCGCAGGGGTTCGCCGACGTCAATATGGGCCTGGGAATTCTCATCAATGGCCTTGCCGCGCTGATGATCGGCGAGGCCGTCGTCGGCAAGCAGACGGTCTGGCGTCAGTTGCTGGCGCCCTTCGCCGGCGCGATCATCTACTACCAGCTGGTGTCGTTCTGCCTCGCCGCCGGCATGCCGCCGCCTGATCTGAAGCTTGCAACGGGCCTGTTCGTGCTGGCCATGCTTGCCTTGCCCAGCCTGAAGCGCAGCCGGGGAGCCGCACCGGTACGCGAAGCCATTCGTGAGTAACCAGGACGTGAATAACCAGGGAATGTCACAGATCATGCACGCAACGCTCGATCTAGCAGCCGTCGAAGCCATGGACGCGGCGGACCCACTGCGTGCCATGCGCGACCGGTTCATTTTGCCGGAAGGCGTCATCTATCTCGACGGCAATTCGCTCGGCGCCGCGGCACCCGCGATTTTCAACGAGCTGCAGAAGGCAGCGACGCAGGAGTGGGCGCAGGATTTGATCCGCGCCTGGAACACCGCCGGCTGGTTCGACATGCCGGTCGCGCTTGGCGACCAGTTGGGACGGCTGATCGGTGCGGCGGCCGGTCAGACGGTGGTCTGCGATACGACCTCGATCAACATCTACAAGGTGCTGCATGCCGCACTTGGCATGCGGCCGGACCGGTCGGTCATCGTCGCTGAGGGCGACAGTTTTCCAACCGATCTCTATATGGCCGAAGGCGTGGCCTCGACGCGGCCCGGCACCGTGCTGCGGCTCGAGGGCGTCGATGCGCCGACTATCGAGGAACTGATCGACGAGCGCGTTGCGGTCATCCTGGTCAACCATGTCAATTACAAATCCGGCCAGCTGCGCGACATGGCGGCGCTGACATGCAAGGCCCATCAGGTCGGTGCGCTGATCGTCTGGGATCTCTGCCATACGGCCGGCGCCTTGCCGGTCGAACTCGACAGCACCAATGCGGATTTCGCCATCGGCTGCACGTACAAATATCTCAATGGCGGTCCGGGCGCGCCAGCCTTCATCTACGCCGCCGAACGTCATCACGATAGAGTCCAGCAGCCGCTCAGCGGTTGGTGGGGCCATGCGCGGCCCTTTGCCTTCGAACAGGGTTATGCGGCCGGCAGCGGCATCCGCAGGTTTCTGTGCGGCACGCAGCCTGTCTTGTCGATGCGGGCGCTCAAGGGAGCACTGGACCTTTGGGACGATGTCGACATGGCGGCGGTGCGCAAGAAGAGCATTGCACTCACCGATCTGTTCGTCCAACTCGTCGAAACCAGATGCGGCGCCTACGGCCTGGAGCTGGAAAGCCCGCGCGACGGCAAGCAGCGCGGCAGCCAGGTGTCGTTCCTCCATCCGCACGGCTACCAGGTGATGCGGGCACTGATCGAGCGCGGCGTGATCGGCGATTTCCGTGCGCCGTCGACGATCCGCTTCGGCTTCACGCCGCTCTATGTCCGTTACGCCGATGTATGGCAGGCGGTCGAGGTACTGGAAGATATCCTGCGCACCGGCGCCTGGAAGGATGCGCGCTTCGCGGTCAAGACGGCGGTGACCTGAAAAGTCGGCGCAATTCCTGTGGGAAACCTGTGATGCGGTTTTCCCACGGGAATTGCGTCAAAACAAAGAGTTCAAAGCCGGGTACGGACGTTCCAGAGTTCCGGAAACAGGACGACCTCGAGCATCTTCTTGAGGTAGGAGGCGCCCGATGTGCCGCCGGTGCCGCGCTTCAGGCCGATGATGCGTTCGACCGTGGTGACGTGGTTGAAGCGCCAGCGGCGGAAGTAGTCCTCGAAATCGACCAGTTTCTCGGCCAGTTCGTAGAACATCCAGTAGCGTTGCGGATCGCGGTACACCGTCTGCCAGGCTACAAGGACCTCTTCGTTCTCCGTTCGCGCCTCGCGCCAGTCCGTGCGCTTTGCGTCCGCGCCAATATCGAAGCCGTTGCGCGCCAGAAGCAGCAGCGCTTCGTCGTAGAGCGACGGCTCGGCCAGGATCACCTCCAGCTTCTGGCTGAGGTCCGGCCGGTGCTTGTGCGGCCCGAGCATGGCGAGATTGCGATTGCCGGCCATGAACTCGATGGCGCGATACTGCCAGGACTGGAAACCCGAGGACTGGCCGAGCGCGTCGCGGAACTCGGTGTATTCGCTGGGCGTCATCGTGCGCAGCACGTCCCAGGCATTGTTCAACTGCTCGAAAATGCGGGCGACGCGCGACAGCATCTTGAAGCTCGGCTCGAGCCGATCGGCACGGATCGAGCGGATCGCCGCGCCAATCTCATGCAGGGCGAGCTTCATCCAGAGTTCCGATGTCTGGTGCTGGATGATGAACAGCATCTCGTCATGCGCCGACGACAGCGGCGCCTGCGCGTCGAGCACTTTCTCCAGGTGCAGATAGTCGCTGTAGGACATGCGTTCGTTGAACGACATCTCAGCACCTTCGGACGCCGGATCGTAGGGCTCGCTCAATTGATTTTCTCCGTGCGCAGCCGGAAGCGCTGGATCTTGCCGGTCTGGGTCTTGGGCAGGGCGGCGATGAATTTGACCGATCGCGGATATTTATAGGGCGCGATGATTGTCTTGACGTGGTCCTGCAGGCGCTTGACGGTCATCGCGTCCGGCGCGACGCCTTGTACCAAGACGACATGCGCCTCGACGATCTGGCCGCGCTCGCCATCCTCGGCGCCGATGACCGCGCATTCGGCGACATCGGGATGCGACAGCAGCGCCGCCTCGACCTCGGGGCCTGCGATGTTGTAGCCGGCGCTGACGATCATGTCGTCGGAACGCGCTGCGAAGTGGAAGAAGCCGTCCTCATCCTGCGTGAAGGTGTCGCCGGTGAGGTTCCAGCCGTCGCGCACATAATCCTTCTGCCTGTCATCGGCCATGTAGCGGCAGCCGGTCGGACCGCGCACCGCCAGCCGTCCGGTCTCGCCACGCGGCACCTCGCGCATCTCGTCGTCGACGATGCGCGCCTCGTAGCCGCCGACCGGCTTGCCGGTCGAAGCCGGCTTCCTGTCGTCGAAGCGGTTGGAGATGAAGATATGCAGCATTTCGGTGGCGCCGATGCCGTCGAGGATCGGCTTGCCGGTCTTTCGTGTCCACTCTTCGAAGACCGGAGCCGGCAAGGTCTCGCCGGCGGAAACGGCAACGCGCAGCGATGACAGGTCGGCGCCTTCGTCCATGGCCTTCAGCATGGCCCGGTAAGCGGTCGGCGCGGTGAAGGAAATGGTCGCTTTGTAGGTCTCGATGATGTGGATCATGTTGGGCGGCGTCGCCTGCTCCAACAGCGTCGCCGCCGCGCCGAATCGCAGGGGAAAGATGGCGAGCCCGCCGAGACCAAAGGTGAAGGCGAGCGGCGGCGAGCCGACGAAGATGTCGTCGGGCGTCACCTGCAGGACTTCACGGGCGTAGGCATCTGCGATGATCAGGAGATCGCGGTGGAAATGCATGGTAGCCTTCGGCACGCCCGTGGTGCCCGAGGTGAAGCCGAGCAGGGCGACATCGTCGCGGCCGGTGCTGACGGCGGTGAAGGTAACAGGCTTATCGAGGGCGGCGCGGTCGAGTTCGGCGTCATGGTTGGCGGTGCCGTCGAAGCCGATCACCTGCTTCAGGAACGCGCTGTCCTTGGCGCAGGCGGTCATCTCGTCCATCAGCCTGGTGTCGCAGAGCGCGGTCGTGATCTCGGCCTTGTCGACGATCTTGGTGAGTTCACCGGCGCGCAGCATGGGCATGGTGTTGACGACGACAGCGCCGACCTTGGTGGCGGCCAGCCAGCAGGCGACCATTGCCGGGTTGTTGGCGGAGCGGATCAGCACCCGGTTGCCCGGCTCGACGCCATAATTCTCGACCAGCGCATGGGCGAGCCGGTTCGTCCAGTCTGACAGTTCCTTGTAGGTGCGGCGACGGCCATTGCCGATCAGGGCGGTGTGGTCGCCGAGGCCCTTCTCGACCAGCCTGTCGGTCAGTTCGACACCGGCGTTGAGGTGTTCTGGATAGTCGAAGCCGTCGAGCAGGAAGTCCGGCCATTGCTCGGGCGGCGGCAGATGATCGCGCGTGAACGTGTCGGTATGCGCTGAAGGCCCAAGCATGTCGCCGCTGTCCCTATCTGCTGCCCGGCCAGCGTGCTGGACACGTGACCAGAGGCGGTGGATCTGAATTCCTGTCTCTCGCGAAAGGCTTCGTGCGGCCGGAAAACACCTTGTCGACATGCCACCGGAAAGGTCACCATCGACACGTTCGGACAGCACAGCGGACCTCCCATTTTGTCGGCTGTTCCGTAGGCAGGATCGCACCACTCGAAATTTGCTTCAAGCCTAAAATGTTTTGCCGTGGAGCATTGACGCAAGACGTGGCGGCGGCCATTGCTAGTGTTGAAACGATGCCGCTTCGGGGAGGGTGCCGATGCTCGACCATCGCATTGCCGACTGGGACAATGCCTACGCCAACGGCGCCAATATCGCCGGCAGCGACCGTTGGCCGGCCGCCTGGGCGGAACCCGCGCAAGCGTTTCGTGACGCACTGTCGGCGCAGGGCCGGGCACGGCTCGACATCGCCTATGGTGATCGGCCGCGCAATCGGTTCGACCTTTTCCTTCCCAATAGCGCTCCCAGAGGACTCGTGGTGTTCATCCATGGCGGCTATTGGATGGAGACCGACAAGAGCTTGTGGTCGCACCTCGCCGGTGGCGGGGTCGGCAACGGCTTCGCCGTGGCGATGCCGTCCTATACGCAATGCCCGGACATACGCATCGCCGGCATTGTCAGCGAAATCGGGGCGGCGATCGGCAAGGCGGCGACCATGGTCGGGGGACCACTGATGCTGACCGGACATTCGGCCGGTGGACATCTCGCCAGCCGCATGGTGACCGAAACAGCGCCTCTGGTCCCAGATGTTGCAAGGCGCATACGCCATGTCGTTTCGATTTCAGGCTTGCATGATTTGCGTCCGCTGATGCGCACGGACATGAACGCGGTGCTGAAGATCGACGAGCATGAGGCGCTGACGGAAAGCCCGGCACTGCTACGGCCCATGGATGGTGTCCGCATCACTTGCTGGGTCGGAGGGGGTGAACGCTCGGAATTTCTGCGCCAGAATGCGTTGCTGGCCAACATCTGGACCGGGCTTGGTGCCACCACCAGCGCCGTGGTCGAACCCGACCGGCATCATTACGATGTTGTCGATGGCCTTGCCGACCCTGCGCACGCGCTGACGCGAACCTTGATCTCGGAATAGCCGAGATCATTTTTATCTTCTTATCAGCTCATTATCGGAAAATTCTTCAGCGTAACATCAGAACGCTGCAAGCGTCTCCGGCAACAGATGCAGGGGCAAAAGGCGCGCGTACGACCAGCCCGTTGGCGTCGGCAAGCATCCTCAGCATCGAAGAATCCTGGATGCCGAACGGCGTTGCTACCATTTCGCCGTGGTCTTCCCTGACCACCGCCCGCACATAATCCTGGCGCAGGTCGTTGGCCGGCATTGCGGTGCCCAACCGCGCCGGGCGGATGGCCTGACGGTAGGCGCGGCCGCCCAGTCTTGCCAGAAGCGGCATCAGGAACAATTGCGAACAGACCAGGCTGGCCACCGGGTTGCCGGGCAGGCCGATGCATCTGATATCGCCGAGGCGTCCGAACATCAGCGGCTTGCCGGGGCGCATGGCGATCTTCCAGAAGCCGAGGGTCATGCCTTCGCCGGTCAACACGTCATGGATCAGGTCGTGGTCGCCGACCGAGGCGCCGCCCAGCGTGACGATGACATCGGCGCCCGCCGCGACCGCTTTCCTGACCAGGCCGGCGATGGCGTCCTTGCGGTCGGCGGCAATACCGAGATCGAGCGCGCGGGCACCGACCGATTGTGCTGCCGCGACGACGCCATAAGCGTTGGACGAGATGATCTGGTCCGGCCCGAGTTCGCTTCCGGGCGGCAACAGCTCGTCACCGGTGGCGATGATGGCGACCAGCGGCCGTTTCACCACGCTCACCTGGGGATGATTGGCCGATGCCGCCAGCGACAGTGCCGCCGGGTCGAGCGCGCGCCCCTTTTCCAGCACGACGTCGCCCTTGGAAAAATCGAGACCGATGCGGCGGATGTTACGCCACTCTGTGGTGGGCTCGATCACCTCGATGTTGCCACCGCCGATATCCCGGACATTCTCCTGGATGACGATGGTGTCGGCGCCTTCAGGCAGCGGTGCGCCGGTGAAGATGCGCACGGCCTGTGCCTGGCCGACCGTACCGTCAAAGCCACGCCCGGCCGGCGCCATGCCGATCACCGAGAGTTTCGACGGTACCGACGCGACATCGGCGGTTCGCACCGCATAGCCGTCCATGGCCGAAGCGTTGAAGGGCGGCTGGGTGCGTAGCGCCACGACCGGTTGCGCCAGCACACGGTCGACCGCCTCGATGAGAGGGACGCTTTCGCCGGCCAGCGGCATGGCGCCGTCGAGGAGGCGTTCGAGCGCCTCGGCGACCGGAACCAGCGCCATCAGGCACCTGCCTTGTAGTCGCCGGACTTGCCGCCGGTCTTTTCGACCAGCCGGACGCCTGAGATGACCATGGCGCGGTCAACGGCTTTGGCCATGTCGTAGATGGTCAGGCAAGCCACCGACGCGGCGGTCAACGCTTCCATCTCGACGCCTGTCTTGCCGCTGACACGAGCCAATGCCGTGACTTTCAGGCCGGGCAGCGCATGGTCAGGCTCGATGTCGACGGAAACCTTGGTCAACAGCAGGGGATGGCAGAGCGGGATCAACTCATGCGTCTTCTTCGCCGCCATGATGCCGGCGATGCGCGCGGTGCCGAGCACATCGCCTTTCTTGGCATTGCCGGCGAGGATGGTCTTCAACGTCTCTGGCCGCATCGAGACGAAACCTTCGGCAATCGCGGTGCGCGTCGTCTCGTCCTTGTCGCCGACATCGACCATGTTGGCCTCGCCCTGCGCACCGAGATGAGTGAGGCCGGCCGCCATCGTCAAATCGCCATGGAGCGACGTGCGTCCATTCGGACGCACAAAGTGCGCTCTATCACTTTGACTCTATGCATCGTGCTCTCCGAAAGTCGATTCCGATTTTCGGGCCGATGCATCGGACGCCTTGCCCGTGAGCAGCAAGCGCGTTGCAGCGGTCACATCCCGTTGGCGCATCAAGCTCTCGCCCACCAGGAAGGCGCCGATGTCCATCCTTTGCAGTCTAAGGCAATCGTCATGCGAGAAGATGCCGCTTTCGCTGACCAGCAAATGACCACCCGGCACCATCGCCCGCAGCCGCTCCGACGTATCGAGGCTGGTCTCGAATGTCCGCAGATTGCGGTTGTTGATGCCGATCAATTGCGATGACAGTTTCAGCGCGCGCTCCGTCTCGGCCTCGTCGTGCACCTCGATCAAGGCATCCATGCCGAGCTCGAACGCGGTAGATTCGAGTTGGCTGGCCATAGCGTCATCGACGCTGGCCATGATGATCAAAATGGCGTCCGCGCCCCAGGCCCGCGCCTCGTAGACCTGGTAGGGGTCGAACAGGAAATCCTTGCGCAGCGCGGGCAGGGCGACGGCGGCTCTTGCCGTGGTGAGGAATTCCGGCGCGCCCTGAAAGGAGGGCGCATCGGTCAGCACGGAAAGGCAGGCCGCGCCGCCTTTTTCATAGGCCCTGGCCAGGCTCGGCGGATCGAAATCGGCACGGATCAACCCTTTGGATGGACTTGCCTTCTTGATCTCGGCGATCAGTGCGAAGCCGCCCGATCTGCGCTTCGCTTCGAGCGCCGCGAGAAAGCCGCGCGGTACGTCCGCGTCTTTTGCGCGCGCCTTGATCTCGGCCAGCGACACGCGCGCCTTGGCGGCTGCGATCTCGTCGCGCTTGTAGGCTTCGATCTTGCGCAGAATGTCAGACACGGTTCACCCGTTCGAAATTTCGACCAGCCGGTCGAGCACCTGCAGCGCCCGGCCGCTGTCGATCGCCTGCGCGGCAATGGCGATGCCGTCGCGGAGCGTCGTCGCCTTGCCCGCAATCACCAGTCCGGCGCCGGCATTCATCAACACCGTGTCGCGGTAGGCGCCGGCGGCGCCACGCAGCATGTCGCGCAAGGCTTTGGCATTGTAGGCGGCATCGCCGCCGCGCAGCTCATCCTTGGTATGGCGCTTCAGTCCAACCTCTTCCGGGGTCAGCGTAAAGCTGCGGATTTCGCCGCCAACCAGTTCGGCGACCTGCGTCTCGCCGGTGGTGGTGATCTCGTCATAGCCATCGCCATGGGCGACCCAGGCATGTTCGGTGCCGAGCGCCTTCAGCGTTTCCGCCACCGGCATGATCCATTCCGGCATGAACACGCCGACCATCTGCCGTTTGACGCTGGCCGGGTTGGAAAGCGGTCCGAGCAGGTTGAAGATGGTGCGCGTGCCAAGCTCGCCGCGAACCGGACCGACATGCTTCATCGCCGGGTGGTGCGCCGGCGCGAACATGAAGCCGACGCCGGCTTCATGGATGCACTTGCCAATAATCTCCGGCGCTATGTCGATCTTGACGCCGAGGGCAATCAGCACGTCGGCCGCGCCGGTCAACGAGGACAGACCGCGGTTGCCGTGCTTGGCGACCGGCACGCCGCTGCCGGCAATGACGAAGGCGGAAGCCGTCGAGATGTTGACCGAGTGCGAATTGTCGCCGCCGGTGCCGACGATGTCGATGGCGCCATCAGGGGCATCGACGCGCAGCATTTTGGCGCGCATGGTGGCGACAGCACCCGAAATCTCGTTCACCGTTTCGCCGCGCACGCGCAACGCCATCAGGAAGCCGCCGATCTGCCCTGGGGTCGCATCGCCCGACATGATGATGTCGAAGGCCTCGCAGGCCTCCTCGAAGGACAGGGCGGTACCGGTCGCGACCTTGGCGATATGGGCTTTCAGCGCGCTCATCTTGTCGAGGCTTGGGCAACGGCGGCTTGGTCGATGCGGACGTCGTACTGCGTCTGCAACTGCGCCACCAATTGATCGAGCAGGTCGTCGGACATGCCGGAGGTGAATGATTTCTGCGCCTCGTCCGGCACCGAGCTGGCGTCGGCGCCGGCCGGTTCGAACACTTCGGCAACCTTGAACAGGATCTGGCCGTCGCCAGTGGGCGAGGGGATCAAGCCGGTGCCGCCTTCGCCGACGCCGAACATCACGGCGGCGCCTTGCTTGCCGAAATCGGCGTCATCGGCTTCGCGCTTCAAGCCGCGCTTGGTCTGCTTTTCCAGCTTGAGGTCACCGGCGATGACGTCGAGCGTGGCGCCGGCCTTGAGGCGCTTCTCGAGTTCGCCCGCCTTGGCGGCGAGCCGCTTGGTGGTCTCGGCCGCCGTCCAGTCGGCGACAACTTTCTGGCGCACCTCATCAAGAGTGCGGTCGCGGGCCGGCGTGATCGAACCGACCTCATAGAAGACGAAGCCATTGTCCGCCGTGGTCAGCGCCTCGTTTTCGGTGTTGGGTTCCGCATCAAAGACGGCCTTGATCAGCGACGGCGATTCCGGCAGGTCCTTGACGATCGAGCCATCGGGCCTCAGGCCACTGCGATCGACGGCATCGACGGTGATGTCCTTAAGCTTCAATTTGGCGGCCGCGTCGGCCAGCGAGCTGCCCGATGCACGGGTGTCTTCGTAGTTGTCATGCACGTCCAAAAGGATGCGGCTTGCTTCACCCAGCGCCAGGTCCTTGCGGATCTGGTCGGACACTTCGGCGAGCGGCTTCACCACCTCGGGCTTGATCTCGGTCACGCGCAGCAGCACTGGACCGAAGGTACCCTGAACGACCTGGCTGACTTCATTGACGTTGAGCGCGAAGGCGGCATCGGCAACAGCCTTGTCAGCGATCTTGTCCTTGGCGAGTGTGCCAAGCAGCGTGTCGGCCGGAGTCTTGCCTTCGGCGGTCACCAGCTTGTCGAAGGTGGCGCCGGCCTTGAGCGAATCAAGCGCTGCCTTGGCGGCATCCGGCGTCTTGAACACAAGCTGCTCGATGGTGCGCATTTCGGGCGTGGTGTAGCGTGCCTTGTTCTTGTTGTAGTCGTCACTGACCTGCTGGTCGGTGACCGCGGTCGTATCCATGATGTCCACCGGTTCCAGGCGGACATAGGAGAATTTGCGGTATTCAGGTGCGGCATAGGTTTTCTTGTTGGCCTCGAAATAGGCCTGGAGCACGCTGTCGCTCGGCGCCTCGATCGGCTCGACCAGCGTCTTTGGCAGCGTCAAATAGTCGACGGTGCGGTCTTCGCCGCGGTAGAGCGCGACCGCCTTGAAGAACGTGTCCGGGGCCTTGAGGCCGTCCGAGACCGCCTCGACGATCTGCTGGCGCACCGCCACCTGGGCGCGGTTCTTCAGGTAATCCTCGGGCCGCATGCCGACCTCGTGCAGCATGTAGTCGAATGTCCGTCGGTCGAACTGACCGCCAGGGCCCTTGAACGCCGGATCTTCGCGGGTGAGTTCGGCCAGCCGGTCCTTGGACAGGCCGAGGCCCAGCTTGCGTGCCTGTTCGTCGAGAACGGCACCGGAAACGAGTTGCGCCAGCACCTGGTTGTCGATGCCCAGCGCCTTTGCCTGTTCGTGAGTGAGGCGCTGACCGAACTGCTGCGACATGACGGCGAGCTGGCGGTCATAGGCAAGGCGGTATTCGTTGATCGATACCTTGGTGCCACCAGCGGTTATCACCGAATCGTGGCCCGCAAAGCCACCCATCAGCCGTCCAGAGATGCCCCAGGCGGCGAAACTGACCACCAGTAGCGAAAGCAGTGTCTTCGCGACCCAGGTACCCGCCGCGTTTCTCAATACACCAAGCATGGTTACTTCCGATTTATGCGCATTTTCGCGTGCGCCGAGTCTGAAACAAGCGCAATAGCGCCCTTCCGGCCCACTGTCGATTGCTTTGTGGCCTGATTTTGGTAGTGAGGGCCAGAGCCTGATATCGCCCGGAGAAGCACACCATGACGCCAGGAATTCGCCCGCTTGTCGCCGGCAACTGGAAAATGAACGGCACCAGCGCCTCGCTGAACGAGCTCAGGATGATCGGCAACGGTTTCATGAGCGGGCTCGACGCCGAGACCGAAGCACTGGTCTGCGTTCCCGCGACGCTGCTTTCCCATGCCGCGGAGATCCTGTCACGCACGCCTGTCCATGCCGGCGGTGAGGACTGCCATAGCAAGGAAAGCGGCGCCTATACCGGCTGTATTTCCGCGGAGATGCTGAAGGACGCGGGCGCGAGCCATGTCATTGTCGGTCACTCCGAATGCCGCGAACAAAGGGGCGAGGACGACGCGACGGTCCAGGCCAAGGCCGCCGCGGCCTGGCGTGCCGGGCTGGTGGCCATCGTTTGCATCGGCGAGACGCGGCAGGAGCGTGAGGCTGGAGCCACGCTGGAGGTGCTGTCGCGCCAGGTGGCCGGCTCGGTGCCGCCAAGCGCGACGCACTCCAACACCGTCATTGCCTATGAGCCAGTGTGGGCGATCGGCACCGGCCTGACGCCAACCGCCGCCGATGTGGCTGAAGCGCATGCGCATATCCGCGAAAAGCTGTCGGAAAAGCTGGGGACCGCCGCTGCTAGAATGCGCATTCTCTATGGCGGATCGGTCAAGCCGTCCAACGCGGTGGAACTGCTGGGCGTCCGGAATGTCGATGGCGCGCTGGTCGGCGGCGCCAGCCTGAAAGCGGCTGATTTCCTGGATATCGCCGAAGCCTATCGCAGCATTGCAGGCTGAGATTCACGAGGATGGGCGGCTCTCGTCCCGTCCAAATTCGTTGCAAAGGGCGCGTTGCTTCCCATATTCCGGCCACGGGCTTGGAAATGCCGTGAAAGCATTGTATTGAGCCGCCTCCAATTCACCGGTCGTGTCCGCGGCCGGGCAAGGCCTTGCCAGGATAAACTATGCAAACCGTACTGATCGTCATCCATCTAATGGTCGTGCTCGCCCTTGTCGGCGTGGTGCTGCTGCAGCGCTCCGAAGGCGGCGGTCTCGGCATTGGTGGCGGATCGGGCTTCATGACGGCGCGCGGCGCCGCCAACGCTTTGACCCGGGCGACGGCGATCCTGGCGGCTGCGTTCTTCGTGACCTCGCTGACCTTGTCGATCATTGCCCGCTACGGCGAGAAGCCGATCGACATTCTCGATCGGGTTCCCACGACCTCGGACGGCAAGGGCGTGCTCAACCAACTGCCGGGTAAGACCACGCCGGCACCCGCCGGCAACGCCACGCCGACGCCGCCGTCCGGAAACGACGCCGCGGCAAAGCCTCCGGCAACGGCCCCGGCCACCGCGCCAACGACCAATGGGACCACCAGCACCGCGCCGGCGGCGCCTCAGGTTCCGAACCAGTAACCTCCACGTTTCCAAACCGCGATCTGTGATCGTTTGAACACAGTCGCGGCAAATGCTGCGCGATCACGAAGATTCGACGGGCGGCAGTGCGGTCTCGCGCTTGAGGCATCCGCGCTTATTCGACTATAGATTGCACGCGGCATTTTCGGCGTCCTTGGGGGACGTCGGGCGACGCCGTGGGCAACAAGCATTGAACGATCGGATCTTCGCCATGCAGCTTCGCAGCTTCATTTTCCTGGGACTTTGCGCCGCAATCGGCATGAGTTCCCCGGCCTTCGCCGGCATGCCGGCAAACATGGCCGCACAACAGTCGGTGTCGCTTGAAAAAACTGACGCCATCCCCGTCGCGGCCAAGAGCGATGCGGCGCAGTTGAAGCTTCTCAAGAAGAAGAAAAACCCGACACCGGACGATCTCGCCCAGATCAAGAAGATCGAGGCCAAGATCGCCGCTGGCAAGGAAGGCGCCAAAGCCAAGGCGCTCGAAGCCAGGAAGCTGGCGATGCGCGAAGCGGCGAAAGCCAGGGCTGACGCGGACCGGAAGGCATTCCTGGCCAGCAAGGGCCAGAAAGCATCAGCATCTGAAGTGGCCGATGCCAAACCGGCCAAGAAGACCATCAAGGTCATCGAGCCGATTGAACCGGTCACGCCGATCCAGTCGGCCGAGCCGATCCCGGCCGAGGCGATGAATGTCGCTTTGACCGGTAACAATGGCGAATTGCGCAGCGAGGTCGTCGGTGGCCAGAAGCGGTCGAGCGGCGGTCTGTTTGCTGGTCTGTTCGGTGGAACCTTATCAGGCTCATCGATCAGCTATCTGCCCGAGACACGCGCGCTCGACTCGGCGCTTGCACAGAAGAACGCCAAGAAGCCGTTCAAGGTAAAGCCGGAATTCGTGCCTCAGGACGTGGAATTCACGGGCTATGATGCCGGTACAATCGTCATCGACACCAGCGCTCGCCGGCTCTATCTCGTCGAATCGTCCACGACCGCGCGTCGCTACGCCATCGCGGTCGGTCGCGAAGGCCTGCAGTTCAAGGGCACGGTCGCGGTCGGCGACAAGCAGGAATGGCCGCGCTGGATCCCGACGCTCGACATGCAGAAGCGCGAGCCCAAGCACTATGGCCAGTACAAGGACGGCATGGCCGGCGGTGGCCAGAATCCGCTCGGCGCCCGCGCCATCTATCTCTATGACGGTAAGAAGGACACGCATCTGCGTATCCACGGCACCATCGCGCCGCAGTCTATCGGCACCAGCGCCTCCAATGGCTGCTTCCGTATGATGAACGAGCACGTCATGGATCTCTACAGCCGCGTCCGCGTCGGCACCAAAGTCGTCATCATCTGACGTTTCCATCATCATGCCGAAAGGGCCGGCTCAGCCGGCCCTTTTGTTTTGCTTGGAGCGGTCCAACGTTTGATAGAATCGCCGACTCGCTCCAAGTCTTTGTTTTTATGTCAATTCCGGACGGAAAGCCGCTGCGCGCTTTTTCTGGAATTGCTCTAAGGTCCCGATCAAACCCGTTTGGTCGTGATCCCGTCCGAAAACCGGATTCCACTTTTCGGGAATCATGGTCCGAGCGCCTTTTTGGGAAAAAGCCTTCGCGGCGGTTTTTTCTCTGGCGGAATCAATCAGGCCGCGTTAAGCGATGACTCCCATGGCGCGATATGTATTCATCACAGGCGGCGTGGTTTCCTCACTTGGAAAAGGCATTGCCGCAGCGGCCCTTGGGGCTCTCCTGCAGGCGCGAGGTTATCGCGCACGCATCAAAAAACTCGACCCCTACCTCAATGTCGATCCCGGCACGATGTCGCCGTACCAGCATGGCGAAGTGTTCGTCACCGATGATGGTGCCGAGACCGACCTCGACCTTGGTCATTACGAGCGCTTCACCGGCCGTTCCGCCAATCAGCAGGACAACATCACCACCGGGCGTATCTACAAGAACATCATCGAGCGCGAGCGGCGTGGCGACTATCTCGGCGCGACCGTGCAGGTCATCCCGCACGTTACCGACGAGATCAAGAACTTCGTCCTCGACGGCAATGACGACTATGATTTCGTGCTGTGCGAGATCGGCGGCACGGTCGGCGACATCGAGGCGATGCCGTTCCTCGAGGCGATCCGCCAGCTCGGCAACGATCTACCGCGCAACAACGCTGTCTACGTGCATCTGACCTTGATGCCCTATATCCCGACGGCGGGTGAACTGAAGACCAAGCCGACCCAGCATTCGGTCAAGGAATTGCGCGGCATCGGCATTGCGCCGGATATTCTTCTGGTGCGCGCCGACCGTGCCATCCCCAAGGAAGAGCGCCGCAAACTGTCGTTGTTCTGCAATGTCAGGGAGAGCGCCGTCATTCAGGCGCTCGACGTGCCGCATATCTACGACGTGCCTATGGCCTATCACAGGGAAGGTCTCGATTCGGAAGTGCTGGCCGCCTTCGGCATCGACCCGGCGCCCAAGCCACGCATGGAGCCGTGGCAGGCGGTCTCGAACCGCATCCACAATCCGGAGGGCGAGGTCACCATCGCCATCGTCGGCAAGTATACCGGCCTCAAGGACGCCTACAAATCGCTGATCGAGGCGCTTTCGCATGGCGGGCTGGCCAACCACGTCAAGGTCAAGCTCGACTGGATCGAATCGGAAATCTTCGAAAAGGAAGACCCGACGCCTTGGCTGGAGAAGGTGCACGGCATTCTCGTGCCCGGCGGCTTCGGCGAACGCGGCTCCGAAGGCAAGATCCTGGCGGCGAAATTCGCGCGTGAGCGCAAGGTGCCGTATTTCGGCATCTGCTTCGGCATGCAGATGGCCTGCATCGAGGCGGCGCGATCGCTGGCCGGCGTCGAACATGCCTCGTCGACCGAATTCGGCCCGACCAAGGAACCAGTTGTCGGTTTGATGACCGAATGGCTGAAGGGCAACATGCTGGAAAAGCGTAGGGCGAGCGGCGATCTCGGCGGTACCATGCGGCTCGGCGCTTATCAGGCCGAGCTCGCCAAGGGCTCGAAGATCGCCGATATCTATGGCGACACCCAGATTTCCGAACGTCACCGGCACCGCTACGAGGTCAATATCGACTACAAGCAGCGCCTGGAGGAATGCGGGCTGGTCTTTGCCGGCATGTCGCCCGACGGTGTGCTGCCGGAGACGGTCGAATACCCCGACCATCCCTGGTTCATCGGCGTGCAATATCACCCCGAGCTGAAGAGCCGGCCTCTCGATCCGCATCCGCTGTTCGCCAGCTTCATCGAGGCGGCGGTGGAGCAGAGCCGGCTGGTCTGATCGCTACCATGCGGACCTATGTGGCGCTCCTCTACAGCATCACCCTGGGAGAGGGGCGGCGGGTCGTCATGTCCGATCTCAAGGCGATGGCGGAAGGCCTTGGCCTGAAGAATGTCCGCACCCTGTTGGCGACCGGCAATCTGGTTTTCGAGAGCGAGAAGATCTCGGTGGCCGGACTCGAGGAGCGGCTGGAATCCGCCTTCGAACAGACCTTTGGCCGCCATGTCGACATCATCGTCCGTGCCGCCGGAGACTGGCGCAAACTCGCAAACGGCAATCCATTCCCGAGCGAGTCGGTGGAAGCCGGCGACCAGGTCGTGGTGCGCGTGATGCGCAAACCCGTGGCCGAGGATGCCATATCGGGCTTTCAGGCTTATGCCGCAGTGGACGAGAAGGTGCTTCTGGTCGGCGGCGACATCTGGGTCGTCTTTTCACGGGAGAGGCCCAGCTCGCGGCTGCTTGCGGCCGCAAATCACAAGCGCATGGGCATCGGAACCTCGCGCAACTGGAATACGGTGCGCAAGCTGGCCGAGATGACAAGGGCATAAATCTGGGGCGGCGTTGCGCCGCCCCAGAAATGCCTTTCAGGCTTTTGCTATCTTGGCGCCTGCACCCACGGCCGCGGTGCGCAGCACGTAGTAGATGACGCCGGCGATCGCCACGCCGAAGAACCAGCCATAGACACCCCACCAGGACGGCAGCCAGTTGGTGAAGTTCGGCAGGATCGAGGAGAAGATGGCGCCGATGCCGGCGGCGATGAAAGCATTGACGTGCCAGCCGCCCTGGAAGCGGAACTCGCCGTCCTCGCGATATAGCGCCTCGACGTCGACCTCGCCCTTCCGGATCAGATAGTAATCGACCATCATCACGCCGAAGATCGGTCCCATCGTCGCGCCGATGACGTTGACGAAGGAGGCGGCACTGCCTTCCCACGGTGCGAAGGGATAGAGAACGAGCGCGATGACGGCGGCGATGTAGCCACCCTTCTTGAAGTCGATCTGACGCGGGAAGACGTTGGAGAAGTCGAACGCAGGTGAGACGAAGTTGGCCACCACATTGATACCCAAGGTCGCCACCGCGAACGTCAAGGCGGCAAGGGCAGCTAGGAACAGGCTGTCGAACTTGGCCGAGATCTGGTCGGGGTGCAGCAGCACCTCATGGTAGACGTCGTAGGCGGCGATGGTGGTGACGCCGGCGACCAGCGAGAACAGGATGAGGTTGACCGGCAGACCCCAGATGTTCCCCTTGCGCAACGCCGCCTGATTGGGCGCATAGCGGGCGAAATCGCAGAAATTGAGATAGAGCGCCGAAAAATAGGTCACCCAGATCGCGGCCACCGCGAACAGCGACGTCCACGAGCCCGGCGTTCCAGGCACGCCGGCGTCCTTGGTCTTTTCCAGAAGCACGTCCATCGGGATGTCGCTGGTGAAGGCGAAGGTTCCGGATTTGACGCAGAGATAAACGGCCAGGAGCAGCATCATCACCCAGACGGCGGGGCCTGCCCAATCCTGGAACCGGCGCACCGTTTCCATGCCTTTCTGGATGATCAGCAGTTGCAGGGCCCATATGACCACGAAGCAGATCACCTCCAGGCCGGAATGGCCGAGGAAATGGGTATTGGCGTTGAAATCGGCGAACCATTGCGAGCGGATGAGCAATGCGACGATCGCACCGGAGGCGGCGGCTGTCTGCGCGCCGTACCAGAAGCAGGCGACGACGGCGCGCACCAGTGCCGGAATGTTGGCGCCCCAGATGCCGAAGGAGGCGCGGGCGAGCACGGGGTAGGGCACACCGGTCTTCACACCGGCGTAGCCGACCATGTTCATCAGCGCGTAGATGATCAGCGAGCCGATGCCGATGGCGATGATGAAATTGACGAAGCCGCCACAGAACAGAAACAGGCTGGCGGCGAGGTAGTAGCCCCACAGGCTATGGACGTCCGACGTCCAGACGTTGAAGATCGAGAACGGTCCCCAGTTTCGAACCTTGGCGGGAGCGAGGTCTTCATTATACAGGTCAGGCGATGCGCCTTGTATCGTCATTGCAATGTCCCCTTCTTACATCACGCGCCCTCACGCGTTGACCAACAAGGTTACGCCTGACGCGGGGGAACCGACAAGCAAGCTATTTGCCGGCTTTGGCCTTAAAGACATTCAATACGAACCGGCATTATCGACGGGCTATGATGGTGAGCCGATTTTGAAACAGGTCTGTCTGTCGATTCGAATCTTCGATCCACGGCTTCGAGCTGGATGAACCCGCGTTTCCAACTCCGTCCGTAAGACAGCCTAGGCGATGGCCATGACCCGCTTGTGGTCCTCGACTTCGGAAAGCAGCCAATCCTGAAACAGGCCGGTACCCGGCTTGTTGCCTATGCTGCGACGCTGATGCAGGTAGATGCCGGCCGGATAGGTGTGGCGGGCGCTGAACGGGGCGACCAGCTTGCCCTGCTGCAGCAGATCCTGGGCCATCATCGTGTCGGCAAGCGCTATTCCAGCGCCATTGATCGCCTCGCGCATGATCAGCGTGCAATCATCCAGCGTCGTGCTGGATTTCGGCGTCGTGTCCAAGACGCCTTCCTGCTCCAGCCAGCGCTTCCATCGCATGGTCTCGCATTCGTGGATCAGATGGTGATTGACCAGATCGGCGGGCGATCGCAGCGGCATCGGCCCGTCGAGCAGCGAGGGCGCGCAGACCGGCGTCAGAACCAGCGGGATCAGCAGCGTCAGCGCCGGGCCGGCCTTGTAGACGAACTCGTCGACGATGGCCAAATCGAAATTGGCCCGCTTGCCCGATGTCGATATCTCCAGATCCACGGCCGGATGCTGCCGGCGAAAGCTCGGCAACCGGTCCGCCAGCCAAAGGTTCAGAACTGCCGGCACGCACAGGACCCGGACACGCTGGGTCCTGCCGTGGCTCGGGCCGTTGGCGAGACTGACATCGTCGGTAGCGCGCCAGATGGCCTCGAACGCCTCGGAGAGGCTGCGTGCATAGTAAGAGCCCCGGATGGTCGGCGTTATCTGACGAAAGCCGCGCTCGAACAAATCCTGACCGAGATTCCTTTCAAGCGCACGGATGTGACGGCTGATGGCAGAGGGCGTCAAATGCAGTTCTTCCGCTGCATCCTTGACGCTGCCGAGACGTGCGGCGGCCTCGAAAGCGCGCATGCCATTGAGTGAGGGTAGGGCCATTGGGCGATCATGAATTGTCAGTTGAGTTTTTGTCAATCGACATGGACAAAATTGGCGTTTGATCGCTTGGCCGGTTCAGGGATACCCAAGAGGGAAGAGCAACTAAGTCGTCTTACGAAAACGACTATTTGGGGACTTCGGCACCATTCCACCAACGGCGGCGACCGGCTTGACCGGCTTCCACCGGTGGCAGGCGAAGCATTGCGCAAGCTGCAAGCGGCGCTTCGGCCAAAGCCCACGATGAGGAGAACGCCCACTTATGCCTCAATCGCCAGTGCCGGTCTTTGAAACGGCGGAAGAGATTTCCGCGGAAACCTCCGTCGTCGTGATCTTGCAGACTGCCCAGACAGGCTTTGGTCCGCGGGCAATGGCACTGGATACCGAAATGGGCGGGATCCTCTCCCGGGCATGTGCCGATACGACCGTCTTGGCCGAATCCGGCACCTGTATCGATGTCATTGCCCCCCAGGCGGTATCGGCCCGTCGCGTGATCGTACTTGCCCTGGGCAAGGCCGAGCCCGTCACCGCGCTCTCCTTGGCGCACGCCGGCGGCCTGCTGGCTGCCCATCTGGAAGGCAAAGGGGAATGCGCGGCTACCTTGGTCCTGGACCCTATTGCAGGCATAGGTCTGCCGGGAGCGGAAATCCTGGCAAGAATAGCGCTTGGCATGCGGCTGCGGCGCTATCGTTTCGACATGCGCAACCGGCGCCAAGGGGCGGGGGCCGATCGGACCCTGCGAGTGCAACTGGTCGGGGCCGGCGGTCCGGAGCTGAATTCGGCGCTGGCGCGGATCAATGCCATCGCGGATGGCGTCGAATATGCGCGCACGCTGGTCAACCTGCCGCCGAACCATCTCCATCCCGACAATTTCCACGATCATCTGGAGCCGTTGCGCGAAGCTGGCATCGACGTCGAGATACTCGATACGGCAAGGCTTGGGGAACTGGGCATGAACGCGATCCTGGCCGTGGGGTCAGGTTCGGTCCGGCCGCCGCGCGTCGCGGTCCTGCGCTATCGCGGCAAGGGTGCCCCCGCACAGCCGCTGGCCTTCGTCGGCAAGGGCGTCTGTTTTGACTCCGGTGGTCTCTGCATAAAGCGCGGCGAGCAGATGTTCGACATGAAGGCCGACATGGGCGGCGCGGCCGCGGTGGTCGGCCTGCTGATCGCGCTGGCCCGGCAAGGCAGCCCGGTGCACGTGGTCGGCGTGCTCGGCATTGCCGAGAACATGCCGTCGGGCACCGCGCTCAAGCCGCGCGACATCATCACGACAGCGTCCGGGCATACCGTGGAAGTGTTCGACACGGATGCGGAAGGGCGCCTGATCCTGGCCGACTGCCTCTATTATGCCGCCTCACGCTTCAACCCGTCGGTGATCGTCGATCTCGCCACTTTGACCTATTCGGTGATGCGCGGTCTCGGATCGGTATTCGCCGGCCTTTTCAGCACCGACGATGCCATCGCCTCGCGGATGATCGCGGCCGGAGAAACGGTCGGCGAGCGGTTCTGGCGGCTGCCGCTCGACCGGGCTTATGACGAGGGGCTGCAATCGCCGTTCGCGGACCTGCGGCATCACGCCAAGGACATGGAAGACGGCGACGCTCCCTACGCCGCGGCGTTCCTGCGTCACTTCACCGAGGATCGGCCCTGGGTGCATCTCGACATTGCCGGCAAGGAACTGGCCGACACGGATCGGCCCCTTGGCAGGCAAGGCGCCACGGCGTTCGGCGTGCAGATGCTGGAAGAATGGGTTCGGTCCAGCCGGGAGGCGAACTAGTGACAAGCAACATGTCTTCAACCGCGCAAGGAGCGGGGATGTCATCGGAAATCGTCACCAGGGAAGGGCGGGCCGGCTTCGGCGGCTACGAAACCTGGTATCGGGTCAGCGGCGAGCTCGATGCCGGCAAGGCTCCGGTCGTTATCCTGCATGGCGGGCCGGGCGCCGCGCATAATTACGTCGATGCCTACAAGCTTCTTGCCCAAAGAGGCCGTGCCGTCATCCACTACGACCAGCTGGGCTGCGGCAATTCCACCTTGCTGCCTGACAGAGGCGCCGATTTCTGGACGCCCAGGCTGTTCATCGACGAACTTGAAAACCTCGTCGATCATCTCGGGATCCGAGGCGGCTTCCACGTGCTCGGACAGAGCTGGGGCGGCATGTTGGGCGCTGAATATGGGGTGACGCGGCCGAAGGGCCTGAAGTCGCTAACCATCGCAAACTCGGCGGCGTCCATGACGCTATGGCTACAGGAGGCCAACCGGCTGCGCGCCGACCTGCCCAAGGACGTGCAGGAGACGCTGACCCGGCACGAACAGGCCGGCACGACGGATCATCCGGATTACCAGGCAGCGACGATGGTGTTCTACGAGCGCCATGTCTGCCGGGTCGTGCCGTTCCCGCCCGAAGTGACTGAGACTTTCGCCCAGGTCGTGCGCAATCCGACCGTTTACAACGTCATGAACGGTCCGAACGAATTCCACGTCATCGGCACGCTGAAGAGCTGGAGCATCATCGACCGCTTGCCTGCCATCGATGCTCCCACGCTGATCATCTCCGGCCGTTACGACGAGGCCACGCCTGCGACAGTGCAGCCCTTCAAGGACGGCATCAAGGGATCGCGCTGGCAGATATTCGAGCATTCCAGCCATATGCCGCATGTCGAAGAGCAGGATCTATGCATGCGGGCGGTGGGAGACTTCCTGGACGACAACGACAACTGAGAAAAGGGGAACTACGACATGAAGAAATTGCTCTTGGCGGCGTCGGCCGCGGCATTGCTGGCCGGCATGTGGCTGGCTCCGGCACAGGCCGAATATCTCAAGGAACACCGAGGCGGCACTATTCGCCTGCTGGCCCGCTCGGCGGCCGGAACGCTCGATCCGCATATCAACTACACCGATCAGGGCTGGCAAATGTATCAGCCGATCTATGACGGCCTGGTCGCCTTCCGCAAGGCCGAGGGCATGGACGGCTTCACCATCGTTCCCGATCTGGCCGAGGCGCTGCCCCAGGTCAGCAATGACGGCAAGACCTTCACCTTCAAGCTGCGCAAGGGCATCAAGTTCTCCGACGGCAAGGATCTCGGCGTGAAGGACGTCGTTGCTTCCTTCCAGCGCATCTTCAAGGTCTCCGGACCGACCTCTGGCACATTTTATGCCGGCATCGTCGGCGCCGACAAATGCCTTGCCGACACCAAGAGCTGCACGCTGGAAGGCGGGGTTGTGGGCGACGAAGCGGCCGGCACCGTCACGTTGAACCTCACCAAGCCGGACGCCGAGATTCTCTACAAGCTCGCCTTGCCGCACGCCGTGGTGCTGCCGGCGGACACGCCCGCGGAAGACATGGGCTCCAAGCCCATTCCCAGCACCGGCGCCTACATGATCTCCGCCTTCGATCCCAACAAAGGCATGACGGTGACCCGCAACCCCAACTTCAAACAGTGGAGCGAGGAAGCCCAGCCGGACGGTTATCCTGATGTCGTCCAGTATGATTTCGGCCTCTCCGAGGAAGCTGCCGTCACCGCGATCCAGAACGGCGAAGCCGACTGGATGTTCGACGCACTCCCCAGCGATCGCCTTGGCGAGCTTGGCACCAAGGCCATGGACCAGTTGCACATCTCGCCGCTTTCGGCGTGGTGGTATGCGCCGCTCAACAATCGGCTGGCACCGTTCGACAATGAAAAGGCGCGCCAGGCCGTTGCCTACGCGGTCGACCGCAACACGCTGGTCAAGCTGTTCGGCGGTAAGGTGCTGGCCTCGCCGGTGTGCCAGGTCCTGCCTCCGGACTTCCCCGGCCACGAGGATTACTGCCCCTTCACCAAGAACCCCGGCGCCAAATGGTCGGCGCCTGACCTCGACAAGGCAAAGCAGCTCGTCGAGGAATCGGGCACCAAGGGCCAAAAGGTGACCATCATCGTCGAGGACACGGCCATTTCACGGTCCATCGGCGTCTATCTGCAGAGCGTGCTGACCACCATCGGCTATGTCGCCGACGTCAAGCCGATCTCTTCCAACATCCAGTTCACCTACATTCAGAACACCAACAACAAAGTGCAGATGTCCGTCACCCAATGGTACAAGGACTATCCCGCGGCTTCGGACTTCCTGAACATCCTGTTCAGCTGCGCCTCCTTCCGCGAGGGTTCTGACGCTTCGATCAACATCGCCGGCTTCTGCGACAAGGATATCGACGCCAAGATGCAGAAGGCATTGGACCTCGGCGTGACCGACCAGAAAGCCGCCGACAAATTGTGGGCCGAAATCGACAGGCAAGTCACGGACAAGGCACCGGCCGTCGGCCTTTTCACGCCGAAGCGGCTCGACTTCGTCAGCAAGCGCGTTGGCAATTTCAAATTCAACCGGCAGTTCAACTGGATGATCACCCAATCCTGGGTACAGTAATGGCCTGGGTGCAGTAACGAACCGCGGAGGGGCACGTCCGTGTCGAACGAAGCTGTCGCCATGCCGCGCAAGACGCGAGGGCCTTGGGCCGTCGCGTTTGCGAAGCTGGCAACGGACAGGGCTGCAATGGCATCCCTGGCCGTGTTCCTCCTCATCGTCCTAGCCTGCCTTAGTGCGCCTCTCTACGCGAAATGGGCTGGCGTGGACCCCTTCGCCTCGACGCTCGACGCCGTCATCCAGATCGACGGCGCCGACGTTCCGGTGATGGAACAATCGACAGAGGGGCTCGGGCTCGGCTACACGCCGCTCGGGCCGACATGGCGGCTCGGCAATTATTTCCTAGGCGCCGACAGCCAGGGGCGCGATGTCATGGCCCGGATGCTCTATGGCGGGCTGAGCTCGCTGCTGATCTCCGGGGCGGCCACCATCTTCACCCTGATTCTAGGCACGGCGGCGGGATTGATCGCGGGATATTTCGGCGGCTTCACCGACACGGTGCTGTCGCGCTTGCTGGATGTGCTGTGGGCGTTTCCGATCTATCTCCTGGCGATTTCGCTTTCCATCGTCACCATCGCGCAAGGCATCTCGATCGGGCCGATCGAGATCGAGTCCGGCAGTCTGTGGCTGCCGGTCATCATCATCGGCATCGTCTACATACCCTACGTGGCGCGTCCGATACGCGGGCAGGTCCTGTCGCTGCGCCACAGCGAGTTCGTGCTTGCCGCGATCAATCTGGGGGTGCCGGGGCCGCGGATCCTGTGGCGCGACATCCTGCCCAACATCACCACCACGCTGATCGTCTTCGTGCCGCTGATGATGGCACTGAACATGCTGACGGAATCGGCGCTTTCCTTCCTGTCGATCGGCGTGCAGCCGCCCGCGGCGAGTTGGGGCACCATCATCCAGGACGGCCAGGCGCTGCTTTACACCAGGCCGTTGGTGGCGCTTGTACCGGGCCTGGCGATCGCGGTTTCCGTGATGGCGCTCAATGTCTTCGGCGACGGCCTGCGCGACGCGCTCGACCCGCGCTCCAAGGTTCGGCTGGGGCGCGACTGATGATCTACGCCATCCTGCGCCGTTTCGGTCAGATGCTGTTCGTGATGTTCGGCATCTCGGTCATCGTCTTTTTGATCTTCTTCGCGACGCCGGGGGCCGACCCGGCGGCGCGCATCGCCGGCCGCAATGCATCGCCCGAGGTGCTGGAGGCGGTACGCCACAGCTTCGGCTTCGACCGGCCGCTCTACGTGCAATATGTGAAGATGATGGAGAAGATCTTCGTCACGGGCGACCTGACCTCCTTCGTCAATCGTGGCTGGAAGGTGGTGCCGGCGGTCATGGATTCGATCCCCGTCACACTCTCGCTGGTGTTCGGAGCGGCTCTCCTGTGGGTGGTTGTCTCGATCATGATCGGCATCGTCGCCGCCGCCACCCGCGACAGCTGGCTGGACAAGCTGCTGATGGCGTTGGGTCTGCTCGGCATTTCCATGCCGGTCTACTGGCTGGGAGAGGTGATGAACCTGATCACCCAGAGCCGCTACCACGACAGCTGGGCGTTCTCCTGGGTGCCGCCGCTCGGCTACAAGAATTTTTCCGACGATCCGAAAGGCTGGTTCCTGACGCTGGTCATACCCTGGATCACGCTGGCCATCCTCTACATCGGCATCTATGGGCGGGTGTTGCGAGCGGCCATCATCGAATCCCTGCAGGAAGACTATATCCGCACGGCCCGGGCCAAGGGCCTGTCGGAGACCCGCATCCTACTGCGCCATGCCTTGCGCACGTCGCTCATCGCCTTCGTCACCTTGTTCGGCCTCGACTTCGGAGCGCTGGTGGGCGGCTCGGCCCTGCTGACCGAGGTGGTGTTCGGCCTGCACGGCATCGGCAAGCTCACCTATGACGCGCTGCAGAACCTCGATCTGCCGATGATCATGGCGACGGTGATGTACGCTTCCATGTTCGTGGTGGTCGCCAACGCGGTTGTCGATTTCGTCTACATCCTTCTCGATCCGCGCCTGAGGACATCATGATATTGTCGGTGCGTGATCTCCGGGTATCCTTCCGGACCGATGACGGCCTTGTGAGGGCCATCGATGGCGTTTCCTTCGATCTCGCGGAAAGCGAAATTCTCGGTGTCGTCGGCGAGTCCGGCTCCGGCAAGACAGTGTCGCTGCTTGCGGTGATGGGCCTGGTCACCGACCCCAACGCAATCATCGAAGGCTCGATCCGCTACAAGGGCCGCGAGTTGGTTGGACTGCCGCCGCGCGAACTCAGGCGCCTGCGGGGCAACGAGATCGCGATGATCTTCCAGGATCCGATGACGGCGCTGACACCGGTCTACACCATCGGCTGGCAGATCGCCGAACAGATCCGCGCGCATCGCAACATCAGCAAATCGAAGGCAATGGAGCGGGTGGAGGAACTTCTGGCCGAGGTGAACTTCCCCAACCCCCACGAAGCGATGTCGCGCTATCCGCATCAGCTCTCCGGCGGCATGCGCCAACGGGCGGTGATTGCGATGGCGCTGTCCTGCAACCCGGCGCTGCTGGTGGCGGACGAGCCGACCACGGCGCTCGACGTCACCGTGCAGGCCGGCATTCTCGATCTCGTGCGCAAGCTGCGCGCCACGCACAAATCGGCCGTCGTCTTCATCACGCATGACATGGGCGTGGTCTCCGAACTCGCCGATCGGGTCATGGTCATGTATGCCGGCCGCATCGTCGAACGCGGCAGCCGCACGGAGTTGTTTTCCGACCCGCGACACCCCTATACGCGTGCATTGCTTGGTTCGATCCCGCCGCTGACTGGTGCGAAACCCCGCCGCCTGCCAGCCATCCCCGGGTCACCGCCATCGCTGCTGCGGTTGCCGCAAGGCTGTGCCTTCGGCCCGCGTTGCCCGGTCCGGTACGAACCCTGTCTAACCGGCAAGCCCGAGCTTGGCGCCGCCACGCACGCGGCGGCCTGCTTTCGGGTGGCGCAGACATGAGCGGACCGATGATCTACAACGACCGTCCAATCCTCGAAACGCGCTCGCTCGGCAAGCGCTTCTCGATCGGCACCCGTTTTTCCGCCGAAGGCAGGCGAACCGTCCACGCGGTCGACAATGTCTCCCTGACGGTGCGGCGCGGAGAAACCGTCGGATTGGTCGGGGAGTCCGGATGTGGCAAGTCCACGCTGGCGCGCTGTCTGGTTAGGCTCTACGACATTTCAGACGGTGAGCTTCTGTTCGAAGGCGACGACATCACCTCGAAGTCGCTGTCTGAACTGAGGCCCCTGCGGCGGCGCCTGCAGATGGTATTCCAGGACCCGTCGGCCTCGCTCAATCCGCGCCGGCGCGTCGGCGATCTCGTGGCCGAACCGCTGCGCATCCATGGCAGGCTCTCGTCGCGCGAGATCACCAACCGCGTCGCGGAACTCTTCGACCTCGTCGGACTGTTGCCGGACCATGTCATGCGCTTTCCCCACGAATTCTCCGGCGGGCAGCGCCAGCGTGTCGGCATAGCGCGCGCCATCGCCCTCAATCCCGATCTCGTCGTTCTCGACGAACCGGTCTCCGCGCTCGACGTGTCCGTACAGGCGCAGATCGTCAACCTGCTTGCCGACCTTCAGGAGAAGCTGGACCTCACCTATGTCTTCATCGCCCACGACCTGTCCGTGGTGCGTCAGGTCTCGACCCGCATCGCGGTCATGTATCTCGGCTCGATCGTCGAGGAAGGATTCGCGGAAGAGGTGTTTTCAGCCCCGGCCCACCCTTACAGCCAGGCGCTGATCTCGGCTGTTCCCGTCGTCGAGACTACGCCCGGCGGGACGCGCAAGCGGATCATCCTGACAGGCGACGTACCGAGCCCGCTCAAGCCGCCATCCGGCTGCCGGTTCCATCCCCGATGCCCAATAGCGGTTGAGCGCTGCCGCACAGAGCGGCCGGAGCTGAGGGAGTATAGGCCCGGCCGCAAGGTGGCGTGCCACTTTCCGACGGTATAGGCGACATCGCTCATCCATCCGACCGCCAGATTCTTCAAAAATTCAGTTTTTCGCATGGAACCAACCGCCGGGCGGCGCGTTTCATGGGGTTCGGTCGAGCGCATCTCGATCGACCGGAGGAAACAATGGACTACCTGCATTTCTTTGCGCCCGTGCGAATATCGCGCGGGCAGGGGTACCCTGTAGAAGAAGTGGACAGCGTCGCCGAGGCGATGGTTTTCTTGCGCAAATGGCCGACAGGACGGCGCGGGCCTGTGTATCAGTGCGCGCTGAATTGCTGCTCGGCCGCCTTGTCGGGACAGATGTCGGCGGAGGAAGCAAGAAAGGCGTTCACCGGCTTTGCCCGGATCACGCGGCTTCTCGACGATGACACGGCTCTGCCGATGGGCAGCGACAGCAAGGCAAGCATACACGCGCTGCGGCGGTAGCCGCCGCGGCCTTTACTGTTGGTGGATCGCGCCCGTTGCGGGCGCGATGTCGCTTGCGCTGCGCTTCGGGGCAAGCCGTCCCCGGCAAACCTGCGGCCGGAGGCGATGACATCGGCATAGTAGCTGCGAATGGCTTCGTGGCCGCGCGGAAACCATCCACCGCCACAGTCGATCACCCCATCCGGTTCGAACAGCGCCGTCATACCATCGACGTCGCCCGCATCTTGCCGCGCAATCGGCAACGGCTCCTGCGGATCGTAGACCGGGTTTCTCAGACTCGGGTCGCTCATCGCCGTAACTCCATTGTTGAGACGGGGTCCGGCGCAATTGGCTCAGACATACCCGGCAGGTCGAGGATTCCTTGGTTTAGCAAGCAATCGTCCGCACCTACGCTGATGACCAAGGACGGCAGACAGTTTGATTGCGGCAATAAATACGCTACATGTCGCGGCAGAACCCGATCCGCCTGGACGGATCGCCTGGAAAACCAATCCGAACAACATGTTGAATGCAAAACTCGCAATCGCCCCGATGATGGACAGGGCAGATAGATAAGTAATATCAGATGGTTGCGGAAGGTCGTGTGCAAAAATCGCACACGAAAGTTCTGCTTCTCTTCCATTTTCGTTCTTGCGACAGACTAGCCGAGTTGCCGCTCAACGCGCCCTATTGCATACGCGCTTGCCGAGCGATCATTTGCGCTAGCCTATCCACTGTTCGCCACCGGCCAGTTTTGTACAGATGAACAACTAGGCTCCAGCAGGCTCTTGGACGTCTGGAGGAAACGAGAGGGTAAGAGGCGGCCCACGGCGTTCGGCGTTCAACTCGAAGTGGCTCCCCGGGCCGGACGAAACTGCGAACTATGAGCTGCCGATCCCCCTCAAAACCAAGCCAAAGCCCTCCGGCGGGTTCGAAAGCGTGATCGCGACCGCGCCGTCTTGCTCGCTATCGACAAGGGCGAAGTCCGGACAAAAGGCCTGACCGACATCGGCGTTCCTCGCTGGTACCTTGCCCGCATGTGCGGAGAGCGGCTATTCATTAAGGTATGCTACGGAACCTGTCGCGCCAGAGATCGCGAGCCGGCATGACCAGCTCGTTGCCAAACCGGTTTGCGAAGGGGAGCATTGCTGGCGTTCCAGGCGCGGTACTCGCTTCGTCCAAGCGCGGATCGTCGGGCTCTTCGGCTGCTCGGATTGCAGGGCTGCGGGCCGTGACCGCCGGCCGGTGTTCTTCACACTCACTCCTGACTACGAAGGCTAGCAGCAGGCGCTCAACCGCGACTGGAGGCCGACGTTCCCATAGCGTCACCTCTGCAGCGGCCCGGCACTCGCGAGCGGGGGCGGCCAGCAAATACCGGGCCTAACCGGCGCTGTTGCCTAGTCGCGTCGGCTGCAACTCTTATGCGCTTCCGCTAATATGGGCGAAGCATGCGATTGAAGGAGATCAAAGGCCTGGCGACGGAGCGACGCCCGGCCGGTGCGTGGCCCGGCGGTAAATATTTCACCTTGTTGCAAAAGTAGCGCAGACTTTTCATGGGAAAATGCGCCAAATTGGAAGTTGACGATTTGGAGACGAAGGCATGAAACTCAGGCTCATCTGTTCCGCGGCGTTTCTGGCAGCCTCTTCTCCAGTCCTGGCGGCCGACTTGGTTGAGCCAGTGGCCGTCATGCCGTACTCATGGACAGGCCTCTATGTCGGCGCTCAAGTCGGTGGCGCCTGGAATGACAGCCGTTGGTCGCCGGCAACCTCTCCGGGCTTCGTTCCCTTTAATACAAACGGGTCCGGAGCCGTGTACGGCGGCCAGATCGGCTACAACTTCCAGATCAACCAATTCGTCATTGGCATTGAGGGCAACTTCGCTGGCTCTACCGTAAAGGGCGATAGTCAATGTCCGGCCACGCCTGGGTCGGTTTGCCAAACCAAGCAGGACTATCTGGGTTCGGTGCGCGGACGCCTTGGGTACGCAATCGATCGGGTGCTTATCTATGGCGATGGCGGCGTTGCATTCAGCAAGTACAAGTTTGCCGAGACGCAGCTTTTGTTGCAATCTTTTGGGGGTGGGTCTCGGGT